>DASZXD010000204.1:0-61021 GCA_035546015.1 Occallatibacter sp.
CTTTCTCGTTCGACTTGCATGTGTTAGGCACGCCGCCAGCGTTGATTCTGAGCCAGGATCAAACTCTCGTTTGAAACCTGATGTCAACTCCTCTCGACGGAGGTCAGAAGGAGTCGACCGTGCCCCTTTGTCTGCAATGCAGACGGTCGGGCACCTTACCTTGTGAGATCGATCAAGCCAAACCCGATCGCATCTCACGACTGGCACGTTCAACCAATTTGTCAAAGATCCTTCAGGGTGGTCCGCCTGAGCGGGACCCTTTCGAATCGAGGCTCCAGCTGTGACGCCGGAGTGTCCTCGAACTTGATGCGCTGATCGCTTTTCTTCACTCGCTTAGAGTGTGAGGCGTTTTGGCGCGAACTTTTTAAGATTATCGAAGTTCCGGCTATCGGTCAAGCCAAAATTTCAATTTTCTTTCAAGCCCCCGAAACCTTTAAATTCATAGGTTTCTGCCTCGTGCAGCTCCACCTTTGACCAGCCTTAAAAGACCAGCCGCGGAAGTCGGAGCCCGGAAGGCGCGCAGCGCAGAATATCAAAGAGCAACCGACAAAATGCCCGCGCCGCTGAGGCGCGCAGAAGCATGTGCTTCTGGGTCTTGCAATGGTTTTGTTCTCTGCGGGATTCCCTACAGGGGCTCAGGGGCGGACAATGCTTCGTCTTACGCCAACCTCACCTGACCCAACGAACCAGCTTCCCTCTTCCCTCACCTGGGGCAGGCCTGCAACTCTTGCGTCAGGCCACCGGGATGCTCCACTGCCTACTTGCAACTGTTTGAGAGTAGCATAAGCTAGTCTCGTTTGCAAGCCTTTGAGCCACTGCAAACTGCTCATCGGTTGCAACTTTTCGAGAATATCAACGACCCGCTATAAACACAAGCGAAATGCCTGTGGAAAGCACGCAAAGCCTGTGGGAAAAGATGAGGAGAACCATTGAATTGAACCGTGTGCCGATGTCGGGACAGAAAATCCGAGTACGCGCCTTTCCCAAATGGTGCGCATAAATCATGGAGAACCATTGGCCTCAGAAAAGAATCTACCGCTTTAACTCGCAGAGCACCAGCCAGGTACCGGGTCCCACATCCTTGGTGCGTACTTGTTTTTGCGACAAGGGTGGAAAGCATATTGTCAACCAGCAGTTTTTTCTTACGTTGACTTGCTGGCCCGCTGACATCCGCGCAGCGGAGGCTCTCTCGCTGCACTTCAGTGTTTCAACGCCGGCAAAATCCCCAGATCCGTCAACCCGTTCACGAAGAACTGCATGGCCAGCGCCACCAGCAGCAGGCCCATAATACGCACCAGAATGCGGATACCGGTTTCGCCCATCACCCCGCGCACGCGGTCCGCGCCCGCCAGTACCCAGTAGCTTGTAAATGCAGTGATGGCAATGGAGCCCAGAATCGCGCCCATCTGCCAGCCCCAGAACGTATCCACCTGACCCACCAGCACCATCACAGACGAAATGGCACCCGGTCCGGCCAGCATGGGAATACCCAGCGGCACAATGCCTGCATCTTCCTTGGCTGCGCCCTCTTCGGCCTCGCCCGTGGTCTCCTGCGTCGGCGAGCGCCGCGCCTCGAGCATGTCCAGGCCGATAAGTAACAGGATCAGCCCTCCGGCCACCTCAAAAGCCGGCAGCGTAATCCCAAACATCCGAAAGATGAGCTGCCCAGCAACCGCAAAGGTGGTAAGCACAATAAAGCAGGTGATTGCGCCCTTGCGCGCCATCCGTTTGCGCCGCGCCGCATCTGCCCCGGCCGTAATAGCAATAAACGATCCGATCGCCGCGAACGGATCAACAAGAAAGAAGACCGAACTGAACGCCAGCAGCGAGAAGCGCACAATCGGCGCCTCGCGAATCTCGTTCAACGCCGCCGCCGCTGGATTGGTCCAAAGCATGTAACTTAGAGCCTAAATCAACTCCAGGGATTCAATCGCAATGTGTCCACGCCCATCCTCCACCGCCGCATTCCCCTCGCGCACCACAAGCCGCGTTGCGAATCCCGCCTCGCGCGCCGCGTCCAGCTCAGCGACCACATCGGAAAAGAAAATCGCCGCGCCAGGCTCCACGCCCATCGCTGCGGCAATCGCTGCATAGCTGGCGCTCCCAGCCTTCGGGCCCGTCCGCGTATCAAAGTGGCCCGAAATCTGCGCCGTCAGATCGCCATAGTTCGAGTGGCGAAACAGAAGCTGCTGCGCCTCAACCGATCCCGACGAGTAGATCACAACCTTGCCCTGCGCGGCCCAACGCATGAAGGCCTCCGGCACATCGGCAAACAGCGTCCCTTTCAACTCGCCTGACTCGAACCCAGCCTTCCAGATCTTGCCCTGCAGGCTCTTCAACGCAGTCGATTTGCGATCCTGATCCATAAGCCACAGTAGATAGAAGTACGCGTCAATCTGAAACTTGGTCTCGGTGACCAAAACCGGCCACTTCACATTTGGAAGGCGGCACGGAAGAGTGGGATCTGTCTCCGCCTGATTTTCCTTTGCCAGCAGCATCAGGTCCTGGCGCACGGCGGGATCGTCGATGTTGTCGCGCAGAAACTCTCCGAAATGCGCTTCGGCGTAAGGAAAAAGCTGCTCCGTCACCAGAGAAATCGGCGCAACGGTGCCCTCAACATCCAGCAGATACAACTTGTATGTGGAAGCCATTATGTCCGAATCGAATGATTGATTGTCGTCTCGACCCGCGGCCCAAGATAGGCTGGCCCGAAGCACAGCGGTTGGTAGCCTTTATCCCGGCCCGATTCGGTATAAAACGGGGTCCAACCCTCGGTTGCCTGGAACCAGCGGATCGCCCGGATGCGCTTATCGGCGCACAGCGTAAACCAGTGCCGTGTCCCCTTTGGCACGCGCAGCATATCGCCGGGGTGAACCTCGACAGCAGCCACACCCTTCTCCAAAGCCAGGAAAAAGATGCCCCGTCCGGCCAGAATGAACCGCACCTCGTCTTCCGAGTGCGTATGCTCTTTGTCGAACCGCGCCAGCATCGCATCCAGGTTCGGCGTTTCGGGATTCACGTCGATCACATCGGCCGTCACGTAGCCGCCGCGCCGCTTCATCTCGTCAATTTCAGCACGATACGCGTCCAAAACAAGATCGGCGGAGCTGTCCGCGGGCACACGGTCCAGACTCCAGCGCTCGTAGTCAATGCCTGCAGGCGCCAACTCGGCGCGAATTTCAGTCTCGTTCTCGACGGTGCGATCTTGATCCGGAAAGCGAAGGATGGCCATGGTTGCTCCTTTCGCGCGTCAGGCCAGAATGTCCGGCAACACCGGGTCCTGGCTCAGAACCCGGCGGCCTTCCACTTCGAACAAAAATTCGAGCGCCTCCAGGTGCCGGCGCGCCTCAGCGACCGATTGGCCCCAAGTATAAAGCCCATGCCGGCTCAGCAGAACGCCGTGTGCATGCGGATACTCATCCAGCGCATCGGCCAGATCCTGGCTCAGCTCTGCATAATCCTGCGAGTTCTCGAGGATCGGCACGCGCTCCAGGTGCGCATGCGTCATCACGCCGGAAAGACCCTTCAAAATTTCATATCCCTCAATCGCGAGATATCCCTGCAACGCATACCGACCCGAGAGCAGCGTATTCCATATCGTGTGCACGTGCAGAATCGCCCCGGTTCCCGGCCGCATGCGATAGATCACCAGATGCAGCCCGGTCTCCGCCGACGGCTTACCTGCGCCGGCAATCGCTCGCCCCTCCTGGTTCACCTCCAGCAGGTGCGCCGGCGTCACAATCCCCTTGTCGAGTCCTGAAGGCGTAATGAACACCCGCGACCCGGCGCGCACGCTGAAGTTGCCGCTTGTCGCAGGCGCCCAGCCGCGCGCGTAGCACCAGCGCGCCGTCGTACACAATGAATCGGCAATAGCTTCAAGAGATGTGACGCCAGTGGTCATCGTGATGCAAGTGTAACAAGTTCAAGAATGCGGCGCGCCCGAAAACCGCTCCCGTAGAATTGCTCTTTGCTAACCCCACTCCAACGCGACCGCCTCCAAGTCGTACTGGTCTCGCCGCGCAACCCGCTCAACATCGGTGCAGCCGCTCGGGCCATGGCCAACTTCGGCCTATCTAACCTCACTGTCGTTGCGCCGTACGAGAAGCACTGGCGCGAAGCACAGTCCGCGGTTGGCGCTGAAAATCTACTCCTAAGCGCAAAAACCACGGAGTGCCTGGCAGAAGCCGTTGCGGGCTGCACGTTAGTCATTGGCACCGGCACGCTCACCTATCGCAAAGCCGAGCAGCCGGTAGTCTCGCTCCCTGACCTGCCACAACACATCGAGCACGCACTTGCCGCTGGCGGCCGCATTGCCCTGGTCTTCGGCCCGGAAAAGCGAGGTCTCACCCGCGAAAACCTCTCCTGGTGCCACCTGCTCGCCGAGATACCCACCGACAATCGCCAGCCCTCCATGAACCTCGGTCAGGCTGTAGCCGTCTGCCTCTACGAGATCGCAGCGCGCGCCTCCTCGCTGGCGACAATGTCGTCGGCAGCCAGATCCAGTTCTGCCGCGGCCTCCGGCGGCCTCGACCTGCTGTCCGATCTCATCGATCGGGTCATGCTTGCCGCGCACTACTCGCCTGCTTCCATGCGCCGGGCTAACCGGCACGAACTGCGCCTGTTTCTCCGTCGCCTCTCGCTTTCCGCGCGCGACACCAGGCGCATCCTCGGCCTCTTCCGCCGCATCCTCCACAGTCTCGAAGGAAAGCGGAACCGCGACTAGCCCCGCGCTCGTTACCGGAAAGTGTTAGCACAAATCGCGGAATCTTTATCGCCCACACCGCCGAATCCTGTTAGAGTGGCGCTCAAGGGCTCCCCCCTATGCTGAAGCTTTTGCACCGCACGCCTGTGCGTTCATTTTCTGCCTTGCTGGTTCGTCTTCGCGTTCCCGCAGCCCTCGCTGCGCTCGCCGTGGGCCTGATGGCCATTGCACAGCAGCCAGCCTCGCAGGACATGCCTCCGTCACAGCCAGCGCAACCTGCCGCGCAAGCCGCATCGGCAGCCCCCGCACAGGATTCAACTGCCGCGCCCGCACAGGCCCCGCAAGCCGATGCTCCGGCTCAATCTCCCGCAGCGCCAGCCGAGCCTGCCCAGCCTGCTCCGCAACAGCCAGCAGCTCCCGCACAAAATACCCAAAGCAGCGAACCCTCCGCACCCGGCCAGCAGGGCGGCATTACCGAAGACCAGCTCAGGCAGATGCTGGTGGGCAAGCAGCTCTACCTCCGCGGACGCTACCTCGATGATTCCCTCTCGTTCAACGAGCACGGCGTCCTCACCGGTCACTCGGTACAGGGCTCCTACACGCTCTGCCTGGTTCAGATCGACAAAGTTCACATCACCAAACACAAGGTGGAACTGATCGGCGCGCGCTACGGACTGCATTTTCTTGGCGCGCTGCCCTACGAAGACCCCACCAAAGCTGTCGATCAGGTCAAGATCACGCCTAAGAAAAAGGTCCTGCACATCACCATCGACCGTGAAGTCGTAGTGAAGCCAAAGAAGGTGAAAAATAAGGAAAAGGGCAAAGATGCCAGGGCCACAGCAGCAAAAGGCGCGCCCGGCACCGCGGCACCTGCCGCAGATTCAGAGCCATCCGAACCCACCGATGCGGACGAGACAAAAGCTGAAATCGCCGCCGCACCCGCTGAGGAGCGCCCAGCCGACCCTAACAGCATCACCACGACAACCTCGCCCGCCCATGCCACGCAGGTGCTCAAAGACGCGCTCGAAAAGATCTTCGCTCCCGGCCTCGACGAACAGATGATGGCCTCGATGCCTGAATTCTGGAAGCTTTACTACCAGGCCGCCGCGGCCAAAACCGACTTCCGCCCCAAGGATCCATCGGTCCTGATGCAGAACACGGTAGACACCAAGGCAAAACTACTCACTACCTTCGAGCCCGGCTCCAATGAGTACGCGCAGTCCGGCGGCGTAGCCGGCATGGCTCTCTATCACGCCGTTGTCAGCCCGGATGGCAAAGTCTCAGAAGTCGCCGTCGCGCGCCCCATCGGCTTTGGCCTCGACGAGAACGCTGTTGCGGAGATCGAAAAAGCAAAATTCTCTCCGGCCGTGAAAGACGGCAAGCCGGTTCCTGTCATGCTCGATCTCGTAGTCGAGTTCCGCATCTACTCCAAGCGGACCGCCGCAACCGGTACAACCGAGCAGGCGGCAAAGCCAGCCGCGCCCATTCTCCCCGGCCCCTACAGCGTGGAGCATCCTCCGCAGCCGACCGCAACTCAGGCCCAGCAGTAGAACATCACACCGGCTGCCAGAGCTCAACGCGGTTGTCTTCGGGATCCCAGATCCACGCGAACCGGCCATACTCGTAGTCCTCGCGCTTAGGATCGATGCGCACGCCGGCGGCTTCCAGTTTGCCCAGCAGGCCGTCCAGATCGTCGACGCGGAAATTGACCATAACCTGCTGTTCGCCTTCTCCAAAGTAGCGTGTATCCTGCGGGAAATGCGCGAAGACCGTCATGCCCGCCGTATCCGGCCCATCAAAGGCCAGCGCACCGCCGTCTTGCTTGGGAATCCCGAGATGCTCGGCATACCAGGCAGACAACGCTTTCGGATCTCGGGCCTTCAGAAATACTCCTCCCACTCCAACCACACGCGCCATACTACTCCTCCTGCCTGATCATTTCTTCCAGTTTTGGCTTGTGCTTGGCCTCGCGTCCGGTACGCTTGGTCTTCTCTTCGATCACGCGCTCAGGTTTGGGCTGCCCGACGCGCTCGCGTGCATTGGCCTTCACGGCTTTTGTGGCAGAAAACCGGGTTGTCTTACGCTTCGGCACGGCTCATTCCAGAGGATTAGTATGAATGAGGACGGGCTGAAGCGAAAGTGCACAGGCGCCGGAGGGCAAACCAGCCATGGAAGAGCGCGATTTTTTCACCGAGACCACCGAGCAGCGGACACACACGCTAACCTGTCCCAAATGTGGCCAGGCGGGCGAGTACAAAGTCACCTGGGTCGTGCGCCGCAAACGCGCCCAGCTTCCCCGCGGAGCTGACGAGCGCGACCGCGCACGCTTCGCCAAAGCGCAGTCCTATATGGTGCGGCGCGACGACAAGCTGGCCTGCGTCAACATCCGCTGCCGCAAGCCCTTCGAGATCACTACGCTCCAGTCGCTCGCCTTCCTGATGGAGTAGAACAGCGGTGAGTCAGCCGCACCGCCGAGGGTGGCGCATCCCTCCGCAAATGTGATTCAATCGAATGTGTTGAAGGAGATACGCATGGCAAATTCAATGCTTTCCCCCGAAGAGCGCAACCTTACGCCCGACCAGGTGGAGGCTCTGGATAAGCGCCGCGATTTGGGTCACACTTTTCTGGTCATCGCTGGCCAGTTTTCGGTCATTGCCACCATTCTGCTTCTGTGGGTCGGCCAGGACCTGAGCTATTCACCCGGCTGGGCGCATCCCATGTTCTATTACTTCTGCGTGGCGCTATTGCTGATTGTCACCTTCGGCACTGCCGGGCTGGTGCTGCGCAAAGGCATGCCGCGGATCGATTAAGCGGCTTCCTGAATTTCAACGTCGACTCGTGTCCACCGGATTCCGCGCCGCTTCCATAAAACACGGCGCCAGACGGTATGGTTGCCGATGGCTGTTGCTTCCCTTTCCGCTTCGCCCGCGGTGACTTACGGGTCACAGCTGAAGGATAGCCATGGACGCGTGATCCACGATCTGCGCGTCTCTATTACCGACCGCTGCAACTATAAATGCATCTATTGCCGCACTGGCGAGCATGGTGCGCAATATCCCGAGCTCGACACTCAAGAGTACCTGCGTTTGATCGGGCTCTTTGTCTCCTTGGGAATCACCAAGGTGCGCCTCACTGGGGGCGAGCCTTTGCTCCGCCACGGTCTGCTCTATCTGGTCGAAAAGCTCGCCGCCATGCGCACGCTCGCCGGTGACCCTCTCGACATCGCACTCACCACAAACGGTCATCTGCTCGACACACTCGCCGCGCCGCTCAGGGCCGCTGGCCTCAATCGTGTAACCGTCAGCATGGACGCCGTCGATGCGCCAACCTTCGAGCGCATCACCCGCGTTGCAGGCAGCTTCCAGACCGTGCTCGGTGGCATCCGCGCCGCCCGTGCCGCCGGACTCACGCCGCTCAAGGTCAACTGCGTCCTGCTCCGCGGCTTCAACGACAATGAGATCGAGGGCTTTGCCCGCTTCGCGCGCGATGAAGATGTAGTGGTCCGCTTCATCGAGTTCATGCCTCTTGAGGAAGGCCGTCTGTGGACCCCCGAGATTGTGGTCCCGCTCCGCGAAATCGTCGAGCGTATCAATCGCATGCCGTCGCTCGCCCACGTTCTGCCGCTCATCGAAGTGCCGCTCCGCGAGCCAAGCGAAACCGCGCGCCGTTACACATTCGCTGACGGCAAAGGTGAAATCGGCATTATCGCACCCGTGACCCAGGCCTTTTGCGGAGCATGCAGCCGCGTGCGGCTCACGTCTGACGGCAAGATTCGCACCTGTCTCTTTTCGCAGGTCGAGCACGACCTCTATGGCCGCATGCGCACCGGCGCCAGTGATGAGGAACTGCGCGCCTACATCGTCCGCACAGTTCAGGGTAAGGAAGCACGCCATCACATCGGAGAGCCGGGCTTCCTCAAACCCTCGCGATCCATGGTGCACATCGGCGGCTGAAACACAAAAGCACTTATGCACGAATGAATTCACCATTTCCCCAGAAGGCAAGACGATGAATACCGAGACGGAAGGACGCATCCCGCTCGATGATTTGCTCGTATTTCATCAACTCGCGCGCTCGCTCACCTCGAGCCTCGACCTGAATACCGTTCTGCGCACCATCCTCGAACACATGGAGCGCACCGTGCATGCAGATCTGTGGACCCTGGTGATGCTCGACGAGGCCAGGCAGGAGCTTTACTACGCCATAGCCGCCGGTGGCGAGCACGAAGCCCTCCGCGACCTGCGTGTCAAAGTCGGTGAAGGCGTAGCCGGCTGGGTCGTCGAGCACGGTGAAACCCTCATTGTTCCTGAAGCCGAAGAAGACCCCCGCTGGAGAAAATCCAGCAAAATGCGCTCCGTCATCGCGCTGCCCTTGCGCGGCCGCAAAGGCACGCAGGGGGCAATTGAAATCTTCAATCCCCGCGCAGACCAGATGACGGACTACACCATCGCTTTCCTGCACATCCTGGCCGATCACGCAGCCATTGCCATCGAGAACGCACGCGATGTCGAGCGCATCCAGCATCTCACCATCACCGACGACACTACCGGCCTTTACAACGTGCGCCATCTCTATGATGTGCTCGGTCGCGAACTCGAGCGGGCAAGCAAGACCGCCAGCCCCATCAGTCTCGCCTTCCTCGACCTCGACCGCTTCAAGCAGGTCAATGATGTGCACGGTCATCTCATCGGCAGCGAACTCCTGGCCCGTACCGGCCAGCGCTTGCAGGAGCTCAGCCGTAAGCAGGACATGTGTTTCCGTTACGGCGGCGACGAGTTCATCGTCCTCATGCCTGAAACAGATGCCGACACAGCGCTGGCACAGGCTGAGTGGCTTCACGGCGCGCTGATGGAAACAAACTTCCGCATGAAAAACGGACTCACACTCAACATTGGTGCAAGCATTGGCCTGGCCACAGCGCCGGACGACGGTGTTACCCTCCACTCCATCATCGGCATAGCCGACTCGCGCATGTACGTAGTCAAGAGCAACGGCCGCGGCCAGGTAAAAGGCGCTTAGCAGCCGCCGAAAAATTCCCCGCACACCGGCAATCCAATTTCCGCACTCAATTCGTACTCAGACGGGAGGCAGCTATCCGCACTCATGCCTGATGTGTGTCCAACCCGGTTGCGCTCACCCCACGTTTCTCTAATGACAACAACAGACTCATCGAACTGCCCTCCCAAAAACGCCGGGGCCGGAGTATGACCCTCTGGCCCCAGGCATCTCCCACGAATAGAATGGGCTTCTGTCTCCACCGCGCCTGTCCTCATCTTTGATGAACGATCATCCTGCCAATCCGAACAGACCCGCCGGGCGTTCCTTCAATAGACCGCCCGAGCTGGACGGCTCTGCAGGCGATGAGTCGCTGCTCGAACAGGTACGCATGAAAGACCAGGCCTCGATGACCGCGCTCTTTGATCGCTACGGAAGTATGGTCTACTCGGTCGCTCTCCGCGTCCTCAAAGATCCCGGCGCTGCCGAAGACGTAATGCAGGAGGTGTTTTTTCAGGTGTGGCAGAGTCCACAGGCCTTTGTTCCGCGTCGCGGCTCGCTCGGCGCATGGCTGCTGGTGGTCACGCGCAACCGCGCCGTCGATGTGCTGCGCCGCAGAAAGCCGTCGGATTCTGTCGACGAAATCGTGCTGGCCGCCAGCGGAAATATCGCCGTTGAAACAGAACGGCGCACCATGATGGAAAAGGTTCGCTCGGCGCTCAATAAACTCTCGCCCGAGCAGCAGCAGTCCATCGAGATGGCTTTCTTTGAGGGTTTGAGCCACTCTCAGATTGCCGAGCAGACCGGTGAGCCGCTCGGCACGGTAAAAACGCGCATCCGGTCGGCGCTCATCAGCGTGCGAAGGGCATTTCAACCATGACAGGCAACGCGCACATTCCGGAAGAAACGCTGGCGCTTTACGCGCTGCAGGCTCTTGATCGCGAAGAGTCCGCGGCTGTGCGCGCGCATCTGGATGTGTGCATTGAATGCCGCGCTGAGCTGGCCAGCGCCGCAGGCGATCTGGCACTCGTGGCTCTCAGCACAGAGCAACAGCCGCTCCCCGCAGGCGCGCGCGCGCGTTTTCTTGATCGTATTGGCGCAAAACTTAAGAGCGCCGGTGCTCCGGTCATCCCAATAGCACCCGCAAAGCGTAAGAGAATCTGGCCCGCATGGCTTGCCGCTGCAGCCATGTTGCTGCTTTCAATCGGCCTGGGCATCAAGGTAAGAACCCTGACCCGCGAGCTCCACGCAACCTCGCATGAGCTTGCCGAACAAACCGTCGAGAACCGGCACGCCCACGAGGTGCTCGACCTGCTGACCGCTCCCAAAGCACAGCATGTGCTGCTTACGGCAGGCAGCGTACCGCCTGCACCCACGGCCCGCACCGTCTATCTGCCCTCGCGCGGAGCGCTGGTGATGGAGGCGAGCAACCTCAAGCCGCTGCCCTCCGACAAGACTTATGAGTTGTGGGTGATTCCCGCCAGTGGTGCCGCGCCCATCCCCGCCGGCCTCTTCCAGCCCGACGCAAGCGGAAGCGCCAGCGTGATCATGCCGGATATTCCCTGGTATGTGCCCGCCAAAGCCTTCGGCGTAACCGTCGAGCACTGGGGTGGCTCGGCCACGCCAACTACGCCGGTCATACTTGCGGGACTGGCGCCTGGAGCCGGCGAGTAGCCCCGCCGGCATTCTCAAGTTTTTCTTCTACTTCATCGTAATGTGAACCGAGTGCTCCAGCTTGAAAGTCAGCAGTGTCTCTGCTGGCAGCACGATCTGCTTGTTGCCCGTAAAGGCGCTGCCCGCCGTGCCCGCGCCGCCGCCGGCCAGCGCGCCAATCGCCGCTCCCTTGCCGCCACCGGCCAATCCGCCAATAATGGCGCCCAGGCCAGCGCCGCCGCCAATCAACCCGGCCGAGCGCTTGCCCTTGCCCTTCTCGACTCGGTCAATGCTGCCCGTCGAAACCGCATAGCTGCCCCAGTTGCTCTGCACGCGATCAAGCCGTACTTCCAGCCGCGCTCCGCCGGCAAACTTGCCCAGCGGCTTGGCATCCACCACAGTGCCGTCCGCACGAGCGCCCTTGGCAATCACCACCTGCCCATCCACACGCACATCGTCTGCCACGGTCGCGGAAAACGAATCGCCCGGCTGGCTGATCTTCGAGCCAAGGTCCTCATCCAGCCGCACCCGCAGCTGTGTGCCTTCCGGCAGGTCCACCGCAGCTGGTGGAGGCGGTGCCTGCGGCGCTGGAGCAGCCGATGAGACCGGAGCCGGGCCCGCCGCTGCCGGTGCACTCGCCGGAGCACCGCTCGAAGCACCGGTTGCGGGGCTGGCTCCAGGCTGGGTTGCCGTAGCGGCCTGCCCATTGTCGGTAGCCGGTTGAGTAGTTGCCGGCGTGCTGCTCTTGCATCCGGCCACAACAAGCGCCATAGCCAGCGCTGCTGCCGCCAGAATTCCTGTTCTGCGATGGGAAATCATGATCGTACTCCTTGCAAGTTTCAATCTTTGTGCACTGTGAGTGGGAAGTATGCACACTTGTGATGTACCTACTTAGATGCGCAAATACCCCAAACGGAAGTCCCAAGCGCAACTTTTCACCGCGGCGAAACCTTCGGCAGGGTGTCGCCGCCAATCTGGATTACGGCATACCGTGCCGGTCCGCTGCCCACATTCCTGATCGTGTGCAAAGTCCCGAGAGCCACATAAATCACACTTCCGGCATCGGCGCGCTCGGTCTTGCCGTCATGGTCGAACTCCACCGTCCCCTGTTCCACCACGATAATCTCCGAATGCTGAATACGATGCGGCGGGTTCGGAACCGTGCCAGCCGGTTGCATCGTCTCGTGCACCCCCACAGCTTCGCCCGTAGCCAGCAGGGCCGTAAAGACCCGTCGGCTCACCGAGCCATTCGGCGCCGTCTTCGCGGTCATCGCGTCATAGGGGAAAACCCGCGCAGCAGCCAGCGGATCAGGCGAATCATTCTGCGCAAACGTAACAGCGCAGGACAGGGAAAGAGCAAACACAGCGAGTGCAACGATTTTCATAGGCTGTCCTTTTCTGAATGGAGCGGAATAGGGAATAGGATCGAACGCCGGAGCGCAGGCTTTTGCAAGCATTCTACGGCACACCTCATCCGCTCCGTCTTGCACCCTCTTTGCTACGCTCGATATCTTGATAAAGTTGGCTTTGTTCCGCAGCAAGAGAGGCACATGGACGTATTAGAACGGCTTTTTAAGCAGCATTTCGCGCTGCCTGCCGACCGCATTCAACCGCTCCAGGGCCAGCTTGGCGGCTCGGGACGCGCTATCGTCCGCCTCAACGGAGGTCCGTTTCGCGCCATCGGCATCCGCCACACGGTTCGCGAAGAGAATGTCGCCTTCCTTGAGTTCTCCCGCCACTTCCGCCGCCACGGCCTGCCCGTGCCCGAGATCTACGCTGAAGATCTCAGTCAGGGCGCCTATCTTGAAGAAGACCTTGGCGACACCACGCTCTTCGATTTCCTCAGCCGGCACCGCACCGGCGACGCCGTCGACACACAAGTCATTGAAGCCTACCGCAAGGTCGTTGCCATCCTGCCGCGCTTCCAGGTTGAAGCCGGCCGCGACCTCAACTACAAGGTCTGCTATCCGCGCTCCAGCTTCGATCGCCAGTCCATCGCCTGGGACCTGAACTACTTCAAGTACTACTTCCTGCGCCTGGCCGGAATTCCCTTCAACGAGCAGGCACTCGAAGTCGACTTCGGCCGCCTCACCAAGCTGCTCCTGAGTGCAAACCACGATTACTTCCTCTACCGTGACTTCCAGTCGCGCAACATCATGCTGCGCGACGGCCAACTCTTTTTCATCGACTATCAGGGTGGCCGCAAAGGCGCGCTCCAATACGACATCGCATCGCTCCTCTTCGATGGCAAAGCCGACCTGCCACCCGCGCTGCGCCAGACGCTGCTCGACCATTACCTGGACTGTCTTGCCGAATACGCACCTGTAGACCGCTCCGCATTCATGGAGCACTACTACGCCTATGTCTACGTGCGCATCCTTCAGGCACTGGGCGCATACGGCTTCCGCGGATTCTACGAGCGCAAGACACATTTTCTGCAATCGGTGCCTTACGCGCTCAAAAACCTTCGCTGGCTCGCAGAAAATGTAAAGCTTCCCGTCGCGCTGCCCGCACTGCTCGACGCACTCCGCGCCATCGCCGAGTCCGATAAGCTCAAAAATCTGGCCACTGCAGAAACACCGCTCACCGTCCGCATCTTCAGCTTCTCATTCCATCGTGAGATGCCCGCCGACGAATCCGGCAACGGCGGCGGCTTCATCTTCGACGCGCGCAGTCTCCCCAATCCTGGCCGCGAAGAACGTTTCCGCGCGCTCACCGGCCGCGATGCCGAAGTCATCGATTATCTGCGCCACGAAGAAAGCGTCCACCACTATTTGGCCAGCGTCTTCTCGCTCGTCGACTCCAGCGTCGCAACCTATCAGCGCCGCGGCTTCACCAGTCTCATGGTCTCGTTCGGCTGCACCGGTGGCCAGCATCGTTCCGTCTACCTCGCCGAGCAGTTGGCCAAACACCTGCGCAAAACCGCTGGCGTTGAAGTCGTCGTGCGCCACGTCCAGCTTGAGAAGATGGGCATGCTTGAAAAGGCCGCGCAGTGAAAGCGATGATCCTCGCCGCAGGCCTCGGCACGCGCCTGCGCCCGCTCACCGGCGACCGCCCCAAAGCCCTCGTCGAAATCTCCGGTCGCACCCTGCTCGACATCGCACTCGCCCGCCTCCGCACCTTCGGCATCCGCGAAGTCATCGTCAACGTCCACCACTTTGCAGACAAAGTCATCGACTTTCTCACCGCAAAGAACAACTTCGGCATGCGCATCGAAATCTCACGCGAGGATGATTTGCTCGATACCGGCGGTGGCCTCAAAAAAGCTGCATGGTTCTTCCTCGAAGACGGCCCCGAAAAGAACACGCCCTTCCTGCTCCACAACGTCGACGTGCTCAGCACCGTTGACCTCGCAGCAATGGCACAGTTTCACAGCGAGCGCAATGCACTCGCCACGCTGGCCGTGCAGAACCGCCGCACGTCGCGCCCGCTGCTTTTCGATGAAAATGGGCAGTTGCTTGGCCGTGGCGCAGGCCACGAAAGCGCCGGAGAATCGGCGCTGGCCTTCTCCGGCATTCATATTATTTCGCCCCGCATCTTCGCGAAGATGACCGAGGTAGACGCATTCTCCATCATCGACACCTACGTCCGTCTGGCAGCACATGGCGATCCCATCGCAGCCTTTCGGGCTGACAGCTACTACTGGCGCGACCTGGGCCGCCCTGAAAATATTGCGCAGGCTGAAGAGGATTTAGAGGCAGGCGTATATGCCGACAAATAACTCTGTTCGCAATTAAAAAGCACAAGAGTCCATAAACGCGAATACCCGCCATCGCAGCTGCGGTGGCGGGTATTCAGTTTGCACAGATTTAGATATCCAGGTTCTTCACATCCAGCGCGTTGTCCTCGATGAACTTCCGCCGCGACTCCACGTCCTCGCCCATCAGCGTGGTAAAGATCGCATCCGTCTCGGCGATGTCCTCAAGCTTCACGCGCAGCAATGTGCGCCGTTCGGGGTCCATCGTCGTCTCCCAAAGCTGCGGAGCGGTCATCTCGCCCAGCCCCTTGTAGCGCGAAACCTCGTAGGCCTTCTTGCCTTCTTCCACGATGTACTTGAACAGCTCACGCGCTGTCTGCTTCTCCACCGGTTCGCGTGGAATCCGCACCGTACGCCGCGTCTGCTTTGTCTCAGCCGGCGCATCGGCGCCTTCTTCACCCTCGGCAGTCTCCGCGCCCTTGGTCGAAAACTCGATCAGGAACGGCGGCTCGAGATACTGCTTGATCTGTGAATACTTCGACATCATCTGCCGAAACTCAGGGCTCGAAGCCAGCGTCCAGTCGATGCACCGCGTTGCGCCCTGTCCATCTGTAAAGCAAACCGACCAGGTGTGGTGCTCTTCGTCCTTCACTGGAGCAGCGAGCTTGATCTCGAACTCTGCAGCCAGCCCTTCAATCTCTGCATACAAAGCCGCAAGCTTTTCCGGAATCTCATCGCCATTCTTTGACGTGAAGTCCGCGCGATGAATCAGCTCCGCCCGCGCCAGCAGCTCGGTCAGCCGCTCGTTGCGGATGCGCTTATCCACCTTCTCTACAAATCCGAGATACTCATTCAGCACGCCCATGAAGCGCGTCAGCTCTTTGCCCTCGATCTTGCTGGCCTCTTCGCCGTGCCTCACCACCATGCCTTCCGAGGCGCGCGTAATCGCCACCGCGTTCAGCTCGCGCTCGTCTTTGATGTACTGCTCGAACCGGCCTTTCTTGATCTTGAACAGCGGCGGCTGCGCAATATACACGTTGTCGCGCTTGATCAGCTCCGTCATGTGCCGGAAGAAGAACGTCAGCAGCAGCGTGCGAATGTGCGAGCCGTCTACATCGGCATCGGTCATCAGAATAATCTTGCCGTAGCGCAGCTTTGCGGGGTCGAAGTCGTCCTTGCCAATGCCCGTGCCCAGCGCCGTAATCATGGCGCGAATCTCTTCGTGGCCGAGCATCTTGTCGTAGCGCGCTTTTTCGACGTTGAGGATCTTGCCCTTCAGCGGCAGAATCGCCTGGAACTTGCGGTCGCGTCCCTGCTTCGCCGTGCCGCCTGCAGACTCGCCCTCGACAAGATATAGTTCGCAGCGCTCCGGATTGCGCTCCGAGCAGTCGGCCAGCTTGCCCGGCAAACCGCCGCCATCCAGCGCGCCCTTGCGCCGCGTCAGGTCGCGTGCCTTGCGCGCAGCCTCGCGAGCCCGCGCTGCTTCAATTGCCTTGTTGATGATGCGCCGTGCCACCGGCGGATTCTGCTCCAGGAACGCGCCCAGCCGCTCGTTTACAAACGCCTGCACTGTGCCGGCAATGTCGGAGTTGAGCTTGCCCTTGGTCTGTCCTTCGAACTGTGGCTGCGGCAGCTTCACGCTCACCACAGCAACAAGGCCCTCGCGCACATCGTCGCCCGAGAGCGACTCCTTCATGTCCTTGAACAATCCAAGCTGCTGGCCGATCGCATTGATCGTGCGCGTCAGCGCCGTGCGGAATCCCGAAAGATGCGTGCCACCATCGACAGTGTTGATGTTGTTCGCGAAGCTGAACACTGTCTCCGAGTAGCTGTCGTTGTACTGCAGCGCGATCTCGATCTCCACGCCTGAGCGCGAAGCATCCATGGTGATCGGCTTGTCGTGAAGCACTTGTTTGCCGCGGTTCAGGTGCTTCACAAACTCGGCAATGCCGCCCGCATATCTAAACTCCGCGCGCCGCGCCTCGCCTGTCTTCGGATCGGCCGTCCGCTCGTCCGTCAGCGAAATCTCGAGCCCCTTGTTCAAAAACGCAAGCTCGCGCAACCGCTGCGCCAGCGTGTCGTAGTTGTACTCGGTGGCTGTAAAGATCGTCTTGTCCGGCAGAAAGTGAACCTTCGTCCCGCGCTTCTTGCTCACGCCCGACTTGCGCAGCTCGCTTGTCGGCAGTCCGCAGCTGAAGTCCATCTCCCACGTGTAGCCGTCGCGCCAGACTTCGACGTTGAACTCCTGCGAGAGTGCATTTACGCAGCTCACGCCCACGCCGTGCAATCCGCCTGAAACTTTGTATGTTGAAGAGTCAAACTTGCCGCCAGCATGCAGCTTGGTCATCACCACTTCGAGCGCCGACATCTTCTTCCCATCCGGCAGCGTCTTCTCGTCGACCGGAATGCCGCGCCCGTCATCGACAACCGTGATCGAGTTGTCCACGTGGATCGTGACCTCGACCCGCTTGGCAAATCCCGCCAGCGCCTCGTCTACAGAGTTATCAACCACCTCGTAAACAAGGTGGTGCAGCCCCATCTCGCCGGTTGACCCGATGTACATGGCCGGGCGCAGCCTTACGGCTTCGAGACCCTCGAGAATTTTGATGTTTTCGCCTGTGTAGTTGCCGTTTCCGTTGTCGTCGGGAGGTGGTGCTGCTGTCGCCATAGATTCCAATCGCCTGGCCATCGCATCTTGCCACGCAAGTGCAGTTACCGGAGAGGCTTGCCCTCACCGCCTGAATTCGTGACTAACCGCTTGAAAGACGTGGGCTTTGCGCGAACTGGGCCTATCCCAATTTTACCACGCGGTAAAGGTTATCAGTCAGGTTCACAGGCGTGTCCGGGGATTAGTTTCGATTGATTACTGTAGTAGATTACGTTTCGGCAATATGACATTGGTAACTTCACCCGTTACTACTTGTTTATGCTCATGAAAATTATAGCGTTATCAACAACTGTTCGCTATCATACGAAATATGTAACGGTAGGGCTCCATCTGCCGATATCTGTTACCAGAGGTTACCAACCATGAAACTCGCGATTCGCATCTTTGCCCTCCTCGTCGTTGTCGCCGGTGGCGCTGCCGCCGCGGTTACCCCCAAGAACGCTCCTCTAGTGCCTAGCCATCAATCAGCTACGGCAGGTTTCCCTATTGCAACCTGTGGCCCCGGCATCCCGACGTGCCCGCAGACACCGCCGCCTCATGCACGATAGTAATCTACGAGGGTAATCGCACGAAAGTGCAAGCAAACATCACCCGTTTTTCCTGTTGAGGGGCTTATAGTTTGGCGCTATTCTGAGGAAGCTTCAGAATAGGCACGGGTGTCTATGTCCTCCAATTTAGCCATGACGGTAATGGGTGTGGTCGAGTTCCTCCTCGTTGCCGTACTCGCTTTCCTTTTTTGGCGGCGCAAACTTCAACGCCGCTTCCCCGCGATGAGTGCGTACCTTGCCCTGCGAGTTGCTTCGGCTCCAGTTCTCGCTCTGCTTTTGTTTGAGCTTGAAAGAAGCCACTCGCTTGTTGAGAATCAGGCCTACTTCTTTTTCTCCTGGGGCGTCTACATCGCCAGCGCAGTGCTCTTGTTCTTCATCAACATCGAGATCTTCCGCTCAGCGCTCACCTCGTTCCCCGGACTGATGAAGTTCGGCATCATCATCTTCCGCTGGGCGGTGCTGGTTTCAGCCATCGTCACCTTCTCCACGCTTACCGTCTCGCACCGCGGCCTGGCCATCATTCCCGACATCGCTCTCGGCCTCATGCACTCGGTCAGCCTGCTTGAGCTCTGCTTACTGGCTTTCCTCTGCCTCAGCATGAATGCGCTCAAGCTCTCCGTTCGCGACATGGCCTTCGGCCTTGCCTTCGGCTTCGGCATGATGGCTGCAAACGAATTCATCACCTCTTCGGTGATATCGCATAGCACTACGCTCACCGCACCTATGCAGTTTGTCTACGAGTCGGTGATTCTGCTGTCGCTGGGCATCTGGGTCACCTATTGCGCGCTTCCTGAGCCGGCTAACAAGCCTGTGGTGATGCCTGTAACTTCCACCGTCTACCGCTGGAATGAGATCGCCTCCGCGCTCGGTCACACCGGCACGCAGGTCGCCGTTCAGCAGCCGGCCAACAGCTTCTTCCTCACCGATGTTGAGAAGGTCGTCGACAAGGTACTGAACCGCAACCTCAAGGGCCAGCAGTCCGAGTCGTAAGCTCACACCGAGCCCAAATCAAAAAGCCACGGCCGCAGGCCGTGGCTTTTTCGTTACCGGGAAAATTTGCTGTGATTACTCAGCCGCAATCGGCTCCACCGACGCAAAGCGCCCGTGATTGCCGCGGTCGGTGAACACCACGCGGCCGCTCACCTTGGCAAACAGCGTATCGTCTGAGCCAATGCCTACATTCGGGCCGGGCTTGATGCGCGTGCCGCGCTGCCGCACAATGATCGAGCCGCCCGTGACGATTTCACCGGCAAAGGCCTTCACGCCCAGCCGCTGTGCATTCGAATCGCGTCCGTTTGTGGAGCTGCCTCCACCCTTTTTATGTGCCATGATCCAATCCCTCTCTTAAATCTGCTCTCCGCTCAATTAGGCGGTATAGGTCACGCCGTCGGCCTCAATGGCCTTGATGCGCACCTCTGTAAAGTTCTGCCGGTGTCCCTGCAGCTTCTTGTACTGCTTCTTGCGCTTCAGGTGGAACACCAGGATCTTGTCGCCGCGGCCTTCGCTCACCACTTCGGCGGTCACTTTGGCTGTTGCTGGCTTGGCAATCGAACCGGCCTCGCCTGAAACCGCCAGCACATCGCTGAACTCCACGGTCTGGTTCTCTGCCGGAACGCTTTCAATCTTGAGCACGTCGCCGGGAGCCACGCGATACTGCTTGCCGCCGGTGCGAATCACTGCGTACATAACAAACCCTCCAGCGCTCCGCATGCTGCTCAGGAACGCATTCCCTAGGAAAAGACTGATTGTGCGGTGGGCGGATACAGACGGTAACTGCATCGGAAGGCGGGCCGCACACACGCAATAAGCGGTGAACCCTGCACAATCCCGCGCACCCCCACAGAGGGGTACAGCGCCAAACTCTACGATTCTATCGTTAAATTGGGCGCTGGGTCAATTGGCCAGTGCTTTGATCGCACCGCTCGCATCCTTAGTCTTTCGGCAGCCGGAAATACATCACCAGCGCCATCAGCGCCACGCCAAAACAGGCTCCCGATCCGGTCATCTGCACCACATCCACCGTGCGATAAGCTGCAAACCGCGGCTGCTCCATCAGGTGGAACAGTCCGGCCATCCCGACCAGCAGCGGCACCAGCACCGCCGACACCAACGATCTGCGTCGAAACATGTGCCGCATTATCGGCCTCCGTACACCTGCTGTCTAGGGAAAACCGCCATGCCCCCGCTCGCTATACTCATCCCATGCAGCCCGTCAGCCCCCCTGTGAGTATCGTGATGACCGAACTCAACGAGATCCAGGAAATTGAAAGGGCAGTTACCAGCCTTCTGGCGCAGGATCCACCCTCGGCCGAGGTCATTGTCGTCGACGGCGGCTCCACCGATGGCACCTGGGAATGGCTAGCCGGCGCCCAGGCACGCAATCCTCGACTCATCGCCATCCGCGACGAATCCTGCAACCTCAAGTTCTCCAAAGGCCCGATCTCCAGAGGGCGCAACGTCGCCATCGCAGCTGCGAAATCCTCCATCATCGCCTGCGCCGATGCCGGCTGTACCTATGCGCCCGACTGGCTCCGCAATCTCACCGCCCCGCTCGTCGCCGGCACGGCAGAATACTCCCTCGGCGGCTCCTGCCTCGATCCCGGCAGCTACAGTGTCTGGGACGTCGCCTCCGCGCCCTTCTTCTCCATCAAGCTCTCGCCCACCGAGCCCACCAAATCCTGCACCGCCCGCTCCATGGCCTTCACCAAGGCCCTCTGGCAGCGCATCGGCGGCTTCCCTGAGCAGGTCCTTGTCGGCGAAGACACTCTCTTCGATCTCGAAGCCCGCCGTCTCACCGTACCCGCCTTCATCTCCAATGCCAAGGCCCTCTACTGCCCGCAGAACACCTTCCGCGCCGCCACCCACCAGATGGCTCGCTATGCCTTTAGCGATGGCCAGGCCGGCGTCCGCTGGGCTCGCATGTTTCGCAACGCCTTCCGCTGCCTGCTCCAGATTGCAGCTCTGGCGCTCCTCTACTGGTCGTGGATTCCCTTCGCCGCCGTCTTCGCGCTCGAGTGCTGGTACGCCTTTCGCCGCGATTTTCGTTTTCTGCCCCACTTCGGCCTCGGCGCAATCAATGCCCGTTTCATCTTCTCCGTAGCCGTCCCCTGGATCGTAGCCGTCAACCAGATCCGTGGCCGATTCAGTTCCCGCCCGCTCACCAACTGGCAAAACGCCGGCAACTGACCTCTGCATTATCCGCTCATGCAGGAAAAATCCCGCCCTTTTTCTCTCATCGAATCCGGCAAGTTGTTGAAACAATAACCCAAATTCCTATTCCGTAAATCCCCAGCAGCGCCTGCAATAAATTTCTTGACAATCATTACTCTATTTTATAGAGTACTTTTTATTAAAGAAATCTCTAGCTCATTTAGAGATGCGATGGAGGAAACTCACATGCCTGCCAACGACGAACTCGACCTCAAAGCTCAGCTCAACCTCATCGAAACCATGATGGCCGAAGGCCGCCGCTCCTCTGAGAGCTGGGGATGGTCCTTCCTCCTCTGGGGCATCGCCTACTACATCGCCGCTTTCTGGGCTGCGTTGGGCCACAGCAATTGGGCCTGGCCTGTCACCATGACAGCCACAGGCATACTCACCGGCATCATCGGCGCGCGCATCTCCCACGGCCAGCCGGAGACCACCCTCGGCCGCGCGATCGGCTCCACCTGGAAAGTGATGGGCGTCTCGCTCTTCGTCGTGCTGCTCGGCCTCGGTCTAAGCGGCCACTGCGACATTCACGTCTTCATGGCCATCATCGGCGGCATGCTCGCCATGGCAAATGGCACATCGAGCCTTATCCTCAAGTGGAAGATGCAGTTCGTCAGCGCTCTCGTTTGGCTTGGCGCGGGTGTGGCGGGCAGTTTCGGATCAGACAATCAAGCCAGCGTCGCGTTCCTCATAGCTGTCTTCTTCTGCCAGATCGTCTTCGGAATCTACGCCATGACCCTCGACGCGCGCCGCCGTCGGCAGCAGGGAGCCGTCCATGCCTAAGTCCGAGTCGGAATCCGGAAATGACCTGCCGGATCTGAACCCCGTCATTCACGGCAAGCTGCGCCTCGCCCTGCTCTCGCTCCTTGCTGGGGTAGAAGAGGCCGAGTTCACCTGGCTGCGCGCCAAAACCGGCTCGACTGATGGCAATCTTGGCGCGCAGATGATGAAACTTGAAGAGGCAGGCTACGTCGCCGTCGAAAAAAAGTTCGTGCAGCGCAAGCCGCAGACCCTCTACCGCATCACCGAACAGGGACGCGCAGCCCTCGCCGAATATGTTCTGGCGCTCAGGCAACTCCTCGGCGCTGCAATCGATGCCTGACGGCGCCTCCGGCGATTTCCACAAAAACTTGACTTGTTTGCTCAGAAGACCGCAACATCCGCGATATGATAGCGTTCGCTCATGGAAAGGGAGGACGATCGCATGCTCCTCAATCGCATTGCAGTTCCAGTCATTGCTCTCATGCTCGCAGCCCCCGGCCTCGCAAAGGCCGCGCCACCTCAGGCCTATGGACAGCCCGGATGGGACGTTCCGCCACGCGAGTACAACGACATCCAGCAGCGCGGCTTTCGCGACGGCATTGAAGGCGCACGCAAAGACTACGGCAATGGCCGCAGCCCCGATGTAAACAACCGCGACGAATACCGGCATCCTGATCTGCCACCCGGTCTGCGCGAGCGTTACCGTGAAGCCTTCCGCCGCGGCTATCAGGTCGCCGCCTCGCACCTGTGGAATGCACCTGGGCCACCACGGGGAGCGCCGCAACCGCCACCGCAGCAGAACTGGGATAACTGGGCCATGCGCGGTCTCTCCAGTGATGCTCAGCGCCGCGGCTACCGCGAAGGAGCCGAGGAGGCACAGAAAGATTTCCAGTTCAACCGCCGCCCCGACCCCGACGACCACGAAGAATATCGCAATCCGTATATAGCTCCTGAGTTCGTCGATGACTATCGCGAAGGCTTTATGCGCGGATACACCTCTACCATGTCGCGCCTCACCGGCGACACTTCCTGGCAATACAACGGCGATCCCAGCCAGTGGGCACCGCCGCAGGCTTTCTCTGACATCGGGCGCCGCGGCTTTCGCGACGGTATCGATGGAGCACAAAAGGACTTTGGCAACCATCGCCGCCCAAATCCCGCTAATCGCGACGAATATCGCACACCCAACCTCCCGCCTCAGTTCTGGGAAGACTATCGCGAGGGCTTCCGCAGAGGCTACGAGATGATGGCCGCACGCCTCTGGGGCGGCAGGTAATTTGCAATGCGTAGCGTTTCCCTGCCCTTTCGTCCGCCGCAACGGACGAAAGGATGGGAACCGAATCCACAATCGGTCTTCTTCGTTTCAGCGCGAAGAGAGATGCCCCATCCTCGTGGCGTTTTTTGCCGCTGGGGCGAGAAAGCACAAACCTCAACCAGCCGCTCTTATCTCAGCACAAAGCACCGCGCTCTAAACTCCCGCGCACCCGCTGCATGATCCCGAGATAGTACGCCAGATTGTGAATCGTGTTCAGCGTGCCTGAGAGCGCCTCACCCGCCTGCATCAGGTGCCGCAGATACGCGCGCGAGTACCGCCGGCACACCGGGCAGGCGCACGCAGGATCGGGCGGGCTCTGGTCTTCTGCATATTTTTTGTTTTTGATGTTCATGCGCCCTTCGCTTGTAAACAGGAGCCCGTGCCGCGCTGCGCGTGTCGGCAGCACGCAATCCATCATGTCCACTCCCATCTTTGCGTACTGCTCGATCTCATCGGGATAGCCAACACCCATCACATAGCGCGGTTTGTCCTTAGGCAACAGCGGCAGCACCTCGGCAATCATCTCCAGAGTCAACTCGCGCGGTTCGCCCACGCTCAGCCCGCCAACCGCATAGCCGTCGAAGTCCATCTCCACCAGCTGCTCTGTGCATTGCTTGCGCAGGTCTGTATACATGCCGCCCTGCACAATCCCGAACAGATTCTGTGTCCCGTCCAGTTCAGCGCGCCATGGCACTTCATCCTGGTGCGCGCGAAAGTGATCCAGCGAACGCCGCGCCCATGCCATCGTCAGCCGCTGGCTCTCTTCAGCCCGCTTGCGGTCCGCGGGATACTCCGTGCACTCATCGAAGGCCATGGCTATATCCGCGCCCAGCGCGATCTGCACATCCATCGAGTGCTCCGGCGTGAACATATGGCTGCTGCCATCCAGATGTGAGCGAAACTGCACCCCATCGTCTGTCACCTTGCGCAGCCCATTCAGCGAAAAAACCTGAAATCCGCCTGAATCCGTCAGCATCGCGCGTGGCCAGCTGATAAACCTGTGCAGCCCGCCCATGCGTCGAATCGCTTCATGCCCCGGCCGCAGATAGAGATGATAGGTGTTGCCGAGAATGATTTCGGCGTCCAGCGTTTCCAATGCGTCCTGGGGCACGGCTTTCACTGATCCGGCAGTGCCTACCGGCATAAACACCGGTGTCTGCACTGTCCGATGCGGCAGATGCAGCCGCGCCCGCCGTCCACCGGCTGCGGTCTCTCGAATAATTTCAAGTTGAAGGCTCACCAGAAGATTTTAATTGGCGGCTTCGCAGCACAGCGCAAGCATCAACCGTCCGAAAAAAGACCCCTTTCCGCCACTGGCGGAAAGGGGTATGAGGCGTGTGAGGACTGACGCTGTTCGTTACCGAACGCGCCCGTTGTGTTTATCGCGATAGATCCGCCGCGACTCCTGGTTCTGCTGGTGATGAATGACCCGGCGATCCTGCTTCGTCAGGTGGCCGTTGTCCTGTGCGCGCATCCCGCGCTCTTCGCGGTTGATGCCGCGTTCCTGGTGCTCCAGCCGCGCGGTCTCACCGGCGGTGAGTTGACCGCTCTTCACGCCCTGCGCAATGCGCCCCTGCTGTGCGTTTTTGCGCTGGTGAATGTTGTAATCGTTCTTCCCGGGTGTGGGGGTCTGCGCAACCATCAAGGCAGGTGCGGCAAGCATGGCTGCAAGTGCAATCGTCGAAATCTTCATCATCTTCTCATCTCCTTGTGACGGCTGCGCTTGCTCCAGCGTCATGCCACTCACATTCCAGCAAACACAGGGTGCGGAGATGAGTTGCGCGAAAAAATCGAAAAGAATTTTCTCAGCGGCCTGCTTCGCCTAAGCGAATCTGAAATCCCGCACGCGCCACACGTGGCTGGCCCAGCGTGGTTGTCGGCGTCTTCGAAACTTCAATAGAGCGGTCCAGCAGATTTTCTCCTGCAGCAAATAGCTCAACTCTATGACCAAAGTCATGCGACGCGTAAGCATCGAGCCGGAAGTATCCGTGCAGAAAATTCGCATTCGCATCGTCGTCGTACTGATGACCGCTCATTCGGCTCTGCAGGCTCAGCGTCCCGATTGCGGGCTTGAACGCGCGAACATTCAGCGTCGCCATGTTGCGTGCTACTTCGGGAATCCAATTGCCTATATCCTGCGTGCCGTGCGAAACCACCGCGTGCGCATACTGGTAGCCGCCATCCACTGCAAGCCACGATCGCGGCATCAACTCGTAATCCAGCGACACGCCTCGGCTCTCGATCTGCCCAAGATTCTCGCGCTGCAGCAGAATTGGCGAAGAGTTGGGATTCACAGTCAGTGCAGCGATCGGCCGATTCACTTCCGTCAGAAAATAACTGGCGCGTACCGTGCCCCAGTTGCGCTGCGTCGCAACCCCCGCTTCCCACCCCGTTGCACGCTCGCTCAGTAGATTTCCATTGGCAAGCGTAAGTTGATTGCCCACCTGCGTGGAGCGGTAAAGCTCGCTTGGCGTAGGTGAGCGATAGGCGCGAAATCCCGATGCCGAAACCGCCCAGTGATCACCGAGTTTGCGCGACACGCCCACGCGCGGATCGAAGATGTGCTCATCGCGCTGCAAAGGCTGCGTCGCATTGGGCACCCATGTAGAGCCATTCCATGTCACGATGTGACCGTCGAAGTTCTGAAACCAGTCCACCCGCGCTGAAGCCGTAAGCGTCCACGCATCGTGCACCCACATCGCCTCTGCATAAAGCCCCGTATCGCGCTGGTGATCGTGCAGATTCGTCAGCGCCTTTGTGCCCGTAAAACTCTGCTCGCGGTCCCACACGCGCACATCGCGCACATCGGCCCCGGCCAGAAGCAAGAGGCCTGCGCTCAGCGGCTGGCTCCAGTGCGCAGCCGCGCCCAGCTCATTCACCGGAACAAACGTAAACTTCGTCGGCGTCTCGCCGCATCGGTACGAACACGCCGGCGCACTTGCATTCGGCGCATTGGAAAGGCTCGAAAACGTCTGCCGGTAGCGCTCATCCGATCCATAGAGACGCAGGTTCAGTGCAGCATTATCCGCATTCTTCCAGTCCGCACCCGTTGCATAACGAACCAGCCGCGTCGCATTGAACTGATAAGGCGTCCCGTTATGCCGCGACTCCTGAAAACCGCTCACGCGGGCAAATAGCCGCAGTGGTCCGGCGTCGTGCTCCATCATTCCAAGCGCATTCTGACTGTGCACATTGCTGGCCACGTCCACCGGTCCGCGCTGTTTGGGCGACTCTTGGATATATCCGTTCGTGCCAATCAGTCCGCCCGCGCCCAGCAAGCCCCACGGCCCGCGCTTCGCCTGTGCCATCAGGCTGTCATCGTAGGTTCCTTCCCCGCCATAGCTCGAGTTGAGTACCACCTGATCTGCTCCCGGAAGCGCCGGAACAATATTGATCACGCCGCCAATCGCGCTCGATCCATACAGATCGCTCGCGCCGCCACGCACTACCTCGATGCTGTGAATCGCCAGCTCCGGCTGCTCCTGCCAGTGAATCCATCCACCCAGCGGATCGTTTAACGGCACATCGTCTTCCGTCACAAGCGTGCGGCTCGCCGACGTGGACCCTAGCCCTCGCAGACTCACACCCTGCGATGTAGGATTCGCGACCAGAGAAGGAGAACGCCGAAACAGCTCCACGCCAGGAAGCTGCCGCAACTGATCGTCGAGCGTAATCGCCGCCGTGGTGCGCAGTGTGTGTTCACTCAGAACCCGCGATGTAACCGGGCTCTCCAGCTCTCCCAGCGGAGCGCGATAAGCGGTAACGGTAATCTGCTCCGAGTTTGCCGCAGGTTCAAGATGAATCGTCGCCGCACCGCTGAGCGCAACCGTCTGCGCTGCGAATCCCGGAGCAGAAATGCGAACGCTGCACGGCGTGTTGCAGCGCACAGTAATATCTCCAGACGGATCGGTGCGGCCCAGAATCTTGCCTGATGCATCCGTCACCGCAGCGCCCGCCAGCGCCGCGCCGCGCGCATCCTCAACCGTGATCGGAATCGTCGCCTGCGCGCGCAGAACCAGCGGCGCCGCCGCTCCAGCCAGTGCCAGCACGCCAAACACCGCTCTCCATCTGCACCACTGCATCTGCTTCGCCTTCAGGCTCTGGAAAGAGCTTCTTTAACAATTGTGACACTGTAGCTCCACTGCGCGGCTCCAGCAGCCCCGGAGCAATCTCACACAGCGGCACGAGAACAAATGCGCGCTCGGCCAGCCGTGGATGCGGAACCTGCAGATTGTGTTCACCCAGCACGAAATCGCCAACGAGAAGAATATCGAGATCGAGCGTCCGCGGCCCGTTCTGCAGACCCGCCGAACGGTCACGCCCGAACTCAAGTTCGATATTGAGCAGCGCCTCGAGCAATTCGCGCGGAGCAAGCTCGGTTTCAAGCCCGACAACGGCATTCACAAACCGCGGCTGATCCGCAAATCCCACCGGCTCGGTAGAGTAAAGCGACGATCGCGCCACAATGCGCCCAAGCTGTGCAATCTTTTCCGCTGCAGCTGCCAGTGTGGCCTCCGGTGGGCCGGCATTACTGGCAATGTTAGCGCCAAGTCCAATATAAGCAGTGGGCATCCACTCCAGAGTATCGCGTCAGCTTTACTCCTCGCGCAGTGCCTGCATCGGCTGAATCGAAGCCGCCCGGCGCGCCGGAATCAGCGCCGCCGCAAGCCCAATCAGAACAAGCGCAAGAACCACGGCAGCATAGGTCCATCCATCCAGCGGATGCACTTCGTAAAGAAAGCTCTTCACCAGCCGTCCCGTAGCCAGAGCCAGCAATAGCCCTGCAATCAAACCACTGCCCACCAGCACCGACCCCTGCTGCAGAACAAGCTGCGCAACGCTGGCCCGTGTTGCACCAAGAGCCATGCGCACGCCAATCTCGCGCTTCCGGTAGCTCACCAGTTGCGACAGCACACCATACAATCCCGCAATCACCATCGCAATCGCCAATCCGGCAAACGAGCCCACCAGATACAGCCCCAGCCGCTGGCTGAATGTGTTCTGCTCCACCGCCTCCTGCATGGTCTGAAAATTATCCAGCGCATATCCCGGCGCGCTCTCGTGAAACACCGACCGCATCTCCGCCGCCACCGGAATCTCGCCGCGTGTCTTCACCACGAAACTCACCACCGTCTTCAACAGCGCCTGATAAAACAGCGACGTTGTGGGAACCTGCTGCTGCGGCAGCAGAACCAGCGGCAGCACCGCACCGCCCACCGTCTTGTCCGCCTGGTCGCCAAGCACGCCCACAATGCTGTACGGCTTGATCATTCCAGTATCTTTGCCACCCAGGTTGATTTGTTTGCCCAGCGGATCGGATGCGCCAAAATACTTCTTCGCAAACGTCTCGTTGACCACTGCGACGAGCGGCGTTGTCGCCACATCGCCATCGTTGATCATGCGTCCACGCAGAATCGGTGTACTCATTACGCGTGCATAGTCACCGCTCACCGCTGTCACATTGGTCTGCATGTTGTTCTTCTGATCTTCGGGCTGGCCCACAATTGCAAAGCTGCTGCCCACCCCTATGCCTGAAAGCGGCGGCGTTGTGATGAGCGCTGCGCCCTCCACTCCCGGAGCATGGCGAATGCGCTCAAGCGTCGGCTGATAAACCAGCGTCGCCACTGAGGCCGGCGCATTGCCTGTATCTTCAGAAACGGCCATCGCCGAAAATCCCGCCGCATCCGCGGGCATCACCTGAAACTCGGTTACACGCGTGGCATCGAACCCCAGATGCGTCTTCTCCAGGTTCCACAGGGTGTGAAAGAGTAAGCCCGTGCACACCAGCAGCAGCGTAGACAGCGCAACTTCTCCCGCAACCAGGCTGCCGGTAATCTTTCTGCTTACGCCGTGCGAACCAACGCCGCGCGACGCCGACTGCAGCGCAGCCTGCGGATTGGCCCGCGCCACCAGCAGCCCCGGCAGCAGCGAAGACAGGATTGTTGTGAGAATCGCAATTGCTGCCAGCGTAAGCAGCACCGTCCAGTGCAGCCCAATCGCATTGCCACGCGGAATCGTGTCTTTCGGCAGCTTCGCCACCGCCATCATCGCCAATCGCGCAAATGCAAGCCCCACGCCGCAGCCCAGCAGGCTGATCACCAGCCCTTCCGAGAGCATCTGCCGCACCAGCCGCATCCGTCCCGCGCCCAGCGCCGCACGCACTGCAAACTCCTGCTGCCGTCCCAGACACCGCGCTATCAGCAGATTCGACACATTCGCGCAAGCAATCAGCAGCACCAGCCCCAGCGCGCCAAACAGCGCGTAAAGCACCGGCCTCACCTGCCCCGTAAGCAGTTCCTGATACGACCCCGCCCGCAGATGGATCGGATGCTCATCCGCCTTGCGCGGAATATGCGCCGCAATCGAATCCACTTCCTGCTGCACCTGCGCCATCGTCGCATCAGGCCGCATGGCTCCGACTATGTTGAAAAAGTCATACCCGCGCCCGTTCAGCATCTCCGGCGTCGGCTGCAGCGGCAGCCATAGCGCATTGCTGATCTCGCTGCCCATCGACTCAGGAAACCGGAACGACGCCGGCAGCACGCCAATAATCGTGTACGACCGCCCCCCGATCGTAGCCGTCTTACCCACAATGCCCGGGTCCCCGTGAAAGCTTTGCCGCCACAACCCCTCAGATAAAATCGCCACCTGCGGCCCGCCGCTCTGGCCTTCCGCATTCGTAAATGTCCGTCCCAGCAGCGGCCGTGCATCCAGCATCGAAAACAGGTTCGGCGTCACCCGCGGAGCCAGCACGCTCAACGAAGCGTCCGGCGTCTGCACCACACTCACATCCTCTGAGTAGCCGGCAACCGCGCTCATCAGCCGTGACTGGTCTCGAACATCGCGGTAATTGAGCCACGAGGTTGTCCCAAATCCCTGTTTGACATCTGCAGGCCCCACATACACCAACCGGTTCGCGTGCGCATAAGGCAGCGGACGCAGCAGTACACTTTCAATCACCGTAAAGATCGCCGTATTTCCGCCGACGCCCAGTGCCAGCGTGAGGATCGCCAGCAGTGCAAGCCCCGGCGTCTTGCGCAGTTGGCGCATCGAGTAGCGCAGATCGGCAATAAAGCTCTTCATCTATATCCTCCGGTGAGTAGCGTCTCAGCCATCAGCCTGCAATCCACGCTCCAGTGCGGCTTGCGTCAATAAGCCCTTATATCCTGAAGCTTCCCATCTCGCAACAACCCCCGTCGGTTCCGCGCCCGCGTTCAGAATCGCAACCATCTGTCCGCTGGCGAACACCTTCAGGACGCTCTTCTTCCCTGAAATCAGCACGCTGTGCACTCTGTCACAGGACGTTCACACTCCGCCTGTGATAGCATCCGTGTTTCAATGAAGGGCGCGTGGCGGGACTTCCCAGCCTCCGCCGCTCGCCGGCCTGAGACCATCCGTTATGGATGAGGAAGACGGCAAAACCGGAGCCCGAGCCCGGCAATCCGGCCAGTTGAACGCCCTGCAGGGCGTCCCCGTTCAATCCCTGTGCCGCACGTCCCATACTCTCCTGCCAGTCTTTTTCAAGCCCGAATCACGCATTTTCCAACCACCAACCATTAACTTCCGCGCCTTGTTATTGGCGCGGACCTGCCAAAGGCATCTGCCCCACCGCAGGTGGAGGAGAACACGCTATGAAAACGTACCAGGGAAGTGAGATCCGCAACGTAGCTGTAGTGGGGCATGCGCACAGCGGCAAGACCACACTTATCGCCGCCATGCTGCATGCCGCCAAAATGACTCCCACCCAGGGCCGCGTCGAAGACGGCTCTGCCGCCACCGCCTACGATGAAGAAGAAGTCGCCCGCGGCATCACCATGCAAAACGCTGTCGCCTTCGCCGAATGGCAGGGCGTCAAGATCAACCTCGTCGACACGCCCGGCTTCCACATGTTCACCCATGAAGCCCGCGCCGCGCTGCTCCCCGTCGAGTCCGCCATCGTCGTCGTCAACGCGCAGAACGGCGTCGAGCCCGTCACCGAGCGCGTATGGAAATACGCTGAAGAAGCCAATGTCCCGCGCATCGTCCTCGTCAACCAGATGGACCACCCCAAGGCGGGTGGCGAAGGCGGCCTCTCCGCACTCATCGACGACATCCACGAACGGTGGGGCCGCACCTGCGTGCCCGTCCAGCTTCCCATCTCTGATGCGCAGGGCTTCCACGGCGTCGTTGACCTCGTCACCATGGAGGCCTACACTTACACGCCCGGCGGTGACGGCCGCGGCAAAGTTTCCGCGGAAATCCCAGCCGCGCTCGCTGCAGAAGCCAAGGAGCGCCACGAGGCTCTCGTTGAATTGGTCGCTGAAGGCAAAGACGAGCTGATGGAAGAGTTCTTCGAGAAAGGCACCATCCCTGAAGATCACCTCATCGCCGCCCTCCATGAAGCCATCCGCGAGGACCGTATCTTCCCGGTGCTCTTTTCGAGCGGCCTCGGCAACATGGCGCTCGATCACCTGCTCGACTTCCTCAAGGTCTACGCGCCCACAGCCACCGAGCGCGCGCCCATACCAGTGAAATCCGCCGTCGCACAGGCAGTTGGCGCCTCTGACCCCACAGCCGAAATCGCCGCCTCTTTCCGCAAGGTCGATGACCGCGAGCCCTGCGCCTGCGTCGTCTTCAAAACCATGAGCGATCCCTTCGCCGGCCGCATCAGCTTCTTCAAGGTCATCAGCGGTGTCATCAAAAACGACGGCACGCTCGAGAACTACACTCGCCGCGGCCAGGAAAAGTTTTCGCACCTCAGCATCATGCAGGGCCGCAAAGCCGTTGAAGTCGCCGAACTCCATGCCGGAGACATCGGCGCAGTCGCCAAGCTCCGCGACACGCTCACCGGCGACACACTCGGCGGCAAAGGCACAGACATCCAGGTCGCACTCGCCGATCTGCCCGAACCGGCTATGACCTACGCCATCGAGCCCAAGTCACGCGCCGACGAGGACAAGCTCGCGCCCGCCATCCACAAGCTCATGGAAGAAGACCTGCTCATCCGCTTCTTCCGCGACCCGCAGACCAACGAATTCCTCATCGCCGGCGCAGGCCAGCCGCATATCGAAGCCATCGTCAGCCGCCTCAAAAAGCGCTACCACGCTGAAGTTACGCTCAAAGCCCCCAAGGTTCCTTACCGCGAAACCATCCGCGGCAAAACTGAAGCCCACGGCCGGCACAAAAAACAGAGCGGCGGTCACGGCCAGTTTGGCGACTGCAAAATTCGCATGGAGCCTATGCCGCGCGGTGGCGGCTTCGAGTTCGTCAATGAGATCTTCGGCGGTGCCATCCCGCGCCAGTTCGTGCCCGCCGTCGAAAAAGGCATCGTCGAGTCGGCCGCGCGCGGCTATCTCGCCGGCTACCCGGTCGTCGACTTCAAGGTCACCGTCTATGACGGCAGCTATCACGATGTCGATTCAAACGAGCTCTCCTTCAAGACCGCCGGCCGCATCGCCTTCCGCAAAGCCATGGAGACAGCCAAGCCCTGTCTGCTTGAGCCGATTATGAAAGTCGAGATCGAAGCTCCGGAGGAGTTTGCCGGCACGCTTATGGGCGACCTCAACAGCCGCCGCGGCCGCGTTCAGGGCATGGACTCCCGCGGACGCAGCACCGTTATCAACGCTGAAGTCCCTATGGCCGAGATGCTCACCTACGGAACTCAGCTGACCTCCATGACCCAGGGCAAAGGCAGCTACCGCATGGAAGTAGACCACTACGACATAGTCCCGCAGCCAGTAGCCGAAAAAATCCTGGCCAACGCCAAACGGCCTATCGAAGAAGAGGAAGAATAGGCCGAGTGTGAGTAGGTCTGACTCCCGCTCGACACACTAACTTGTGCCCACCGTCATATCGTCATGCGCGCGCCCGCACGCATCATGATGTGCGGTGGGTTGTTTCTTCTGCCCTCCAGGGAAACGAACGCTTCTAACCCGGAGTTCACTCCAGGCAGCCCACCAATTGCAAAAAACAGGAGGTATGTCATGAGTGCTACGTTAGCTCCAGCGCTGGGCTTGCAGCATATCGCCACACCGGCGCCTGCAGTCGTGATTCTTCCCACCCTTCAATGGGTCTCCGGCACGGTTCACGAACTACTCGTTCAGCCTGGCGAGAATTTCTACATCTTCGCAGTGCGAACCTCTAACGGGGTAACAGATTTCTTGCGCATCGCTGATCCACACACTGGGGCTCCGCTGACAGGCGTCCATTCCGACAATCTGATCTACGACACGATGAAAGAAGCATATTTCCGCAAGCTCCCGATTCAGGTCGGATATCGCGACTTCGGTCCAGACCCACAATCCGGGATCAACAAACTCTGCATCGATCGCGTCATTCTGACGCAGTAGACAGCTGGCTTCCATTTCCCCGGATTGCTTAACCGGGGCCCCGAGCTCTCCACTCGCAGGCGAGTCTGTGCCGGCGGTCGTGACATTCGCTGATGGATTTCGCTGGCCTGTGAGCCCGGTGCTCCATCCCAGCTCTGTTAGGTGGGCGCTCTCGATGCATTCCGCTGGAAAGAGCACACCAATCCCACCACGGAATCACCGAGACTGTTCGCAGAGTGTCAGGTAAGAAAACAGGCCCTCACGCCCCCGGCGCAATTTCTTCCACGTGAATCATCCCTGCACCAGCATCCAGCAGTCCGGCCACCTGCACCATCTTGCCCTCGTACGCCTGCGCAGGCCGCGTGTTGTCCAGCTTATAGGTCCTGCCCGAAGCCTCGCGCAGCACAAGCTCCGCCCCACTGCGCTCGATCGTGCCCAGAAAAATCGCCGAGTGCGATTGACCCTGTGTTACCTGCCCCGCCGCCGTGCCGGGGGCATTGTTTCCAATAAACGGTCCTTTCCATGCCAGCGCACAGAAAAACACGAGCGCGCTCGCAACGAGGGCAAAGGTCAAATCGCGCTTGATGGGGCTCGGGCTACGCATGGGTTCAATCCTCGAGATACTCACTCGGATGCCGCCCAGGCCTCAGGGTTGCCACAAATGCAGGATGAAAATTTGTCAGCAGGTCGCAGACAAAAATCGGAGATCGGAAAGACGCATGAACAGCGAAGACCGCCCTAACTCGCCTCTGCAGGCCGCACCTGCCGGGCCAGCGCCCACTTCAGTTCCTCGATTCCCTGCCCTGTCACCGCCGAGATGGCATGAAATTCGAGCTTGCGCCGTTTCACGTATGTCGAAAGCTTTTTCAGCTTCTCAGGATTCGCCGCATCGATCTTCGTCGCCGCCACGATCATTGGCTTCTCAACCAGCCCATTGCCAAAGCTCGCCAGCTCTTTGTTGATGACCTTGAAATCCTCCACCGGATCGGGCCTTCCCGAAGCATCTGACACATCCACCAGGTGCACAAGCACGCGGGTCCGCTCAATATGCCGCAGAAACTGCGTTCCAAGCCCATGCCCCAGGTGCGCGCCCTCAATCAGCCCCGGCACATCGGCCACCACATACGACTGCTGCTCAGGCTCCTCGCCCACGGTCACCACGCCCAGATTCGGCTCCAGCGTCGTAAAAGGATAATCTGCAATCTTCGGCTTCGCGGCAGAAATGCGCGCAATCAGCGTCGACTTGCCCGCGTTCGGATATCCCACCAGTCCCACATCGGCCAGCAGCTTCAGTTCCAGCCGGTAATGGCGCTCCTCCCCCGGCCGCCCCATCTCGTGTTCGCGCGGAGCCTGATGCGTCGGCGTGGCAAAGTGCTGGTTCCCGCGCCCGCCACGGCCGCCTTTCGCCACCACCACGCGCTCATCGGGATGCTGGAAATCGTGCACCAGCTCTCCGGTCTCGAGATCGTAGACCGCCGTGCCCACCGGCACCTGCAGCGTAATCGAGTGCCCGTCCTGCCCCGTGCAGTTCGAGCCCATGCCGTGCTCGCCGCGCTGTGCCTTGTGCTCCGGGTTGTAGCGGAAATGAATCAGCGTATTATGCCGCTGGCTCGACTCCATAACCACGTCGCCGCCGCGCCCGCCGTCGCCGCCCGATGGTCCCCCGCGCGGCACAAACTTCTCCCGCCGGAAGGCCATGCACCCATTCCCGCCGTCGCCGGCCTTCACCCGGATTTTTACTTCGTCAATAAACATTTCTAGCCAGCTACCAGGATGCGGTCGGGCCGCGCTCTGATGCAATTCGCGCTCACCCGCCGTCTCTTCAGTTTATCGAACCGCGCCTGTGCGCCCTTCGCCGCAGTTTCGCACAACAAATTCCATGTTCCACTGCTGCCATCCTGGCGTAGAATCGCTGTCAGCATTCCCCCAACAGTCAGTGCAGTCGAAGACCGGTCACATGCATACCGGCCGCTCTTCTTTTTTGGCCGAACCCGCCGTGAGAGCGGGACGGTTGTGTGCGGACTTGCATTCCCACTGCGATCTGCCCAGGGACAGCGATCTCCATGGCGCGCGTCAAGCGGAGCCAGTTTGCGACTCTCGCCGTTGCCGCACTGTATTGCGGCGCGGCTACGCTGTGCCTTGCCCAATCTGCTCCCTCGCAGCCCGGCTCGCTCACAGTCCGGCTCACCGACCTCCGTTCCGCGCCCCTCAGCGGCATCACCATCATCTTGCGCAACGTCGCAACTGGCGTTGAAAGCCGCACAACCACCACCGGCAAAGGCAGCTATCGTTTCCCATCCCTGCCCGCAGGTGAATACACCATCGAAGCCGAAAGTCCGGAGCATGGCGCCAGCCATCTCGACGGTATTGTCGTCTCGTCTGGCCACGAGTCCCGCGTCCAGGCCGCCATCGAGCTAGAGCCCGCGCCCGCCGTGCACGCCCTGAATCATCAAAACAGCGCACCGCCCGCCATAGCTACATCCTCGTCGGCCGAATCCACACTTCCTCACGCAGTCGCACCCGGACCAACCACCCCTGAGCTTGTTTCAGCACCCGCAGTCCCTGTGCCACAGGTTCACGCGCCCGCGCCTCCCGCTCAACAAATAGCTGCCATTCCACCGCAGCCTCTAACTGCTCTCAGCCCCGAACCCACAGCCGCCTCAACGCAACCCTCCATAGCCGCAGCACTACCTCATATTGCAAACCCCACCCACGCCATCGCATCTACCATAGCCGCAACCGCAGCCGCCGCAGGCCTCCAGGCCGTTCTCCACGCGCACATCCCACAACTCGCGCCCCTGCTCGCCTCCGCGCAAAATTCTGATCCCGCAACCAGCGCCGCCACCAGCGCCATCTCCGCTACCGAGATGCAATCCCTCCCCGCAACCGGTCGTCACTGGCAGGACTTCCTCCCCGGCATACCCGCCAGCTCATCGCCAGGTTCGCTCCGCACCGCAGGCCAGGACTCCACCGGCATCACTATAGACGGCCTCAGCTCCCGGCTCGCCTTCGGCCAGAGTGCGCTCGCTGAACCACGCACGCAAGACTCCGGCCCATCCAACCAGACCTCCTACAGCACAACCTGGAGCAACGCCCGCGCATTCACCGTAAGCGAAATCGCGCTGCGCGAAGTTCAGTATGCAGGCGCGCGCATCAACATTGAAACCGAGCGCGGCGGCAACCAGTTCCACGGCCAGGCATTCTTCTTCGATCGCCAGAACAACTGGGGCGCACGCAATCCATTCACCCAATGGATACAGAACGCTGGTTCATCCACCGCGCCTGTCTTCACCCCGCAGCCCTATACGCCGCCCGATCATGAAACCATCTTGGGATTCGGCGTAGGCGCGCCCATCCGTCGCAACAAACTTTTCTGGTTCGCCGCCATCGACAGCTCACGCCGCAACGACCCCGGCCTCTCCATGGTGAAATATCCTGCCGAGTTCTTCTTCCTGCCTACTCCTAACGACGCGCAGATCCAGCTTCTCGCCGCCCGCCTCGGTGAAAGCGAAAACCAGGCATACAACGACTACCTGGGCGTCAAAACGAATAACTACGCGCCAGCCGGCCTCGAGCAGCTCGCCGGCCTGCTCGGCCCCGCACCGCGCACCGCATCCCAATGGACTGGCTTCGCTCGAATCGACTGGCAGCTCGCCGATCGCCATCGACTTATGCTCGAAGGCACAGGTTCCAACTGGAACTCCCCGGGCGGCGGGCTCTCACGCGTCTCGGAAACCTACGGTAGCCACAGCTTCGGTTTCAGCACCGCCAGCCAGCAGCGATTCCAGGCGCAGTGGCAGGCGTTCGTCACACCGAATCTGCTCGCCACCACGCAGGCCTCCATCGGCCGCAGCATCTTCACCGCACACACCGCTGCACCATCATCCTTTGAGCAGACCATGCTTGCCGGCAACGCCTGGGGACGCCTGCCGCAGATCGTCGTCGACTCGCGCTACGGCTTCACCATCGGCAACCCCTCGCGCTTCGGCCAGGGCAGCTACCCTGACGAGCATCTCTACCACGCGCAGCAGATGCTCGACTGGGCCCACGACAGCCTGCTCCTCCGCGCCGGGTTCGAGGCTGCGCACAACTCTGACGCAACCACACTGCTCCGCAACCAGACCGGCACTTACTACTACTCAAAAGTCCAGAACTTCATCTCCGACGCGCTTGCCTTTGAGAAATTCGGCCTCTCCGATGCGCTCGACTATGCCAGCCCGCACAACTGCGGTGTCACCACCACCAGCTTTGGTCCCATGCCTTGCTACTCCTACTACAGGCAAACCATGGGCCCCAACAACTGGCAGCTCAGCACCACAGACATAGCCGGCTTCGCCACTGCACAGTGGCAGGCCGGCAAGCGCGCCGTCTTCTCCGCCGGCTTGCGCTGGGATCGCGAGGCACTGCCGCCTCCGCTCGCCGCACTCAGCAACCCCGAACTGCCGCTCACACAAAAGCTGCCCAGCCTCGGCAGCAACTGGGGCCCGCGACTGAGCCTCGCGCTCGGTAGCGCCGAAAGCCGGTGGCCTGTGCTCAGACTTGGTTACGGCCTCTACTACGGACGCACCCAAAACGCCACGCTCGAAACCGCGCTTACGCAGACTGGTTCACTCAAAGGCGACCTCAGCTTTTTCATGCGCCCGACAGACGACTGCCAGTTTTGTGCCGGCGGAGCGCCGCCTTTCCCCCACGTCTTCACCGGCGAGCCTTCCAGCATCGTCAAACCCGGCGCAGTCGAATTTGCCCCCACATTCCGCAACCCGGAAGTCCACCAGGCCATCGTCTCTCTGGAACAATCCCTGCCCGGCCACGTTCAGCTCACCGCCTCCGCAGTCGCCAGTCTCGGCCGTCGGCTCCCCATCTCTGTTGACACCAACTTCAATCCCGCCGTCAATCCCAAAACCATCACCTATGCCGTCATCGACGCGAGCGGCCGCGGTCCCATCAAATCGCCGCAGATCACCGTTCCCTTCTACGCCTCGTGGCCCTCACCCACAGGCCTCGCTGGCCGCCTCAACCCTGACTACCAGCAGATCACCGAGATCTTCTCCCGCGCCAACTCCACTTACGAAGCAGCCATGCTGCGCGTCACCCGCTACAGCCGCCGCGGACTCACCTTCCATGCACACTACACCTACGCGCACGCCATGGACTGGAATCCCAACAACTCCACGCTCGTCGCCGGCAGCGATGTGCTCGACCCTGCCAGCTTCCGTGACGAATACGGCACCAGCAATCTCGACGTGCGCCACTCCGCCGCAGCCTTCGTCATCTATGAGTCTCCCTGGAAGCTCCACGATCGCGCGGGCCGTCTCGCTAACGGCTGGATGCTCTCCGCCATTGGCCACTACCGCAGCGGCTTCCCTTACACTATGCGCACTTCCGGCTCGCTCCCCGAAGAGTTTGTGCAGACCTCCGGTGCCTCTATCGTCGGTTTAGGCCCGGGCATGAACGGTTCCGGGGGCGACAACCGCGTCTACGGGCTCGGCAGTGACGGTCGTTCATACAACATCGGCCGCAATACCTTCCGCTATCCCGCCGCCTGGAAGGCCGATCTTCGCCTCGGCAAGCGCTTCGACCTCGGTCACATGCGCTCGCTCCAGTTGCTCGCCGAAAGCTTCAACCTCTTCAACCACCAGAACGTCACCGAGCTTGAAACCACCGGCTATTACATCGACTCCGGCAGCACATCCTCGCTGCCCACGCTCAACTTCCTCACCGGACTCAGGCCCAACTCCACCCCCTTTGGCCAGCCGCTCAACATCAACGCCACTGACTTTTACCGCGAGCGCCAGATCCAGCTGGGCCTCCGTCTGACATTCTGACTAACCCGATCTCACCTTTCTCGATCCAGCACGAAAACGGGTGTCCTGAGTCTGAATTCTGAGCCTGGGAGAGCGATCCCGTCAGCCAACGACCCTCGCCAAAGCGCGGCACCGCCTTGACAGCCGCGCATCTCGCCGATAGTTTGTTGTTCGTACAAAAGCTCTCATTCTCGCCGTTGTTATAGCCTTAAACCGTTTGCACCAACATTCTTGGAGTTCGTATGAATACCAGCAACTTCGTTCGTCGCGCAGGCCGCACCTGCGCCATCCCCGCCCTCGCCGTAGCCGGCCTGCTGTCACTCGTTGCCCCGCTCGCCGCACAGGAAAAAGGCAAAGTCGCGCCTCCGGGCGATACGCTGCCCACCGCCGGCCCAGTCGCGCATCTCTCACCCAAGCTCTCGCGCCGCGACCTGGCCAAGGCCATGAAACTCGTGGCCGACTGGCAGCTTGGCCGACTGCCCGCCGAGCCGCAATATGACTGGACCTGGGCCGCGCTCTACGCTGGTTTCATGGGCGTCCCGCAAAAAGTCGCCGGAGACAAGTACCAGCAGGCCATGATCAAGATCGGCAACGAGCTCAACTGGCAGCCCGGCCCGCGTGTCATGCACGCTGACGATCAGGCCATCGGCCAAACCTACCTCGAGCTCTACATGACCCACAAAGACGCCAAGATGATGGACCCCATGAAGGCCCGGCTCGACGAAGAGATGGCCACGCCCGATCCGACCGATCCCAAGCGTCCGCTCTGGTGGTGGTGCGACGCACTCTTCATGGCCCCGCCCGTCTACGCCGACATGGCCAGGATCACCGGCGACCAGAAATACCTCACCTTCATGGATCACGAGTGGGACATCACCACAAATCTGCTCTACGACCACGACAAGCATCTCTACTTCCGCGACGCGTCCTATCTCGAGAAAAAGGAAAAGAACGGCGAGCCGCTCTTCTGGTCCCGCGGCAATGGATGGGTCATGGGCGGCACCGTGCGCGTTTTGAAGATGCTCCCCGCCGACTCACCGCTGCGCCCCAAATACGTGCAGTTGCTCAAGGAAATGGCCGCTGAAACTCTTTCCATTCAGGGAAAGGACGGACTCTGGCGTCCCGGCCTGCTCGACGCAGACAGCTACCCGCTGCCTGAAATCTCCGGCAGCGCCTTCATCACTTACGCGCTCGCTTACGGCGTGAATGAAGGGATTCTAGACAAGGCCACCTACTGGCCGGCCGTTGAAAAAGCCTGGGCAGGCATGCTCACACACGTTTACGCCGACGGTCGCCTCGGCTGCATCCAGCCCGTAGGCGCAGCCCCCGGAGCCTTCAGCGAAACCACCAGCTACGTCTACGGCGTAGGTGCCTATCTGTTAGCCGGCTCCGAAATCTACCGCACCGCCAAGTAGCACTCACAAACACAAACGCCTCGGAGAACAGTTGTTTTCCGAGGCGTTTGTGTTTCTCCCCAACCTCAAAATTTGTCATTCTGAGCGTTGCGAGCCGTGCTTTATGCGGCTCGCGGAGTCGAAGGGCCCGCGGTTGCTTTTAGGGATTTGAATCAAGCACGCAAATGGTGCCCCAGGTCTGGATTTTCAGGCTGGGAAAGCACGAACCTCATTTCTTCTCGCTCACGACCAACTCCGAAGCCCCCTTCAGATACTCCGGATCCATCTCCGCCCAATCCACCCGGTAGCTCACCGTCTTCGCCGTCGGAAAATCCGCCGGCGCCTTCTGCGTCACCTTCCCCGTCGCCACCCACTCCGTGCCGCGCTGCAACACCGTAGCAAACCCCACGCAGCTCATCGCAAACGCATCATGTCCCATTGGCGTGTGAAAGATGCGCCCCTTGCCATACCGCAGCACCATCAGCATCGGCTCCTCTTTGCCCGTGCCGTGGTTCTTGTCATCGGAATGCGCCGTTGCCAGCACCGTCATGTTCTTGCCCGGCCCGCGCAGTCCCGCATAGAGCTCGTCGTTCGCGTGCATCCAAACCGGCGGCAATCCCTTCACAATCGGATTGCTCCCATCCCGCACTGTCACCTGAAAGGGCAGCCGCGCGCCATGCTGCCCCGCATTTCCCGGCGAGGTATCGCCAACCATCTTGCCGTCCTGCCAGTACCAGTGCGGACCCGCGCTCTCATTGCGCTTCCGCCATCCGCCCACGCCGGTCATCTCGTTATAAGCCTGCCAGTCCGGAAACGCATTGTCCGCCGCGTGCAGCACAACCAGCCCGCCGCCGCCGCTCACATACCTCTCAAACTGCGCACGCAGATCGGCCGGCCAATCCTGCGCATCATAGTTCATCACAATCGCCTGGTACTGCCCGAACTCCGGCTTGAAATTGCTGAAGTCTCCATCCGCCGGAGGCGCAGAGAGCACCGTCACCTCAAACAGTCCCGTTTCTTCCAGCTCTCTTTTGATCACCTGGGTCGTCAGCCGCCAGTTGTGGTACGCCGCCGCGCTCGCACCATCCAGAATCGCCACCCGAATCGGCTTCCCCGCCGCATGAGCCAACTGCGCCGCCATCATCACGCACAAAACCAGAGCCACACAAATCCGCTTCATCCGCATCTCCGCAATCAGATTTTCACGCGAATGGAAGCATACTCCAGCAGGCGCAGAACGTGCTGCAAGCAGCCATTTTCTCAGTGCAAAGACAAGACTGACCCCTGCTCTCTGACAACTGATCTCTGCCGTTATTCCGGAGCCGGATAAAACGGCAGCTTCTCGTTCTTCCGGTTGGCGCGCTTCACCGTCGCGTCGTCCAGCAGCAGCGCCGGAGCCATCACCGTCTGCGGAACCTCGCCAAAATAATTCGCCACCCACAGGTCCTTGCCCGCAGCCTCCACGCTCGACCGCAGCGCACGTTGATCGATGTCCTCAAACACCGCACCGCGCACCAGCTCGCGCGTCCCATCTGGCGTCACGCGATAGAGCAGCCGCGGCGTCATCTCGCCGCCCATCGTCGATACGAAATACACGCTCTTCAACCCGCGATCCTTCGCCATCGCAAGCAGCTTGGCGTTCAAATCCGCGTCGGAAACCCCATCTCGTGCCGTCACCTTCAGCACGCTAATCGTAGGCCGCGCCGCGCCGGTGATTCCCGCGCGCCCATGCCCGTTCGACTGCGGAAAGTCCTTCACCGGCACACGCCCGATCAGATAATTCGTCAGCCGCCCCGACTGCACCAGCTTCACATCCTGTGCCGGCACGCCTTCGTCGTCCATCTCGTATGCACCCAGCAGTCCCTTGCCGTCATAGGTCTTCATACTCGGCGCATCCACCACATCCATCCACTCCGGCATCACCCGCGCCTGATAGCTCGAAGCGAAGGGCCCATTCGTGCGCGCCTCCGTACCCAGCGCAGGCCGCGTCGCCACCACCGCATTCGCCAGCAGCGACCGCATCACGTCCGTATCAGCATCCGCGCTCAAAAGTAGCGGCCCGTGATACTCATCTTCCACAATCGGCGCCTTGCGCAGATCGTTCAGTGAAGCAATCTCTTCCACCGCATGCTTGCTGAACGCTTCTTCAGAATCGAGATCGCTCAGCGCCGGTCCCGCCGTGGCATACGAGCGGTCCAGATGCATTCCGTCATCCGCCTGTGTGCCCGCGCCAAACGCCTCCTGATACTCGGTCTCCGCCTTGCGCACAATCGTTCCTTCGCTCGTCACCAGGTACGTCGTCGTCGCACGTGCGTGAAAGCTCGCGCTCGAGTACTGCACCAGTTGCTGGCTCGCCTTCACCGTTGCATCTGTGCGATAAAGCCCGCTCACCCGCGCTATGCGTTCACTCCACTCAGACTCATCCAAGGCCAGCTTCGCTGGCTCTGCCAGCAAAATCACTGCCTTCTCATGGCTGAAGTCGTCGGCCTGCGGCGGCGTCTGCACCTGCTTCAGCTCTGCCTGCTTCTGTGCATACGTCGCCAGCGCCGTCTTATATGCCTGGTCCGTTGCCATCCACAGCGCTGATCGGATCGCAATCGGATCATCGTCCAGACCTGCCAGCTCCAGCGACCCGTCGCCGCGCCCACCCGAGCTGTCTGTCTTGTAGTCGCCCACGCGCACCGTCACCCGCGCCACACGCTGATGGCTATGCGTCGAGCCCTCCGTCGCCCCAAACTCCGCCTTCGTCGCAAAGTCGTCGATATCTTCAATGCGGTACTGAATAAAAAACGGCTTGGCAAACCCCTTTAACTGCAGCTGGCTCATGCTGCGATCCATCTCCGCAAGCATCGCCTTCAGCACCGGATCTTTCTCCGCATCCGCACGAGTCTGCTGCGCCGCAACCAGACCGGGAGCAACGAAACAAGCGGCCAGCAACCCCGCACAAGCAGTCCGCGCAATCAAATTCATCCTCTTCATTGCGCCCCTCGACCCTGCGGTGCCGCCGCGCCAACTGTTCCCTGGTCTTGCTCCGGAATCGCCAGTATCGGTGGCCGCGCCGTCCCCTGCGGCTGCCTCTGCGTCTCGATACTGCTCAGCAGCATCGCCGGAGCCACTGCGCTCACCGGCACCGTGCCCGACTCCGCACCGCATTCGCCGTTGAACACCTCGCTCTTGTCGCCCGTGGCAACAATGCTCCTCATCGCCGCCAGCGGAGTGCCCACAATCCCCACACCGCGCACCAGTTCATCCGGCCGCCCGTCCACATACACGCGATACACCACCAGCGGAATCACCTGGAAGGCCTGCGGCGAACTGCGCGTCGTCACCGCAAACCCCGACGAGATGTCTTCAAAGTAGAGTCCATACGGCTTCCCCTGCTTCTTCGCCTCTTCTATCAGCTCCTTGCGCAGTTCCGCATCCGGCACGCTCTTTGTCGACGTCACGATCAGATTCCCCTGCCGTCCCGTTGGCATGCGTCCCGTCTCCGCGCGCCCATGCCCATTCGAAAGGCCAAAGCTCGCAATCGGCAGCCGCGACATCAGAAACGTCTTCAGCACGCCATCTTCGATCAGCTCCACCTTCTGCGCCTTCTGTCCCTCGTCGTCATACTCATAGCTGCCGCTCAGCCACGTGCTGCCAAACTTCGTCTCCGTCGGATCATCCGTTACCGAAATAAAGGTTGGCAGCACTGCCTTGCCCACATCTTTCGTAAACGTCTGCCCCTCCTGGTCGCCGCGCTGCCGCTGCCCTTCGAGCCTGTGCCCAAGCACCTCGTGAAAGAACACCGCCGCCGCGCGCCCCGAAAGAATCGCCGGCCCATCGAAAGGCTCCGTCACCGGCGCCTTGCGCAGCGCTTCAAGACTCTCCGCCAGATCGCGCATCGCTGCTTCAAGCAGCGCCTGGCTCGGCAGCTCGTCCACGGTATGCGCCTCGAAGGTCCGCGCGCGAAACAGGTCCATGCCGTCGTCCGCACGAGTCACCGCAACCACCACCAGCCGCGCCTGCACATGCGGCGTTACAACCCGCGCCCCCTCTGACGATGCAAAGTAGTCCGTCTCATTCTGCGCCGTCAGCATCACCATGTTCTGATAAACATCGGGATAATCGCGAAACGCCTTCGACAGCGCACGCACCCGTTGCTCCCACCCCACACGGTCAATCGAAATAGCAGGCGCAGTTGCGCCAACATGCGTCTGCGCCGGCTCTGCACTGAAGTCCGGCGACGTATCTTCTTCCTTCGCCCGCACCTGCGCCTCGGTCTTCACGCGCAAGTAGCTGTCCAGCGCATTGCCATATCCCGTGTTCGTCGCCACCCATAGCGTCCGCGCAATCGCCTCGCGATCGTCCGTCAGTGGCAGTTGCACGCTGTTGATTGCCGAGTTGCGATGATCCCCATGCGTATTGTCCAGCTTCGGATCGCCTATACGAACCTGCACATCAGCCACGCGCGTCCGTCCCGTCGAGCTGTCCACCACTGCGCCATACTGCGCGCGAATATTCACATAGCTCGCATCGGCCACCGAATAGCTCATGAAATACGGCGCAACCATCTTGTCGGTACCGGCAGCAGCCGACTTATTCAGCGACGCGTACGCCCGGTTGAGCTCCGCCGTCATCGCATCCAGCAGCACAGGCGTAGCCGCAGCGCTCTCTTTGCCCGCAGCTTTGCTCGTCGAGGCTTTGTGCGCTCCTGCCGCCCAGGCCGGAATGGCGGCCAGTGCTATAACAGCAGCGGCGGTGCAAATCCAGTGGCCGCGCACACAGCGCCGGCCGCAAACAGTCGAATATACTTTGGGCGTTCGCAGAGAAACTTTGGTGAAAAACATCTGTATGCTCGATTGTCGCAGGTTTAGCTGGCTCCCGGAGCCCCGCACATGACATTTAGACACCGTCTGTCTGCATTTCTGCTCGTCGCACTATTCGCGGTCTGCTTCGCTCCGCGGCCCCTCGCCGCGCAGTCCACCTCACCCGTTCAGCCGCCCGCAACTGCATCCGCGCCATCCACCCTGCAGCAGGCCTACACCCTTCCGCCCGACAAGCTCGCCAAAGCCATCGCTCTCAGCCGCATCCGCAATATCCTCGCCATCGTCGGCTCGCTCTGGGGAATCGCCATCTTCTGGCTTCTGCTGGCCACCGGCGCCTCAGCCGGCCTTGAAGCCTGCGCGCAGAAGATGTGCGCCCGTCGCTGGCTGCAGGGCGTCGTCTTCTTCGCATCGCTCTTCCTCATCACCACGCTGGCAGGTCTCCCGCTCGACATGTACGCCCACTCCGTCGAGCGCAGCTACCAGATCAGCGTCCAGGGCTGGGCAAGCTGGTTCGGCGACCAGGCCAAAGGTCTGGCCCTCAGTGTAGCCATCGGCGTACCCGTGCTTCTGCTCTTCAACTGGATCGTCCGCTGCTGGCCGCGCCGCTATTGGTTTGGCGCGTGGCTGGTCACGCTGCCCATCCTGGTATTCGTCGTCTTCGTCGCGCCGTTCGTCGGCCCTGTCTTCGACAAGTTCGAGCCGCTCTCGCAGCATCATGCTCCGCTCGTCACACAGCTTGAAAAAGTCGTAGCCCGCACCGGCACGCACATCCCGCCCGGGCGCATGTATCTCATGTTCGCCAGCGCCAAGACCAACGGCCTCAACGCCTACGTTACCGGCCTCGGCTCCAGCAAGCGCATCGTCGTGTGGGATACCACCGCCGGCCGCATCCCCGACGACGAGATCCTCTTCATCTTCGCCCACGAAACCGGCCACTACGTGCTCCACCACCTGCCCAAAGGCATCGCGCTCTCAGCCATCGGACTCTTCTTCATCTACTGGGCCTGCTCGTCCATCGCAGCGTGGCTTATTCAACGCTATGGCACGCGATGGCGCGCGCCCGATCTCGCCTCGCGCACCGGCTTCATCGTGCTGCTCTTCACCATCTCCGCGGTCAGTTTTCTGCTTGAGCCGGTCAGCAACGGTATCAGCCGCTACTTCGAACATCAGGCTGACGTCTACGGTCAGGAAGCCATGCACGGCATCGTGCCCGACCCGCAGAAAACCGCAGTCGCCGCCTTCAACGATCTCGGCCTGGCCTGGCTCGAAGACCCCAATCCAAACCCGCTCATCGAGTTTTGGCTCTATAGCCATCCCAGCACCCAGAACCGCGCCGAGTTCGCGCAGCACTACGATCCCTGGGCCAACGGCGGCCACGGCCAGTTCTTCAACCACTGAAATATTGCGCCGCTCTACTTTATCGCTGCGTGCGTCTGGCGGGCTGTTTTATGCTTGCGCGCACGCTCAACAAAAACCTTCTCTTCCAGCGGATCGTGCAGCGACCGGTACGTAATATTGAGCAGCTCGGCGTCGCGCGTATCTCCGCTCAGCTCCCAGATCATCACTCCACCCAGGTGCTGGTGTGCCGCATAGCTTGCCTTGAAGCGCACCGAGACCGGATCGTCGTACGTCCAGAACGTCTCTCCGTCAAAAAGCCACGGCGACTGCGAAAGCTCTTCCCGGTAGATCTCGAAATTGGGAGCGATGCTCCGGATATGGTTGTATGAGCGGTCCTGCTGGATCGGCCTCCCGTGCTGAAAAAGCCCGTCGTTTCCCAGATCCACATCGGTCCAGCTATAGCCATAGAACGGCAGCCCCATCAGCAGCTTTGCAGCGGGCACACCCGCAGCCTCATAACCTGCAATGCTCTTCTCAATCGAATGCGGATCGCGTGGATCGTCGGCGAACAGCGGCGCCAGCAGTCCCGTCGTCGAGTTCCACGGCCCCGCGTAGTCATAATTCATCACGCCCACCTGGTCCACCAGTAGAGCAATCTGCGCAAAGTCGGTCCCGGCCTGCATCGTCGGCGACTCATCGACGGCAATCGAGAGCAGCAACCCCGGCCGTATCCGTTTCATCTGCCGCCGGAACTCTTCTATCAACTCCAGAAAATTCTGCGCATCTCTCTCCCGCGGCGTCTCCCAGTCAATGTCGATTCCGTCAAACAGCCCCGGCTTTGAAACGCCCGGCGCAAACCTGCCGCGCAAAAACCTATCTACGCATGAAGTCACAAACGACGTGCGGTTCTCCGGCTGCGCATCCTGCGCAAAGTCGCGTGCCTCGCCCTCAAGCGAGATGAGTATCTTCAAGTGAGGATAACGCCGCTTCAGTTCTTCAAGCTGGTGAAAGTTCCCGCGGAAACGGGAGAAGACACTGTCGGCCTTCCCGTTCACGCTGTTGCGCCGCGTAAACCGCACACTAAGATCCGCATCGGGATCGGCAAGGGCGCAACGGCCGTTACGCACAGAACCCTGCGAATAATTGATCTGATCCAGCTTCCCTGCCGCCCCGTTGTCAGCCAGCGTCTTCACATAGAAAGGCTGCGCAATCGTCAGCCCCCACGACGGAAAGTAGCCCACCAGCAGCGGATGCAGCACGCGCGTTGGCGGCCTCTGCCCTGCGACCGGCATGCAGACAAATGGCATGAGCGCGGCAATCAGAAGCAGCAACCGGGTCCCACGAATCATCAAGCACGATTGTAGTCCGGCCCCGCCGCTGATCTCTTTTTCCCGTCAGCCCTACCCCGCCGGCACCACCGGCTTAGCACTCGGCTTCAACACAAATCCCTTCCGCACCAGCGCGAACCCCTCCTGTGGCAGTTCCGCCTGCAAAAGCTCGTTCTCCGGCCCGGAAAACAGTATGATGTGCATGAACCTCAGAGCAACAAGCCATCTAGATGCGTTTTCTGCCGCGGCCAACCAGTTTAACCGGACCAGCGATCATCCTGATCGCTGCCGTCATCGCGGTAGGGCCGCTTTTCTTGCGCGGTCCATCGTGCAGTGCCGACTTTACCTTTCACTTCGTTTCGTGGATCGATGCCAGGCACAGCATATCGACGGGGCTCTTGTATCCGCATTGGGCCAGTAGCCCGAACTTCGGAGCCGGCGAGCCTAAATTCGTCTTTTATCCCCCGATTTCCTGGATGAGCGGAGCCATATTGGGAATGCTCATGCCATGGACTGTTGTCACCCCCGTCCTGTTTGTTCTGTTGCTGGCCGCAACCGGCATGGCCACTCGTGCGCTGGCCAGGGTGACACTCGCAGACGGACCGGCAACTCTGGCCGGTTGTACAACAATCTTCATCGGCTACGCGTTGTTCTGCATTTACGCACGTAATGATTTCGCAGATCTGACAGGTGGATTCTGGATCCCTTTGCTGCTTCTTTTTGCGTTGCGCAGGCGAAATCCTTCGAGTAGTTTCTGGGAACGCTCCTTTGACGGGTCAGCGGCGCCGTTAGCGCTGGTTGTGGCGGGAATCTGGCTGAGCAACGGCCCGGTGGGAATCATGGCTAGCTATCTGCTGGCCGTCATCGCGCTGGTATCTGCATTGGTTGAAAAGTCCCTGGTTCCGGTGGTCCGTGCTGTTGCAAGTACTCTGGGCGGAATGGGGCTGGCATCGCTTTACCTGATTCCAGCCGTCTATGAAAGCAAGTGGGCGAGCATTCAGAGTGCCCTGATCCCAGATGAGTACAAGGTAGAAAACAACTGGCTCTTCGGCCTTGGCGGTGATCCGCATACCACTTCTCAAGATCCTCTACTGCACCAGGTCTCAAAGATTGCTGTCATCATGCTCATGATCGCCTTCAGTGGTGGCGTCATCGCATGGATTCGCGGAGTTGTGCCGAGGGAGCGCAGATGGTGGCTCCCGATGGTTTTGATACCGCCAGCAATCCTTTTTCTGCTTCTCCCGGTCTCGCAGCTGGCCTGGAATACGCTACCAGAGTGGCGGCTACTGCAGTTCCCCTGGCGCTGGCTCGTAGTTCTGCAGGCGCCAATGGGTATTTGTTTTGCCTCGGCCGTCTGGTCTGATCGACGGAACGTGCGTATTCCGGTGATCGCCGCGTGTGCGGCCCTCTTTGTAGGAATCAGCGTTGAGGTACCCTACTGGTGGTTTAAACCATGCGGTTCGCTGACGGCTTCGCTGCAGGAGTCCATAAGAGACGGTATTGGCTTCATTGGAAAACCCGAATACACTCCGCCCGGTACTCGATTTCCGCTGGTGGACTTTTTGTTGGACTCCAAAGGGAACCTTCAGGCAGACCCTCAGGGAAACCCGATCCTGCACCCAATCCCCGACGCCTGCCTGCTAAATAATTCGCCTGAAACTTCAGTCCAGGGAGAAACTGGACTAGTCCCTGCGTGGCGCGGTGAATCTGCCTACTGCAACAGTACGGGCTGGCAACAGCTTAATCTGCTCTCCGGTTCATCCGGCTCGGCGGCGCCAAACTATTTGCCGGAACAGAAATGGTTCCGGGGAGTCGCGGAGCACGCAGGTTACGCAATCCTGCGGCTACGCTATTACCCTGCGTGGGCCGTCGAGGTGAATGGAGTTCCGGTGACAGGAGTGGCCGAGCAGGAGCGCGGTTTGATAGCTGTACCGGTCCCAAAGGGAAATGTGCTGATATCCGTTGATTGGACCACAACCGGAGATGTGGTGGTGGGACGTTGGGTGAGCGGAGTGGCGTTGCTCCTGGTCACTTGCCTGTTTATATTCGAGCGCAAGCGGTTGCAGACTCATCTGAGCCTGGATAGGTCAAATCCGCTTGAATCCGCCGAGCAGCTGAAGCTGTTTAGGATCGAACCAAAGGATTCCATATCATCGACGCGGATAGATCATCGAAACACACCGTCCCATAAATCCGATAAACAGATAAAAAACGCCAAGCGAAAAAAAGAGCGCAAGCCAGGACGGGGTGGTAGTTAAGCAATTGATCAGCCAATCGTAAGTCCCTTCGCGGTGCGCAGCGATTAGAACTTGCCGAGACTTCAGCCCTACCCCGCCGGCACCACCGGCTTAGCACTCGGCTTCAACACAAATCCCTTCCGCACCAGCGCGAACCCCTCCTGTGGCAGTTCCGCCTGCAAAAGCTCGTTCTCCGGCCCGGAAAACAGATCCGTCTGCGCGCCCGCAATTGTCGCCACCAGATGATGCACCGTCACCGCCTTGCCATCCAGCGTCCCCTGCTGGTCGGGATACGTCGCCACCTGCGCCGGCTCAATCGATCCCGACTGCTTCGGCAAAATCGCCCACAGGTCGCGGCTGTTCCGCTGCACCGCCAGTGCCAGCAGCGTCTCCAGCGCCCCCGGATCGAAGTCCGGCATGAACACCGCAGCCGCATGAGCCGGCAGCCGCGTAGTCGTGCTCTTTCCGTTTGCCGAAATGTTCATAAGAAACTGCGCCCCATCCGGCTTGCACACCACGTTCACTGCCTGCCCATTCACAGTGGCGCTCAAGATCACTTGCACAAGCTCATTCGCCGAAGTGAGCCGCTCCGTCTTCGAAAGATCGTAGTCCAGACCCTGCATCGCCACATGGACCACCGAACTCGAATCGTATCCCTGCCCGGCGGCGGTGAACTGAAACGAAGCCGTTCCCACTGCATGTCCATGCTGGGCAATCTCAAAACTGGCAGACTGAGCAAAAGCGTGCGTGGCAACGAAGGCAACAAACGCCGCAGGGGCAAGGAAAAACAAAAGACGTGTCACATGCCATTAGACGAAGCACAAAGGCAACTCGGATGAGTGATCATCCAAATCTGAATTCCTACCGTCTAAACCGGCAATTCCGGCGCTATCCCGCAATCCATGCGACGCCCGCCCTCTAACAGCCTCAGCAGAGCAGTCCAGTTTCGCAACCGGCCTTACTGCGCCGGCGCCTCCGGCTTCGCGCTCGGCTGCAGCACAAATCCCTTCCGCACCAGCACGAACCCCTCCTGCGGCAGCTCGGCCTGCAAAAGCTGATTGTCCGGTCCGGAAAACAGATTCGTCTTCGCGCCTGCGATCGTTGCTACCATGTGATGCACTGCCAGCGCCTCGCCGTCGAGCGTCCCTTGCTGGTCGGGATACGTCGTCAGTTCCACCGGCTCAATCGACCCGGAGTTCTTGGGCAGAATTGCCCACAGGTCGCGGTTGTTCTGGGCCACCGCCAGCGCCAGCAGCGTCTCCAGTGCGCCCGGATCGAAGTCTGGTAGAAAGACCGCGACGCCATGCGACGTCAGCTTCGTCGTCGAACTCTTGCCGTTCGCAGAGAAATCGAGAAGAATCTGCGCCCGCTTTGGCGTGCAGGCGACAGACACAGCCGAGCTATTTGTCACCGTGCTCAGCACCACAGACCGCAACTGGTCTGCCGCCGTAAGTTGCTCGTGCTTCGAAAGGCTGTACTCCAGCCCCGGCATCTCGATACGAACCATCGAGCTCGATTCGTAGCCCGTGGGTGCGCCGTTGAATTCGAATGACGCCACACCGACCGTGTGGCCATCGTGGGAGACCTCAAACTGCGCGGATTGAGCCCTCAGCGCGGGAAGCAGAACCAGGGCGAGAAATGCCGCTAGGCCAAAACGTGCAGAGAACCACATCACGCCAGATTACACGGAGAAGGACAGGGAACAGGGAAGACGAATCCAGTCCGCATTAGACTGGCAGATCCCCGTTCCCCTACTTCCTAGCCTTTCGCGATCCCAAACCGCCGGTTCACTTCGTCCCAGTTCACCACGTTCCACCACGCCGCCAGATAATCTGGCCGCTTGTTCTGGTACTTCAGGTAGTAGGCGTGCTCCCACACATCGTTGCCCAGAATCGGATACAGCCCCTGCGACAGTGGCGAATCCTGGTTGGCCGTCGTCATCACCTTCAGCTTGCCGCCGGTAAAGACCAGCCAGCCCCAGCCTGAGCCGAACTGCTTCGCCGTCGTCTCATTGAAGGTCTTTTTAAACGCCTCAAAGTCGCCAAAGTCCGCCGCAATCTGGGCTGCAATGTCGCCCGTCGGATTGCCGCCTACGCCTGCCGAGCCAACCGGCCCCATCAGCTTCCAGAAGGCGGTGTGGTTCGAGTGCCCGCCGCCATTGTTGCGGACGGCCGTACGAATCTCTTCGGGAACCGCGTTCAGGTCGCGGATCAGGTCGTCGACCGACTTCGCCGCCAGATCCGGATGGTTCGCCAGCGCGGCGTTCACGTTATTGATGTAAGCCTGGTGATGCTTGTCGTGGTGGAGCTTCATCGTCTCTGCATCGATGAACGGCTCCAGCGCAGAGTAGTCATAGGGAAGCGGTGCGAGTTCGTATGCCATAAGGGGAATTCTCCTCCGTACCGATTGTACCCGGCGCTTTCGGCCCGGTCTCAAGGGATGGAAACTGTGAAAAAGAAAACGCCGTGTGCAGCGCCCGCGCATCTTTCCCGCAGCATAAACACATTTTTCTTTGGATGCGCGCACAAACCGGAAGGGTGCGCAATCGCCATCTCTGCAGAACGCATTATCATCTTTCCGTGAGACGGCCACATTAAAACTTTCATCGGAAATCAACACACGGAGAAACCGATCCGCTTTTCTATTCTCTAAGTGAGTAGGAAGCGGCAAAAAGGGGGAAGGCAGCGCGCAACCATGAGCGAACAATCCATGTATAGATGGCTCGATCAGCACGGCGAGGCATTCGGCAGCCCGGGCATGAAACCGCGATGGACCTCCAGTGTCAAAGACGCAGTAGGCATGGCCTACGCAGCCTCCAGCCGCATCTGGTTCACCTGCTCCCACGGAATTCTCAACGAAATCTACCACCCAACCATCGATCGCGCCCAGACCCGCGACATGGAGTTCCTCGTCACCGACGGTGAGACCTTCGCACACGAGGAAAAGCGCGATCTCGTCACCACCTTCGAGTATCTGCATCCTGAGGCTCTCGGCGTCCGCTACATCAACAGCGACCCCGCCGGCCGTTACAGCCTCATCAAAGAGATTGTCTGCGACCCGCATCACTCCGTCGTGGTCCAGCGCGTCCGCGTCGAAGGCCACGAGGAATTGCTCAAGCGCCTCAAGGTCTATGCCCTGCTCGCGCCGCATCTCGACGGCGGCGGCGCTGGCAACTCCGCTCGCGCGCTCGACCTCGCCGGCCACAAAGTCCTTATGGCCTGGAAGAACGAGTGGTCCCTGCTCATGGCCGCCAGTTGCGGATTCTCCCGCGTAAGCTGCGGCTTCGTCGGCTCCAGCGACGGCTGGCGCGACCTCATGGACAACTTCAAGATGGACTGGGAGTTCGGCTCGGCCACCAATGGCAACATCGCCGTCATGGGTGAGCTCAACCTGCATTGCAAAGACGGCATGGTAGGCGAAACTGTCGGCGAAGACGGTGCTCTCCAGTTCACTCTCGCCATCGGCATCGGACAGGGCCATCACACCGCAGCGCAAAAGACGGTCGGTTCGCTCACCACGCCTTACAACGAGCTCCGCGACCGCTTCATCCTCCAGTGGGGCCGCGCCGCCAACCCCGAGTGGCTCGCCGCCAAAGCCTGTGACGGCGGCAAGCTCATGCGCGCCAGCCACAACGTCCTGCTCGCGCACGAAGACAAAACCTACTCCGGCGCATTCGTCGCCTCCGCCTCCATTCCCTGGGGACAGGCCAAAGGCGACGACGATCTCGGCGGCTACCACCTCGTCTGGACCCGCGACATGGTGCAGACCGCTTCGGCCCTGCTCGCCTGCGGCCGTGCCGAAACAGCCCGCCGTGCGCTGGTCTATCTCGCCTGCACGCAACAACCCGACGGCGGCTTCGCACAGAACTTCTGGATCGACGGCGAGCCCTACTGGAGCGGCCAGCAGCTCGACGAGGTCGCTTTCCCCATCATCCTCGCCTGGCGCCTGTGGAAAGCCAACGGCCTCGGTGAGCTCAAGATATTTCCCTTCATCGAGCGCGCTGCAGGCTTCCTGGTCCGCCACGCGCCCATCACGCATCAGGAGCGCTGGGAAGAAAACGCGGGCTATTCGCCATCCACGCTCGCCGCCGTAATCAGCGGCCTCATCTGCGCTGCGGAAATCTCCCGCGCACATGAGTCAGCCGAACTGGCCTGCTTCCTCGAAGAGTTCGCTGACTGGATCGAGCACCACCTCGAAGACTGGACTGTCACCAACAACGGCGTGCTCCATCCCGAGGTACGTCGCCATTACATGCGCATCCGCCCGCCCGAGTGCGGTGAGGCCTACGCGCATGAGAGCTGCGGCAAAGAGCTGGTCCGTCTTTCCAACCGCCAGCCCGGCACGCGCTACGAGTTTGAGGCACGCGAAATCATCGACGCGGGATTTCTTGAACTGGTCCGCTACGGTGTCCGCCACGCGGCCGATCCACTCATCATCGACTCGCTCAAAGTCGTCGACGCAGTCCTCAAGCGCGATCTCCCTCAGGGTCCCGGCTGGCTCCGCTACAACAATGACGGCTACGGCCAGCGCCCCGACGGTGGTCCTTATCTCGGCTGGGGTCAGGGCCGCGTATGGCCGCTTCTTGGCGGCGAACGCGCTCACTACGAGCTGGCTGCTGGCAACGACATTTCACCCTTCATCGCCAGCTATGAGAAGTTCGCCACTGGTGGCCAGATGATGCCCGAGCAGGTCTGGGACGAGCCCGACCGCCCGGACACCTCGCTGCGCATCGGCCACCCCGCCGGCTCTGCCGTCCCGCTTGTCTGGGCCCATGCCGAGTACCTCAAGCTCCTCCGCTCTGCCGTCGACGGCAAGGTCTTCGACCGCATTGATCCGGTCTACAGCCGCTACTCCGATCCCGAGGGCCGTCGCCGCACTCGCCGCAGCCTCGAATTTTATAGCCGCCGCAGGCCCATCCAGAGCATCGAAGCCGGTGAGACGCTGCGCATTCTCGAGGAAGGCCACTTTGATCTCGTCTGGACCTGCGACAACTGGAAGACCCGGCACGTCTCCTCCGCCCGTCCCATGGGCAGTGCCGGCTACTTCGTCGATCTCACCCCCGGTCATGAGGCCTCCGAACTCGAGTGGACTATCCACTGGCCCGAACGGAACGCCTGGCTTGGATACAATGTGAAAGTCACGATCGAATTCGTTTCCTGATACGATTCACGTCCGTTTTACCGGGTGCTGCTGCACTCCAACTGAAAGGACAAGCTCATAGCATGACGACTTCAAGCCTGCCGACTCTTTCACTTGACCAGCTTTCGATTGACACATTGCGCTTGCTCGCCGTCGATACGGTTGAAAAGGCCAGGAGCGGCCACCCTGGCGCGCCTCTGGGCTGCGCGCCTATCGCTTATCTGCTCTTCCACAAGCTCATGAAGCACAACCCTGCCCACTCCAAATGGGCTGACCGCGACCGCTTCGTGCTCTCCAACGGCCATGCCTCGGCGCTGCTTTACTCCACGCTCTTCCTCTCCGGCTACAAGCTCAAGCTCAGTGATCTGCAGTCGTTTCGCCAGTGGGAATCCATCACTCCCGGCCACCCCGAATACGGCCTCACAGACGGTGTCGAAGTCACCACCGGCCCACTGGGTCAGGGACTCGCCATGTCGGTCGGCATGGCCATGGCAGAAAAGCATCTCGCCGCCGTCTACAACAAGCCCGGACACGAAATCGTCAATCACCACACCTTCGTCCTGTGCGGCGACGGCGATCTGATGGAGGGCGTCTCCCACGAGGCATGCGCACTGGCCGGAACCCTCGGCCTTGGCAAGCTCATCGTGCTCTATGACGACAACCTCATCTCCCTCGACGGCCCCACCGAGCTCAGCTATACCGACGACTACCTGAAGCGTTTCGAGGCCTATCACTGGCATGTGCAGCGCGTGGCAGACGGCAACGACCTCGCCGCGCTTGAGACCGCCATCGAAGCTGCAAAAGCCGAGACCGGCAAGCCATCGCTCATTGCCGTACGCACCGTCATCGGCTACGGCTCGCCCAAGGCCGGAACCAACAAGGTCCACGGCGAAGCCCTCGGCGCAGCCGATGTGGCCGCCACCAAGAAGTTCTTCGGCTTCCCTGAAGATCAGAGCTTCTATCTCCCCGACGATGCCCTCAAGAACTGGCGCGAAGCGGTAGACCGTGGCGCAGCCGCAGAAGCCGAGTGGAACAAGCTCTTCGAGAGCTACAAGGCTGCCTTCCCCGAACTAGCCGCCGAGTTCGAGCGCACTCAGGCTGGCAGGCTCAAGGATGGCTGGGAAAAATCGATCCCCAGCTTCCCTGCAGGTAAGGCCGTCGCTACCCGCAATGCAGGCGGCGCCGTGATGAACGCCATCGCCGGGTCGGTGCCTGAACTCTTCGGCGGCGCAGCCGACCTCACCGCCTCCACCAAGACCATCTTCAAGCCCGGCGCAAACTTCCACGTCGACCCCACCGGCCGCAACGTCTTCTTCGGCGTGCGCGAATTCGGCATGTGCGCCGCGGTCAACGGCATGGCAGCCCACGGCGGTCTGCTGCCCTTCGGATCGACCTTCTTTGTCTTCTCTGACTACGCCAAGCCTGCTCTGCGCCTCGCGGCCATTATGGAGGTCCACTCCATCTTCGTCTTCACCCACGACTCCATCGGCGTCGGTGAAGATGGCCCGACCCACGAGCCCATTGAACACCTGATGATGCTGCGCGCCGTCCCGCATCTCACTGACTTCCGCCCTGCCGATGCCAACGAGACCGCTGCGGCCTGGCGTCTCGCGCTCGAGCGCAAGCGCCCGTGCTTCTTCGCGCTCAGCCGTCAGGACCTGCCCGTCCTCGATCCTGCCACCCACGATGCCTATGCCAGCGTCAGCAAGGGCGCATACGTCGTGCAGGACGCTGACAACCCGCAGGTCATACTCATCGGCACCGGCTCCGAACTCTGGCCCGCAGTCGACGCAGCCAGGCTCCTTGCCGCTGAAGGCATCAGCGCCCGCGTCGTCAGCATGCCAAGCTGGAAGATCTTCGACGAGCAGTCCGCAGAGTACAAATCGAGCGTGCTGCCTGCCGGCGTCCCCAAGCTCGCTGTAGAAGCTGGCGCAACTCTCGGCTGGTGGAAGTACGTCGGCTCAAACGGCGGCGTAATCGGCCTCGACCGTTTCGGCGCCTCAGCACCCGGCCCCACAGCCATGAAGGAACTCGGCTTCAGCGCAGAGAACGTAGCCGCGAAGGCCAAAGCGCTGCTCAAGTAGCAAGTCGGCGGGTCAGCAAGTTAGCGGATTATGTGCCGCTGCGCCGACTTGCTGACTCGCCGGCCCGCTGACTTGCCCTTCCATACGGAGACCCGCCATGAAACTAGTCATCAGTGCCGACCACGCCGGCTTTCCCCTCAAAGAAGAAGTCCGCGCCTATCTGACGAAAAAAGGCCATGAGATCGTCGACCTCGGCGCCTACACCGGCGACCAGCCCGACGACTACCCTGACTTCGCCGAGAAGGTCGGCGAAGCCATCAAGTCCGGCATTGCCAAACGCGGCATCCTCATCTGCGGCTCCGGCGTTGGCGTCTGCGTAGCGGCCAATAAGATTCCCGGCATCCGCGCCGGCATGTGCCACGATACCTACTCCGCCCATCAGGGCGTCGAACACGATGATATGAACGTAGTCGTCCTCGGCGCGCGCATCATCGCCTCGGCCCTGGCATACGAGGTCGTCGACGCTTTCATCGGCGCGCAGTTCATCGCCAACGAAGAGCGCTTCACACGCCGTTTCAGGAAAGTCCTCGCCATCGAGGCCAAATACATGTGCGGCGACGGCTCATCGAGTTCTGCATAATCGGGCCGAACTCCTCAGCGCACCGGATTGCGGGATTTTTTCTCCGGCCTCACTCCCACAATTTCATCAAGGCGAAACCGAAACCGTTTCTGATCATCTCTGAATGTAGTGGCCGCCGCACTCGCGGCCCTGCAGTTTCCCCGAACTCTCGCACCATTCTGCAACCGGCAACACTAGAGGGCTGATGTTCCCCTTCGATGTGATCCTCTTCGACGTAGGCGGAGTTTTGCTTACCAACGGCTGGGACCGCCGTGAGCGCGCCTTGGCCGTCGAGCGATTTGCGCTCGACGCTGCATCATTCGAGTCGCGCCACCTCTCCGTCGTCGATGCGTGGGAGCGCGGCGACATCACCGCCGACGCCTATCTCGACGCCGTGGTCTTCAACCTGCCCCGCACCTTCTCGCGCGATGAGTTCTTCTCGTTCATCCTCAACCAGTCGCAGCTTCTTCCTGGCGGCGCCATGGGAATCCTCGCCGAACTGGCGGCATCCAAGCTTTGTATGGTCGGTGCGCTCAACAATGAAGCCCGCGAAACCAACGACTACCGCTTCAGCGCCTTCGGTCTGCGCCGCTACTTTCAGGTCGCCTTCAGCTCCTGTTACGTAGGCCTGCGCAAGCCCGGCCTGGCCATCTACCGCCGCGCGCTCGACGTTCTCGGCGCGCCCCCTGAGCGTGTACTTTTCATTGACGACCGCCCTGAGAACGCCGCCGGAGCGGCCGCCGCAGGCATGAAGGCAATTGTCTTCACTGGCCAAGACGCTCTGCGCAGCGAACTCGCGGCTTTAGGAGTTTTTTGACAACATCTGACTCCCGCGTATTCAGACATCGCCGGGACCTTAAAACGGATTGGAGGAACTTATGCAACTTGGACTGATAGGCCTCGGCAAGATGGGTGCAAACATGGCGGAGCGGCTGCGGCTCGGCGGCCACCAGGTAGTCGGCTTCGACTTCAACGCCGAAGCCGTCGCAAAGCTCACCGAATCCGGCAATGTCGGCGTCAGCTCTCTTGAAGACCTCGTTGGGAATCTCAAGGGACGCAAAGCCATATGGATCATGGTCCCCCAGGGCAAGCCCGTCGACGACACCGTTGCCAAACTCGAAGCCCTGCTCAGCCCCGGCGACATCCTCATCGATGGCGGCAACTCCAACTACAAAGACACCCAGCGCCGCTACAAGGAAATCACCGCCAGGGGCTTCCATTTCGTCGATGTCGGAACCTCCGGCGGCATCTGGGGACTCAAAGAGGGCTACAGCATGATGGTCGGCGGCGACAAGGATCCGGTCGAGTATCTGCGCCCCATCTTTGAAACTCTCGCTCCCGCCGCAGACAAAGGCTGGGGCCACATGGGGCCCTCTGGTTCCGGACACTTCGTCAAGATGGTCCACAACGGCATCGAGTACGGCCTGATGCAGGCCTATGCTGAAGGCTTCACCATCATGGAAAAGAAAGAGGAGTTCAGCCTCGACCTGCCGCAGATCGCGCAGGTCTGGCGATTCGGCAGCGTCGTGCGCAGTTGGCTGCTTGACCTCACCGCCGACGCACTGGCCGGCAATCCTACCCTCGACGGCCTGCAGGCCTACGTCGTCGACTCCGGCGAAGGCCGCTGGACGGTCTTTGAAGCCTTCGACCTCAACGTCTCCGCTCCGGTCATCACTGAATCGGTCATTCGCCGCATCCGTTCCCGTGAAGAGAACAACTTCACTGACCGCATGCTGGCCATCATGCGCAAGGAATTCGGCGGTCACGCCGTCAAGCAGGACTAAACCGGGAGCTTCATCGGTCCACTTGTTGTAGTGGACAGTCCATGCCATCAACCCGGAAACTGAAAACTGAGCACTGTCGTACAGGAGGCGCACATGGCCACAATCCCCATGAAGGTAATGCCCGAGGATCTCTCCCAGGTTCCAACGGGCTCTGAACGCATCCCCGATCCGGGAATTCTCGTGATCTTTGGCGCCTCCGGCGATCTCACCAAGCGCAAGCTGCTTCCTGCGCTCTTTCACCTGCGCCAGGCCAACCTCCTGCCCAAGCAATTCGCCATCGTCGGCGTCGCTCGCCGTCCGCTCGGCGATGAGTTCGCGGCTGACATGCGCAACGCCATTGTCGAGTTGGGCGGCGCAGACGCCAATGACCCCAAGCTAGATGAGTTCGTCCAGCACATCGGCTACTACGCGCTTAACTTCGACGATCCGGCCAGCTACGCCGGTCTCAAGAACGAACTGGACCGCATCGCTCAGGAAAAGGACATCGGCCCCAACCGGCTCTTCTACCTCGCCACCGCTCCCGAGTTCTTCACCGGCATCATTGAAAATCTCGGCGCCCAGGGCATGGCCCAGCCGGAAAAAGGCCTGGCTGCGGTCGTCATTGAAAAGCCCTTCGGCCACGATCTCGACTCCGCACGCGAGCTCAATCATCACGTCAACGCCGTCTTCCACGAGAGCCAGGTCTTCCG
>DASZXD010000205.1:0-7567 GCA_035546015.1 Occallatibacter sp.
GTCGATACGCGATTGTATGTATCAGCTAAGGTGGGATATCTATCTGTAGCCTTCAGTAACCATCGGCGCCACGCTTGATCGCTCTCACCCCTCCAGCTTCTTTACAACCAGCTCATTCAGGAGCGCAGGGTTTGCCTGGCCTTTTGAAGCTCGCATGACCTGGCCGACGAAGAACCCAGCTACAGTCTTTTTGCCGGCGCGGTACTGCTCCAGCTGCTTTGGATTTGCGGCGATCACCTCGTCGATAAGCTTTTCGATGGCCGAGGCATCGGTGATCTGCTGAGGCTTTTCGCGCTCATAGACCACGCCGAAGTCCTCGCCCTTTTCAAAGGCGATGTCGAAGAGCTGCTTCATCTGCTTGGAGCTAATCTTGTTTTCGTCAAGCAGGTCTGCAGCCTGCACAATGCCGGCCATCGAAACCGGAGACTGATCGAGATCGAGACCAAGGGCCTTGAGCCGTCCTCCGACTTCGCTGAGCAGCACGTTAGCCACGCGGCGTGGATTTTTCGCTGTCCTTGCGGCGACCTCGAAGCGATCTGCAAATTCACGCGAAGAGGTAAGCGTCTGGGCGTCCTGCGTGGAAAGCTCATATTCGGCAATCATGCGGGCGCGGCGTGCCTCAGGCAGTTCCGGCAGCTTCTGCAGCATCTGCTCCTGGAACGCTGAAGAGACGATCAACGGCGGCAGATCGGGCTCAGGAAAGTAGCGGTAGTCGTGAGCCTGCTCCTTCGAACGCATGGAGTAAGTGCGGCCCTCATTGGCATTCCACAGGCGCGTCTCCTGCACAACGCGGCCGCCGGACTCGATGACTTCGATCTGCCGTTCGATCTCGTATTCGAGCGCGGAGCGGATGTAGCGGAAGCTGTTTACGTTTTTCACTTCGGCCTTGGTGCCGAATTTTTCCTGCCCACGCGGGCGCACGCTAACATTGGCGTCGCAGCGGAGCGACCCTTCTTCCATGTTGCAGTCGGAGACGGCGGTGTAAAGCAGAATCTCCTTGAGGCGGGTGAGATATTCAAAGGCCTCGTCTGGAGTGCGGATATCGGGCTCGCTGACAATCTCAATCAGCGGCGTGCCGCAGCGATTGAGATCGAGATAAGTCCGCGTGGCGGAGTCGCCAAAGCCGTCGTGCAGGCTCTTGCCGGCGTCCTCTTCCATGTGCAGGCGGGTAATGCCGATGCGCTTCGTGCTTCCATCCGCAGCCGGCACTTCGATCCATCCATGCTCAGCCAGCGGCTTGTCGAATTGGGAGATTTGGTAGCCCTTGGGCAGGTCGGGATAGAAGTAGTTTTTGCGCGCAAAGATGGAGCGCTCGTTCACCGTGCAGTGCAGCGCCAGCGCTGCCAGCGTGGCAAACTCGACGGCCTTGGCGTTGAGCACCGGCAGTGCCCCGGGCAGGCCCAGGCAGACCGGGCAGATGTTCGTATTCGGCAACGAGCCGAACTTATTGGCGCAACCGCAGAACGCCTTGGTGGCGGTGAGCAGTTGGACGTGCACTTCAAGGCCGATGACCGGCTCGTATTTGGCCAGTACGTCAGGAGAAAGCGATGCAGCGGACATACCTAAATTCTAGCGCGGCGACGCCGGTCTTCCCGTTTCGGAGCGGGTCTCAAATCAGGGCAGATCGGACCGATGTGAACAGCACACCGTTGCCTTGTCCTGGGCCTGAAGAATACGGTGAAGAGCATGGCTGTTCTCTCCGTCGATCTCGCCTATCGGCGCTGGTCGAATCTCGGGGTCGTGGTGCTCGAGCGCAGGCTCGATCTGGTGGAGCACCCGAATGGCGAAGACATAGTGCACTCGACCGTGGAGTGCGACATCCTTCCATTCGGACCGCCGGGGCTCAGCGCAGAACTGGACGAAGGGCCGATCGATCCGGATATTATTGCTGGACGGCTCAATCATCTGTGTAACGTACGCGGCATTCGGGTCATGATGCTTGATGGACCGCAGGCATGGAAGTCAAAGTCGAATGGCCTTGAGCATGCGCGTGTAAGCGAGCGCGAGTTGAACACGGCAGGCAAGACGGGGCTTCCTGGGATCGTACGGCCGATTACTTACAGGCCTTTCACCGAGTTCTGCATGGACGTGTATGACGCGCTGGGCAGGCGCGGATGGCGAAGGCTGGCTACACGCGACCAGTCGGGCTCGCAGCAGCGTGTATTGGTGGAGAGCTATCCCTTTGCAGCGTGGAAGTCCCTGGGCCTGAAGCCGCTATGCTCCAAGCGCAGGGCACGGTTGAGCGATCTGGCCGAGGCATATGCGGCGCTGCGCGAGGTGGTTCCCTTCACCACCAACAGGCCTCCGAATCACGATCAGCTTCAGGCCATTGTGGGCGGACTTCCGGGATTGGCAATCGAAGAGCACGATACGACAGCGTTGCGCATTGTGGGCAAGCCGCCGCGCCGTGAAGACGGGCACTGGCGTGAGGGATTCATTGTGCTGCCTGTCATTTCGCATCGGCAGGCAGGCGTGCGCTGGCTGAACTGAGCCAACCCATTCAAATGCTCAATGAAAAGGCCGCTCTCATGAGAGCGGCCTTGATCTTTGCACGAGTCAATGCTCAGGCTTGCACAACCGGCGCAGATGGCGCTGCCGGCGGCTTGGGTTTGGGCGCATCCTTCTTGGATGGTGCCAGGATCGCATGCAGAATGGTGCCTTCCATGCGCGGCATAAACTCGACGACGCCGGCTTCGCCAATGTCCTGAATGAGCCTGTTGATGATGGCGTAGCCGAGCTCGCGGTGGGCCATCTGGCGACCGCGGAAGCGGAGGCTGGCCTTGACCTTGTCGCCCTCGTTCAGGAATCGCACGGCCTGATTCTTCTTGGTCTGGTAGTCGTGCTCATCCACGGTCACAGAGAACTTGACCTCTTTAACCACGATTACCTTTTGGCGCTTGCGCGCAGCGCGCTCGCTCTTTTCCTTTTCGTAAAGAAAGCGGCCGTAATCCTGAATGCGGCAGACCGGCGGGACCGCGTTGGGCGAAACCTCGACCAGATCCAGGCCACGCTCACGCGCAATTCGCAGTGCCTCGAAGGGCGGCAGAATGCCGAGCTGTTCGCCGTTTTCGTCAATCACGCGGACTTCACGCGCGCGGATTCGGTCATTGATGCGGATAAAGGACTTGGCCGAACGTTTGTCGAATGCGATGGTACTCCTCCACTAGCGCGTGACGCCCTTCGATTCCAGCCGAGGGCACACGAACGCACCCTGAGTATAGCATTGGCCCGGTTCCAATGGATCAACGAGTTAGAGCGGCGCGGCTCCCGCAGGGAATGAAATCCGGGTTCTGCATCTGGCCGGAAAACCGTTCTTTCCAGTCACTTTCCGAGCACATCTGCGATAGCCGTTCCTGACCTGGGAACTGCTGCATGGTAATCCTCGCCCAGGAGCGCCGCCAACGTGGCCGCTATCTGGCTCTCCGTTACCGCCGGTCCCTGTCCGCGCTCGCCCAGCGCCCGTGTATCCGGCCCCAGAAACGCCATCCACGTCTCGCGCGACTCGGGAATTTTTTCCCCATGCGACGTCCACTGCGCACCCTCGCCACGTCCGTGATCCGGAACCACGATCAGCGTCGTCTTGCCGCGATACTCCGGCATCGACTGCACAAGGTTCCACAACTCGCGCAGATAGCTGTCGCCGAGATGCGCCGCATCGAGATATGCAGGATAGGACCCCTCGTGCGCCCAGTCATCGGTGCCGCCCAGGCCAATGAACAAGAGCCGAGGCTTCTTCGCCTTCAGATACGCAATTGCAGTGTGAAAAGCCATGGGATCGTAGGCTTCATCGTCCCACAGGCGCGTGGATTCGGTCTTGAGCGCATTCAGTACGGCCAGCTCCGGCGTCACCGGAATCGCCGTCAACGGCTGAAATCCCGCGTTCACCACAAACCCGCAATGCCCGCTGTCAAAGATGCCGTCAAAGGTCTGCCACGCGCCAAAGGCCGCAACCTTGCCCGCAAACTCCTGCTTCGCATTGAGCCATGCAAATACTGTCTCATTGGGATTGGGTATGTCGTCGTTCGAATGAATGCGTGGATCGCCGTAGCCCACCAGCGTTTCGTTGTAGCCGGGATAGCTGAAGTTGAGCCCGTTCGTGACATGTGCATCCGATCCAAGATCGCGATTGCCAAAGACCTGCCCCTGCACCGCAAGCACCTGCCACAGAAACGGCATCAGTGCCCGCCGCCGTTCATCCTGCGTTGCGCCGCCGTACTGCTGCTGTGCCTGCGCAGTCATCTTCTGCGGATCGCCCAGCCACTTTGGCCCGAGGGTCGTGAGCAAAGCTGGATCTGCCCCGCGAAAGACCTCCTGCCAGCGCATTCCGTCCATCATCACGACAATGACATTCTGCGTTTTGTGTTCCGATGGAATCTGCGCCACAGCAGCCGCTGAAAAAGCCATAACCCACGTGGTACACAAAGCACACCGCAAGACATGCAACACACCCTTGTTTTTCATAGGCACAAATTGTCGCAGATTCATGCGACTGCAGATCAGATCGAGAAGTTACAAAATTTCACTCGAAGCGGACAGGGTTAAGAATGGAGGGCGCAGCAATAAAGTGCGAATGGTACAAGCTTCAGCCGCGCATCGTGCGGCTTTTATTCGTCTATTTGTCGTCCAGGGAATCTCCGCCTTGTCGTGTCAATACGCCGTTTTTTCCTGAGACAAGCAGTCCCTGATGCTGCATCAGGAGATGGGAAGGCTGCTGGCAATGCGCCGGCTCCTTGGGACCAGGCTTTGCCGCGGCCGCGAGTCCGGCCACGCACCCCGCGGCAATCGCTTCGGGCTGTGGGCAGTTCGCGATATCGCAGCCTGCGGGCGGTTTAAGTGTGAACGAGTTGTCCCCGGTGGGTATCAGTTCCAGCGGAGGAGCAGTGCGGCATGCTCGCCCGTGGAACACCTTCGTATCCAGCCAATCGCAAAGACGTTGATCGGCAATTACTGGCCGGTGCTGCCAGAATTCGCGATCCAGTCTGCAGTGGATGTGCAGCTCTCCCAGTTGCAGCTCGATGAATGGATTGGATTCTGAAAAATAGCTGTGGGCATCAGAGCTGCGCAGAAGCAGCCCCGAGATCTTGCGTCCGTTTGATTGCACCCTGACCAACATAACTTGCCTCCGCACACTGCACGCGGTATTTGGTCAGCGCCAGAACAGGACCGGTTCCTGTCGAGGCTGGCGGCCAGCCATCGCAGTGAAAACTCGCAGCAGCCGCACCATCAATTCGGCCTAATCATGGGCGCGTTTTTTAGGCTTTGTCAAGGATTTTGGAAACACACAAAAAGTGTCCATCGCCACCGTTTTGTAACGTTCGCAGCGCGGGCATTCAAACAGGCCGGCTCAGAAGATTGGCCGTCTCCACTGTCGCCTCCAGCGCCATCTCTTCATTGAATCCTGTCACCTGGACGCGAAGCAGCTTGTTGGCCGGGAGCATGGCTGCTATCTGTACGGGAAGAAAATTGTCGCTGAGCGCCGACGTAAGTCCACAGGCAGCGAGGGTAGACGGAGTGTGCAAAGTGATGGCTTCGAGTTCGCGCCCAATGAACTGAAGGCGGTGAGTCCGAGCCTTTTCCGCAGCCAGGGAACGCAGCACGGCCATGCGTTCTTCCACGATCTGTGATGGCACAGGATTCTCAGCGTGGAGAGCCCACCCGCGCGTGCCGGGACGCGGCGAGAATGGGAAGAGATGAAGATAGCCAAAGGGCAGCGCACGGATCATGGCTGCAGTTTCTTCAAACTCCGTGTCGGTTTCACCGGGAAAGCCCGCCATGACGTCAGCGCCGAGAGTAAGCTCCGGCCCCGCAGCGCGCATCAGCGCTGCGACCTTGTCTGCATAATGCCAGGGACGATAGCGGCGGTGCATGCGGCGAAGAACGGCATCGGAGCCAGATTGGAGTGGCAGGTGCGCGTGGCGGGCAAGACGCGTTCCGCCATACTCGGCCATGAGACCAATTAACTCATCCGTCCAGTCCATGGGCTCGATAGAGCTGAGCCGTAGGCGCGGCAGCGCGGTTTGCTCGAGGATTTCGCGGACAACCGTGGCGAGCGTGTAGCCGGGCACGGAAAAGTCGCGTCCCCAACGCCCCAGGTTGATACCGGAGATCACCAGCTCTTTACCGCCGGAAGCGACGAAGCCTTCAATCTGACGCATGATGGCCGCGTTGGACAGGCTTCTGGACGAGCCGCGAGTCTGCGGAATAACGCAGAAGGTGCAGCGGTTGCCGCAGCCTTCCTGAATCTTGAGATTGGGGCGGGTCTGTTCGCCCGGTGTCAGCTGGGCTTCTTCAAGAAAAGAGTGTGCAAAGCGATCGTCAGCCCACACCGGCACGCCACCCATAAGCAGCGAGCTTACGCTGACCATGTCTGCTGCATCTTGCGGCGCGTTGCCATGTGCCAGGCCAAGGATGATCTCGGGAGCCAGGGCCTTGTGGCTGTTGCCAATAACCGCGGTAACGCCTGTAATGGCAGCAATTTCTTCAGGAGCGCGCTGTGCGTAGCAGCCGGTGACGACGATCTTTGCCTCAGGATTGCTGCGATGCGCACGGCGGATGAAGGCGCGGGCCTCGCGGTCGGCTTCAGCGGTCACGCTGCATGTATTTACAACCACCACATCGGCTTCCTGAGCCTTCTCTTCCCACAATCCAACGGCACGCAGGCGGTCGCGCACCGCTTCGCCATCGGCGCGTGCCGCGCGGCATCCGAAGTTCTCGATGTGGAATCCAGACACTATTTCCAGTTTAAAGCGGAATCAACTGAGGTTTGCGCGCGGCTGTCACCACGGACGATTCTGCGCATCCGATATACTTGAACTAATACCTGCATTTTTGCGCCGGTTCCTGCCCCGAACATGTCAACTTCCTCCGCTGACGGTGTCGCACTACCCACTCCAGCCACACCGAGGGGCAGCACGTGGCACATCCTGAGCTACGTCTATTTCACATTCATCTGCTATCTCTCCATAGGTCTGCCACTTGCGGTGCTCCCGCCTTATGTGAACCTGCGCATGGGCTACAGCGCCGTGCTTGCCGGACTGGTGATCAGCATCCAGTACATCGCCACTCTGGCCAGCCGGCCGTGGGCCGGACGCATATCGGACCGGCGTGGCGCGAAAGTCTCTGTAATCTGGGGGATGAGCGCCTGCACGGCCAGCGGAGCCGCGCTGGTGGGCGCTGCGGCGCTCTACTCCATGCACATTCATTCACTCAGCTTCTGGATGCTGATTCTGAGCCGCCTGATCCTGGGCATTGGCGAGAGTCTGGGCTCGACGGGAGCCACGCTGTGGGGCATTACCGCAGCTGGCCCGGAGAATACGGCAAAGGTCATCTCCTACAACGGCATTTGTACTTACGGAGCAATGGCTCTGGCGGCGCCTCTCGGCGTCGTTTGCGATCAACTGTGGGGGCTCGGCTCACTGGGGGTGCTCACCATTCTGGTAGGTGCGCTGAGCGTCTTCCTGGCCTCGCGCAAGGAGCCGGTGCCCATCATTGAAGGAGAGCATCTGCCCTTCAGCCATGTGCTGGGTCGCGTGGCTCCGCATGGCATGGGACTTGCGCTTGGCGGCGT
>DASZXD010000206.1:0-44943 GCA_035546015.1 Occallatibacter sp.
TTCGACAAGAGCGCCAAGTCTGCTGACTTCATCTCATACAACGCAGTGCTTGCATTGGCTGAAGCCGGAAGGCGGCCTGAGACCGACGAGCATCTCGGCCGCGCAGTCAAAGCTATGCTGGCAGCCCAGCGGCCGGAAGGAAGCTGGGAAGGCGATCCTGTCTATCAAGGCTTCAATACGCCCTTTCGCGCAACGCAGTTTGCGGTGATGGCTCTGTCCACGCTCTACCCTGGCACGACCAAGGCCAAGGATTGGGATGCGGCATATCCAGCGCCTCCAGCCGTGCTTGCCAGGAACGATCTTCCGCTGCTCCTGCAGCAACTCGATCAGTTCTGGGATCTTGCTCCGGAACCGGTGTTGAAGCAGATTCGCAATGTACTGGCCAGCAGCGACCAGCCGCTTGCTCGTGAAGCGGCAGCTCGCGCCATAGGCCACATGGCAGACCCGGGCGCATTACAGGTTTTGATTAAGGGGCTCGGCGATCCGGCCAAGATGGTGCAGATCAGTTCCGCTTATGCGCTGCGCATGGTTCTGTCGCGCCGGGCGAGCGTTGTACCGGAAGGACACAGACTGCTGATCGCAGCTCTCGGCTCGTCCGATGCGCGTACACGCTGGGGAGCAGCGCGTGTCTTCAATCAACATTTCCGCGATCTGACTCGCGATCCGGATCTGCTTGCCGCACTCGAACGTACGCTCAACGATCCTGTGCCCTATGTGAGGTTTGAGGCCGCAGGTGGAGTGTGGCGCTGGTACTACTGGCAGATCGATCGCCCCGAAGTACGCCGCAGCACTCTTGAATCTCTGGCAACGCGCCTGAATACCGAGACCGATCCGATGGTGCGCCGCGGGCTGCAGGAGAGCATCTACGATCTGCTCGATGAGAATACCGGCTATTTGTCGGCTTGGGTGCGGACGAGCGCAACGGACGAGGATAAGAATCGCATCAACGCTGGATATGAAGAGGTAGTGCGCGACCAGGCACAAGTGCTCGCCAAAGTGCTGCGTGAAGGTACGCCTCTGGGGCGGCAGGGAATCCTGACAGCGCTCTGGGATTTTCACATCCGTCACTACGCGCTGCCTGAGCTTAAGTCGAACACCGTGTCGATCGGATTACCTGCGGTGCTCACGAAGTATGTTGCCGGCGTGCCCGATCTGCATCGTCCCGGCTACGAGTATCCGCCCTATCGCGAGGCAGTCGATTTCAAATACGACGTGCACAACAGCTTTTTCCAGACGCGCATCGGCAATGACAGCGACCTGATTCACTTTTTCAAAAACTCCGGACCCGAACTGGAGGAAGCTCTGCTCGACTGCCTGAAAGGCGCGGACGAATCTATGAAGATCAATGTGCTCAAAGCTGGCAGCACTCTGAGCGAGGCTGGCGGTCCGCGGTTCGCGCTTGCAGTGTTGAATCTGTCTGAAGACCCGAGTGCCGAAGTGCGGCAGACGGTTCGCTACGTGTATGAAGACGGGCAGCGCGGAATCCTTAATCTCGACAGCAAAAGCACGCCCGATCCTGAGCTCGTCGCAAAGGTCGTTGACATTCTCAAGCACGGGAATCAGGATAGCCAGGCTGTAGTGCTCCCACTACTCGCGGCGCTGCCCGCAAACTCTGCATGGCAGCAGCAACCGCAGGTTCAGGATGCTGTGCGCGCAATGCTGGAACAGTCGCCAAGGCCGGCGAACTATGGGGAGATATTGAACGCGGCCTCTTCGTTCGACGCGCTGATGAACGATCCGAAAATTCAGGAGCGGGTATTTGCTGGGCTGCGCTCATACAATCCCTCTGTGCAGCGCGCTGCTGTTGAGATTTGTCTTGAACACTTCCTCAAGGATCCGCAAACATCGCCGTTAGTGAAGACCGCCTTCACTGACCTTCACAATTCCACGCTCAATGTTCTGTTTGAAGAAGCCGGCAATCCGCAGTTCCTGAAAAAACGCTTCGGGATTTCGGGCGGCGCAGTCTCGCAGGATCAGGACTACCTGAACAGGCATGCGGGAGAATTGAAAATCAAGGAGCCGCTCGATTATCCGATCGTCGTGGATACGATTGTTGCCGGCTTGCTGAATCCGGATGGCAATACGAGCGCGGCGGCACTGGATACCCTGCGCAAGGTTAAGAACGTTGAGCAGCGCGAGGATTTCCGTGCAGCCATGAATCAACTGCGGGATTCCAGCAATCCACGCCTCAAGCTCATCGCGAACAATATTCTGCAGGGCAAGAGCCTGAACGATGCGCTACGCGACGTGCAGCCCGGCTCGGTGCTTGATTTCCGCTACTTTGTTTCGCATGTTGAACCGATTCTGGCAAAGCCAGGTCCAGACGGTAAGGCCTGCGTATTCTGTCACGCGAGCCATGTGATCTTCAAGCTGAATCCGCCCAATGCGCAAGGTGTGTTCTCTGACCAGGACAGCGAGGAGAATTATAAATATGCCATGCGTGTGGTGGACATTTCCGATCCAGGCAGGAGCCTCATTTTAATCAAGCCAACCCGGCCGACAGACAGCGCGGGAAATGTTGGCGACTATACCGCGACTCACAACGGCGGCCAACGGTGGCACGGGAACGAATCGAGTGACGAATATCGAACGATCCTGGAATGGATTCGAGGTGCAAAAACAGAAACTGCGCGCCTGCAAAAATGAAAAACACTATGCCTTGAGAGTGTGGCGTCGCCTATGCACTGAAGAGCAATCGGCTTTCTGACTCATACCATACCTCCCGGTCAAAAGTTAATTCACGATGAACCTGGCGAGAACTGGATCAAATGGACGGACGATATCTTGGCAAGGACCATCCAAGGAAGCCGCGATAGCGATTGACCACTTCGAAGCTTAGACAGGATTTTGTTTCCTCTACGAAATCAGGAAGTCATCGTTTTCGGGAGCTCGATCATCGTTGCAGTCACTCGATCCGACACGAATGCCTGAACTTGACCGCTTGGGTCGAATCGACTTAGTGGAGGAGACAGATCGTATCGAATCCGCGGTTCCTGCATTGTTCGGCGATTCGAAAAGAAGACGGAGTCTCCTTGCTCGATCAAGTAATCGGCCGTGCGCGCGGCCAGTGTCTGGATGGTGAGGCCCGGATTGGCCGAGCCCTGCGTAGGCAAAATGCTTTCGTCGCAGATAAAGAGATTCGCGATATCGTGCGTGCGGCTAAACTTGTCAACCGCTGAGGAATCTGGTGAACTCCCCACGGGCGCAGCGCCGACCAGGTGCGCATATCGAGGCTCCTCGACGACGGTCTCGGCGCTGCAGCCCACGGCACATCCATGACTTTCTGCCTGCCAGTTGCAATGAGCTTTTTGTCGTTGTCATGCAGGTTGAAGGTGACCTATGCAAATGGAATTCCGTACTGATTCTCATCTGCGGCTATTTCAACGCGGTTACCCGGCCCAGTCGTTGAATCTGACCTTCCGTCTCGCGTAAATGATGTTCAAAAGCGCCTTTCAACTCTTTTGCCAACAGCTTCTCAAGCGCGTTTACAGTGCTCATCATTCCTCCGGCGATAGTAGGATTTGAGGCGTGGTTGGGCTGTGATGCGCATACAAGATACCTCGTTGCTCCCGTGCAAGAGCCTAAATCGCCGCTCCTTCAAGGGCATTTTAGGCCTTGTCTCCGATAGCATCCGTTGGCAAAGGAGCGGCATGGCGCACATAGCATGGTCATGGCATGGTCATGCGCGCCGCTGCAAAAAACTTCTTGCATTGAAAATTAGCTTCCGGTTCGTTCAGCTGGGGCAACTGCGTTCGCAATGTGCGCATCCATTTAACTGCCGCTACCGGTATAAGTGTGCTTCCTCGTTGGTCGAGTCAGAACGCGCTTTCTCAAGTACGATAGATTCCCGCGCTACCTTTCTATTCCTGCCAGGAGTTGACGGCCATGGCGACCACCACCCATGATTCTTCCCTCGAAGTTACTCGGCAAAACTCTTTTGCTTTCAATGGCTCTGCGCCTCCCGAGTCCGAGTGTATGGCAGTTATTCTGCAGAGCCTTCAAACCGTGAAGGATGGCGATTTCAGCGTCCGCCTACCGGTGTCATGGACGGGATTGGCGGGAAAGATTGCCGACAACTTCAATGAGATCGCCGCTGCCAATGAGCAAATGGCGCGTGAACTAAGTCGCGTGGGCCAGGCCGTGGGCAAGGATGGGAAGATCCGGGAACGCATACGTGCCGAAAGGCACCGCGGTGCGTGGGGCGAGATGGAAGTTTCTGTGAACACGCTCGTGGAAGACCTGCTCTGGCCAACGACGGAGATGACGCGTGCGATTGCCGCCGTTGCTCAGGGCAACCTGGCTGAGACCGTTCGGCTGGATGTCGATGGGCGTCCGCTGAAAGGTGAATTTCTCCGGTCGGCGTCGATCGTAAACACCATGATTCAGCAGCTCGGCGTATTTACTGCCGAGGTGACACGCGTCGCTCGCGAGGTGGGAACTGACGGCAAACTAGGCGGCCAGGCCAGTGTGCCAGGCGTTGCCGGTACCTGGAAAGACCTTACCGACAACGTCAACTTCATGGCTTCAAATCTTACCGGGCAGGTGAGAAACATTGCCGAAGTGGCGACCGCCGTGGCGCGCGGCAACCTTTCGCGCAAGATCACCGTGGATGTGAAAGGCGAGATTCTAGAACTCAAGGACACCATCAATACGATGGTCGATCAGCTGAACGCATTCGCCGGAGAAGTGACCCGTGTGGCTCGCGAGGTAGGTACTGACGGTAAGCTGGGCGGACAGGCGCAGGTGTCTGGCGTGGCTGGCACCTGGAAAGACCTCACGGACAACGTGAACTCAATGGCCTCAAACCTGACCGGGCAGGTGAGAAACATCGCTGAGGTGGCAACCGCTATCGCCAACGGCGACTTGTCGAAGAAGATCACCGTAAATGTTTCGGGCGAGATTCTGCTGCTGAAAGAAACCATCAATACGATGGTGGATAAGTTGAATCGCTTCGCAGGCGAAGTAACGCGTGTGGCCCGCGAAGTCGGTACTGAGGGCAGGCTGGGTGGCCAGGCCAACGTTCCCGGCGTCGCAGGAACCTGGAAGGACTTGACCGACTCAGTGAACTCGATGGCATCGAACCTCACTGGGCAGGTAAGAAATATCGCTGAAGTGACCACAGCCGTAGCACGCGGCGATCTTTCACGTAAGATCACGGTCGATGTAAAGGGCGAGATTCTTGAGCTCAAGGACACTATCAATACGATGGTCGACCAGCTGAACGCATTCGCCGCCGAAGTGACGCGTGTGGCTCGCGAGGTAGGTACCGAGGGCAAGCTGGGCGGTCAGGCGGAGGTGAAGGGAGCAGCTGGAACCTGGAAGGATCTTACCGACAATGTAAACGTGATGGCAGCGAATCTCACGGAGCAGGTCCGTGGCATTGTGAAGGTGGTTACGGCTGTCGCTAATGGAGTGCTGACGCAGAAGCTCACCGTCAATGCGAAAGGCGAAGTGGCCGCCCTGGCCGAGACCATCAACAATATGACCAATACTCTTGCGACGTTTGCTGACCAGGTAACGACCGTGGCGCGCGAGGTTGGCGTAGAGGGCCGGCTCGGCGGCCAGGCAAACGTGCCCGGCGCTGCCGGAACGTGGAAAGACCTGACAGGTAACGTCAACCTGTTGGCCGATAACCTCACCATACAGGTGCGTGCAATTGCTGAAGTGGCCACTGCCGTGACCAAGGGCGATCTCACTCGGTCGATTCAGGTCGATGCGCGCGGTGAGGTGGCCGAGCTCAAAGACAATATCAACACGATGATCGGCAACCTGCGCCTGACGACGGATCGCAACACGGAGCAGGACTGGTTGAAGACGAACCTGGCGCGCTTTACCGGAATGCTGCAAGGCCAGCGTGACCTGGGAACAGTGGGCCGGATGTTGCTCTCGGAACTCGCGCAGTTGGTCAACGCGCATCAAGGCGTCATCTATCGGATGGGGAGCGAGCCGTCGCCCACGAGCGATGGCACCCTTACCATGCTCTCTTCCTTTGCCATATCGCCAAAGGGTTACAGCCAGGAGATTCGAATTGGCGAAGGACTAATCGGCCAGTGCGCTGCGGAAAAGCGGCGCATGCTAATTACAGAATTACCCGAGAATACCGCTCCGATTCGATCGGGACTCTTCAACGCAAGGCCAAAAAATATTATCGTACTGCCCGTGCTCTTTGAAGATCACGTAAAGGCGGTGATCGAACTAGCCAGCTTGAGTTCGTTTACCGCCTCTCATCTGGCCTTCCTTGAGCAACTGACTTCTAGCATTGGAATCGTGCTCAACTCGATTGAAGCGACAATGCAGACAGAGAGCCTGCTCAAGCAGTCGCAGCAACTGGCGGCGGAATTACAGACGCAACAGAAGGAATTGCAGCAAACCAACGAACAGCTTGCCCAGAAAGCACAGGAGCTTGCGGAACAGAACTACGAAGTTGAGCGCAAGAACAAGGAGATTGAGCGGGCGCGGCGCGCGTTGGAAGAGAAGGCACGCGAACTTGCTCTCACGTCGACATATAAATCCGAGTTTCTGGCGAATATGTCACATGAGCTGCGTACGCCGCTTAATAGCATTTTGGTGCTGGGCCAGCAACTTGCCGAAAACCCGGACGGCAGCCTCTCCGCAAAGCAAGTTGAATTCGCGCGCACGATTCAAGGTGCAGGAACAGATCTGCTCAACCTCATCAGCGATATCCTCGATCTATCGAAGATCGAATCGGGCACGGTATCCGTTGAAGCGGAAGAAGTATCTTTTGGAACGTTGTTCGAAGCCGTCTCTCGGCCGTTCCGTCACGAGGCGGAAAATCGCAAGCTATCATTCGAAGTTACAAGCAATCCCAGTTTGAGCCGCAGCTTGGTGACTGACTCGAAGCGTCTACAGCAGGTGCTCAAAAACCTCCTCTCGAACGCATTCAAATTTACTGAGCAAGGCGGTGTGTGTCTGCGCGTCTCTAACGTGTCGAGCGGCTGGAGCCCGGGCCATCCGATTCTGAGTGGAGCGGGCTCGGTAATTGCATTTGAAGTTACCGATACGGGCATCGGCATCCCTGCTGAGAAGCAACGGATCATCTTCGAGGCATTCCAGCAAGCCGACGCAGGCACTAGCCGGAAGTTCGGCGGCACAGGCCTGGGATTGGCCATTAGTCGTGAACTAGCCAGCCTGCTTGGTGGCGAGATTCAGCTGAAGAGCGTGCCCGGGCAGGGAAGCACGTTCACGCTGTATTTGCCGCAAACTTATGTTGGGCCTGCGATGCCGACTAGCGTTGGTAAGGTGGGAAAGAGTAGAGCAGCTGCGGAGACGCAGGCATTCCTTACAGCGACGCCGTCTGAGGAAAAGAATGCACGCATCGAAGACGATCGCGCTAACCTCACTGAAGGCGATGCTGCGCTCATGATCGTAGAAAACGATCCGCACTATGCACGCTTGCTTTGCGACCTTTCGCGTGAGAAAGACTTCAAAGTCCTCATCGCCAGGACAGGCGCGGAAGCTTTGGCATTTGCAGCACAGTACAGCCCCACAGCCATCTCGCTGGATGTAATTCTGCCCGATATGCTTGGCTGGACGCTGCTGAGCCATCTCAAGAGGGATCCGCGGACGCGGCACATTCCGGTGCTACTACTTACAGTCGACGAGGATCGGCATCACGGACTTTCGCGTGGCGCATTTGCCTGTGTCACTAAGTCGTCGACCTCTGAGGATCTGGAAGTCTCACTTACACGTCTTCGGGAATACTCGCAGTTGCGGCGTAAGCGTCTCCTGATCGTTGAGGATAATCCGGCAGAGCAGTTAGCCACGCGCGAACTGCTCAGCTACAAAGACATTGAGATTGACGTTGTCGATAGCGGACTAAACGCGCTGAAGGCCGTTGAGCAATCCAATTATGACTGCGTAGTGCTTGATCTTCGCTTGCCTGACATGACGGGCTTCGACGTGCTCGAAAAGATACGCGACACACCAAGGCTAAGAGAGCTGCCCGTGGTTGTTTTCACGGGTAGGGAACTGACGGCAGACGAAGACGCGCAACTGCATAGGCTGGCCCGGAGTGTCGTGGTGAAGGACGTGGAGTCGCCCGAGCGCTTGTTTGATGAGACTGCGCTATTTCTCCATCGCCGGATTACGGATCTCCCCCAGGAGAAGCAGCAGTTGCTCGATAGGTTGCATCGGTCCGACGAAGTACTTGCAGGTCGCAAAGTGCTGGTTGTCGATGACGACGTGCGCAATATCTTTGCGTTGAGCAGTTTGTTGGAACGTCGCGGTATGAAAGTTCTGTCCGCGGGAACAGGGCGAGAAGCCATCGCAACCATCGAATCCACCCCCGGACTGGCAATCGTGCTCATGGACATCATGATGCCGGAGATGGACGGTTACGAGACAATGCAGGTAATACGGCAGAACCCATCGTTGCGGCGTCTGCCCATTATTGCTTTGACGGCAAAAGCGATGAAGGGCGATCGCGAACGCTGCCTTGAAGCTGGCGCCTCAGAGTATCTGGCCAAACCGGTAAATACAGAGCAACTGCTGTCTGCATTGCGCATGTGGCTTCACCGTTAGAGCGGGGTCTCAGTTGATCAAGCGCCTTGGCACCGAAGAAATGTTGTGGAGAGAATGTCGCGCATGATCATAAACATGAGAAGACTGTAGTTGAATACTGTTGCAGTCGCGGCCGATTGCGGAAACTGGAGATGCATTGATGATGGCCGACGAAAAGGTCAACATCCTTATGGTGGACGACGAGCCTGGGAAGCTGCTGAGCTACGAGGTTATTCTCGCTGAATTAGGCGAGCATCTGATTCAGGCTACGTCTGCCAGTAAAGCATTGAACATTTTGCTGAAGACTGATGTCGCCGTGCTTCTGATGGATGTTTCGATGCCCGAAATGGATGGTTTCGAACTCGCAGAAATCATCCGCGAGCACCCCCGTTTTCAAAAGACTGCGATCATCTTCATTTCGGGTGTACATCTGACCGATTCAGACCGTATTCGCGGTTATCGCAGTGGCGCGGTGGATTACATCTCTGTCCCGGTGATTCCCGAAGTATTGAGGGCGAAGGTTCGCATCTTTGCGGAATTGCATCGCAAGACGCGTCAGCTTGAAAAATTAAATCAAGATTTGGAGCGTCTTGTCACAGAGCGAACCGAGGAGCTGCGGCTGAGTGAAGAGCAGTTCCGGAAGCGCGCAGAATTACTTGAGGTAGCGTCGGAGGCAATTACCGAACGAGATCAGGATGGGTCTATTCGTTTCTGGAACTCCGGAGCCGAGCATCTTTATGGTTGGCAGAGAGATGAAGTTCTGGGGCAGGACATGCATCGCTTATTGAAGACAACTTTCCCCGTCTCTCGCAGCGAAGTCGAGGCATCGCTGCGCAATATTGGTTCGTGGCAAGGGAATATCCATCAAACCACGCGTAGTGGGGCCGAGATTGTGGTGGCATGCAGAAAGACGCTCAACCACGAAGGGAATGGAGTATTGGAAGTCGGCAGGGACATCACGGCCCAGATCCGCGGAGAAGAGGCTCTGCGCGAGAGCGAAAGGCTTGCTGCAATGGGGCGTGTTGCAGGCATCATCGCACATGAAATCAATAATCCGCTGGCCTCAATCACCAATGTCTTTTATCTCCTTCGCGAGCATCCTTCGCTGAACGACGACGCACGGAGAATTGCGAACTTAGCCGAGCAGGAGCTACTGCGGGTTTCACATATTACAAAACAGACATTGAGCTTTTATCGTGAGTCAAAGCGGCCAATCGTAGTAGAGATTCCTAAGTTGCTGAACGACGCACTTGAGTGGCAGCAGCGCGAACTGGAGAGCTGTCACATCCTCGTCCGCAAGAGATATGCTCACTCGAAGCTCATACATGGATTTCCGGTTGAACTGGGGCAAGTGTTCATGAATCTGGTTACAAACGCCATCCAGGCGATGCCTGCGGGAGGCCAGCTTCGAGTAAGTGTTCATGATGCAACTGACTGGTCGACACGGCAACACGGTGTGGCGATTTACGTTACGGATACTGGAACCGGCATTCGGCCAGAAGATGCGAAGCGGCTGTTTGAGCCTTTTTTCACTACCAAGTCAGTTAAAGGGACGGGGCTCGGCCTTTGGATCAGTAAGGGAATTGTGCAGAAATATAACGGCCAAATCACATTCCGATGCTGCACCTACAAAGGGAATGCGATCACGTGCTTTCGTGTATTTATACCTGTGAACTCCGCAATGAGTTTTAATGCGGCCAGGATGGGGGATACGCGGGCTGGCGAGGAATCTGCCTTGCATCAGGAATCCACTCAAAATACGATGGCGCTCAACCGCTGATACAAAGCGCTTATCTTCAGGTTTCATCTATTAATAGTTGGCTCGCCGTTGGTCCTGTAGAGGAATAACCGGGCATTTCACTAATGCTAAGCATCGGCATCAACTTTTGTCCTCATCACTCCTTCAATATCAGGCTTTCGCATTGGACGATCAGGAAACCCGCGCCTATCGAATTATGTCCTCAGTTCCGGCGTTGCCTCGTCTTTCAAAATAGATTGCGTTTGAGCAGTTGATGTGTACAATAACTTGCAAGCCAATCCACTGACTGGTTGCCTGCCGGTCGACTTATTTTCGATAACAGAGAAAGTGATTCTCATTGGATCAACTTCTCGCTTGAACTGGAAAGACCTAGAGGGCTCCCGGAACTGAGTTGCTGATGCTCAGCTCCAGCGGGGTCCACCTAAAAGAGGTTCGCTGAGTAGGTCGAGTCAGGCTCATGTCTGCAACTCAGGACACACCCCGAAATTTCTGACATTTGCGTGCTCTTTTGCTGAGAGTACAGAAGAGTGGTGTGCAGGCTCTGTCCGTTGCGCAGTCCTGCGGTAAACCGTGCTTGCGAAATTCAAGGCCAGGTGCGCCGGGCTCAAGTATCTGCAGGTAGCATTACAAATTTGTCCCCAAGGAACATTCGATGAACATCGTTTCAAAAGTTTCTGCCGCATGTATCATGCTTATTGCTTCAACGATTCCGGTATTTGCCGGCACAACGATTTCGAGCCCTGTCAATGGTACACAAGTATCTTCACCGTTTAACGTCAATGTGTGGGCTGACACTTGCTCCTCCATTCCGGCGAGTGCCGTTGGCTTCTCTCTCGATAACAGTGCGAATTCATCAATTGTTTCGGGGCAGTCCATAAACACTTCTGCAAGCTCAGGCGAAGGATGGCATACGCTTCATGTAAAGGTATGGAATGGCAGTGGCGGCGTGTGTGTCACCGACGTTAGCATCGACGTAGTTGCGAGCGGCGGGACCTCGGTAGTCCCGTCCAATGCAATCAGCGTTAGCAGCATTCAGACACTGGGCAACTGGTTTCAGATTCATGATGGTGGCACTCCCGGAACTTCAAGTGGCTGGACAGGGACGCAAAACTCGCCATCCATGAGTGGAAATGCGCGAGAGTTCGCGACTAACTTTACTGATTTTGGCGGGCAGCGCTATTCGGTGCAGTTCGGAGACGATACACAAGCGGAAAATTTTCTTTACGATGCGTGGGTATATATCTATGGGTCGGCATCGGGCCTGGCCAATCTGGAATTTGATCTGAATCAGACCATGCCGAGCGGAGAAACGGCGCTGATGGGGTTCCAATGCGACGGGTGGACAAATACGTGGGACTACACAGTAAATGGCGGCTCTCCGACTGCATCGTGGGATACTTGGCTGCACTCGTATGCAAGCTGCAACCCGCATGCGTGGGCGCCCAACCAATGGCATCATGTGCAGATTTACGAGTCTCACGATTCCGATGGGTGGGTCACGTACCACTCCGTTTGGCTTGACAATGCAAGGCAGGATCTCAATATTCGGGTCTTTGCGGGATTTGCGCTTGGATGGGCGCCAGCATTGCTGACCAACTTCCAGGTAGATGGAAATCAATCCGGCAGCAGTTATGCGCAGGTCTACTTGGATAACCTGACAGTCTATCGCTGGTAGAGATACTTGAAAACATTTTGATGGCATCCATGGGACCAACTCAGTCCATGGATGCGCATCTCCGCGTCGATGGGCTATTCATCATGGCGAACCGTTCTTATCAGCACGAGCCCAGCAATGGCCTGACCATTTGAAGAGCGATTGAAATAAGCCGGGATCAGCGTGGAGATAGAGTGGGTCTGGTATTAGATGACGGCTGATCCGGGATGATGCCGGTCATCGGCAACTCTAGAGCGAAGAGAGAAAGTGAGCCCTGATCTGCGCGCACCCAAATGCCATGGAAGGCATTGCGTAACTCTGGGTGTTGTTCAAGCAGTGCCAGCATGATGTCCGTCACTTGTTTGCGTGCAGCAAGTGGATTATGTAACTGTGCAAGCTGTATCGGATCTGGTTTGTAATGAACTTCGAGGTCGAGTACGCCAAATGCGGTTGTCGCGTCAATCGTGGTTACAGTAAATGCTGAGCCAGAGGTGCTCAGGGTTATCGGATTTTCAGTAGGGAGTCCATTGGGATGGACTGCTTCGGACTCATGTCGTAGATTCTCCAGGTGTGGACTGGACAAAAAATCGGCGGGATCAAGAAGAAAAGCAGCTTGTCGGTAATAGAACCAGGCGTCCCAGTTTGCCTTGGTCTGGGCAAATTTACGCGCAGCAGTCCAGTACCAGAGGCCGTCGTGTCCCGCTTCGGTCATAGGCTTGTCGAAAAATCCGGCAAGCATCCAGCGATCGCCAGATGTGCGGGACAAGATGAGTGATATCTGCTGTGGCTGACGTACACCCGTGGCATGAAGAATGGCCAGCGCATAGGTGGCCGGAGGCAGGTCCGTGAAGTTCATAACAACCACCGGAGATCCACAGAAGAAATCTGTTCTGGCAGCGCCGGCCGGGTCCGCCGCGGCATCAAGGATATAGAGCGCATCGACTGTAATCGTAGCCCGCTGCAGGAGCGGCCTCAGCTGTAAGGTGGAGTCCATGATCCCGGAAAAATCCGCTGCCACCGCTGGAACAGTATTTGCACGAAGACCCTGCACATCGCCGTTCTGAACCTGCACTAGCATAGCCCGGGACTGATTCGCAAGGGAATCGCGCTGTAACTGCGTCATCTGCGATTGCGTAGTACAGGAAGCACCAACAGCGTTGGACAGCGCTCCAAATTGAGTTGCCAGCGCAACGATGAGAGCGCGCTTTTTAAGCAGTGAGTCCAATAGCATGACGAGAAGCCTTTCTCGCAGTGCGTGTATTCGATGAGAAAAAATCTCTTGTCGATGTGTAAGATGCAAGCGCTCTGAAAAGCGTAATCGAGCTACGCGAAACTGTGCGGCGCGTCCTCAAACACAATCTGCACGCTACTTCGATGTCCTCTCTGAATATCAATTTCGATAGAACAAAAAGTCCTATTTCTCTCGCGCAAAAAATCAACCTGACTACATCTTTCGTCCGCTTGATTGTTGAAAAAGGTAATCGAAGTTGGTTACGAACCGGGATATGATGTCTCTAGAAATTACCCACACTTGGTTGCCTGCTGGAAGAGAGTGTGGAGAGTCTGCCTGGTAGATCTCAGCGATACAACATCGAGGATGTTGCTCGTTGGCTGACTCTTTCACTCAAGCCAGAGAATCGACGCAAGAGCCAACGTCGCACTGTCAGTGTGGGCGTGCGCATTGGTTGTCGATGTTTGCAAAAGAGGTTGCTGAGAACGTTCGTGACCGTGATTTACATCTCGTGTCACTCAGAAACAGCCCGCGAAAAATTCGGATAGATCTGTCCTTGCAGAAATGGTCGTGAGGATGGCCCACAGAATTGCTCTGTGTGTCCCAGCAGGGAAGCTGCGGATATTTTCCATATGCTGAGCGAATGAGCGAATGTTAGTACGCACAACTCGGGTCGCGTTCTGGTTGCCGACGCGACTGTGAAGGTCTCTGAAATAGATGCCGACAGAAGCGGTTCGGTAGCCCGCGTACTGAAGACTTTTTGAGGATATCTGCTCAGAACCAGAACAGAGAGCAAGCAGCACTCGGAAGTAGGTAAGTATGAGAGCGTCCATCGCGATTTTCAGGCGGAAGAAAGAAGTCGGGCGCAATCACGAATTCAATCGTTATCAGTGAAATGAAAGGATCAGATGAACATAGTCAAGAACCTCCCTCACCTCTCGCTGTTGCTGGCTGCGGTAGCAATACCAGCGGGAGCAGCTGTAACAGTAGCAAGCCCGGCGAACGGCGCTTCAATCGCATCTCCATTTAACCTTTCGGCATACGCGAGCTCTTGTTCGTCGCAAAGCATTGCCGCCATGGGATATTCCCTCGATAACAGCACAGATACAACCATCGTTTACAGCACGTCTGTTAACGCCCAGGTTCAGTCGGCAACCGGATCGCATACCCTTCATGTGAAGGCCTGGGGCAGCCAGGGTGCCGTCTGCGTCACAGATGTAGCAATCTCAGTACAGCCTGTCACGACAATCATGACCAGTTCTCCCGTGATTCCAACGAATGCAGTGAGCGTGAGTGCGATTCAGACATTGGGCAATTGGAGGGCCGACTCTGACAGCGGTGCGTCAGGAAGCTCAACAGGCGTCACTACTCTTGGCAACACGCCATCACTAAGTGGGACCGCACGAAAGTTTTCTACTGCATATGCCAACTATGGCGACGAGCGGTACAGTTCATCCTTTGGCGATGACACGAGTTCCTCGAATTTTCTCTACGACGGCTGGATTTACATCGCTGGCTCATCGAGCGGGATTGCTAATCTGGAAGTGGACATGAATCAGGTAATGGCTAATGGCCAGACCGTGATCTTTGGCTTTCAGTGCGATGGGTGGACGGGTACATGGGACTACACCGCGAATAATGGAAGCCCGCAAAATCCTGTAGATGTATGGCTGCACTCCACTGCCTCATGCAACCCGCACCAGTGGAGCACCAATACCTGGCACCACATTCAGGTAAGTTATTCTCGTGACAGCGCTGGCAACGTCACATATAAGTCGGTATGGCTTGATGGTATTGAGTCGGTTATGAACGCCACAGTCCCATCTGCATTCGCGCTGGGATGGAGCCCGACTCTGTTGACCAACTTCCAGGTCGATGGAGCGACTGCGGGATCTGGATCTTCAACCGTGTATCTCGATAATCTTGTCATATACCGTTGGTAGAGTGTCGGGTAAGTGCCGGAAGCGTGCAGGGAAAGCGTCACTCATAAGAAGTGGCTGGACGGATCTCCTCTCCGTCCAGCATCTCCGCTGAGGCGCTGGGGCTGCCATAGATGTTCCGATCACACTCTCGCAGGTTCAATAAGGTTTGCAGGTCATCAGAGGTGAAGCGCAGTATCGCCTCCGCAGTCGCTCCTTTGTTCATTGGCGCAAGAACTGTTAATCGCTGCGTCTGTTTGTTCAACTCGAGGTAGGCTGCACGATTTGCATAGACAAAATCAATAGGGTATTCGGGTTTTCTGGCGTGCGCGTCAGCTGGATATGCGTCGAGCAGATAGCTCCTAGTCAACTTTGGAATGAGCCTCATTAAAAGTTGGACATATATACGAAGTACAGGGTTTCGCAGATTCAGATTCGCAAGCTCGTCATAGCAATAGCGGTCGAAGACAACAAAATCCGCGTGGTCTCTGAATATCTTATGTATCGCGATACGGGCAGAAATAGCATCAATGAAGTAAAGCACCATGCGAACGCAAGTCATTGGCCATGTGCGTATGTTTTTGTCTCTCCGGCAGATTGGGGCATCAGGTGAGCCGATGCCTTTATCGCCCTTGAAGAATGCGTGTCCAGCCGATTCGCGCACACACGTCAGCTGGGCAACATCATCCCAGAAACGGATGAGTTTCGTCGTCATTCCCATCTGCTGCAGGCGCTGAAGCACAATGTCGATCTGCGTGCTTTTGCCGGCGCCATCTATACCAGAGAAGCTGACTATGGTGATGTGGTTAGTTCCACCAGATTTACGCATAAGCGCTCTCCAAAGATGCGACCACTCCGTGCAAAACTATTATCTAGGCTGACTCGGACTTGAGTGAGATAGTGCCGCAACTGTCCCAATAGCGACACCTGCTCCTACAAGTAGCCCGACGCTGATGAGGATTGTGCGCACACGCCGCTGTTTGGCAGGCGCGATGACTGCCCCTGCAGGTTTGGATCCCGTCACACCTACCGGTTTCTCTAATGGCGCCGCCGCCGTACCAAAAGGAGTAGCTGTGCCGTTTTGCTGTGGCGCAGAGTCCTGCTGTGATGGCAACGGTGTTTGAGTTTCCGCCTCTTGTGGCAATGGCGCGTTGGGAGTAGACGAATCGTCCTGTTGCGAGGCCGCTGACTGATTAGCTTGTTTCTGTTGTGGAACTGCTTCAGATCGCTGTACCGTTTGGGCTGCTGCTGCAACCGGTATTGTCAGGAGGACCGCAAGGAGCTGGGCGATGAATTTCTTCGCGAATATTAAATTCGACATGTCACGCACCTTTCAACATCAGACGTCGTTGAAATAACTGACGGTAATTTTGGACCGGTCAGATCGCCTTCTTAAACTCAGTAAAGAGATGTCGATCAGCCGTTTCGCGCCGGCCGAGCGTAGTGGAGGCGCCATGAAAACTTGCGACTGCAGCATTGCTCGTTTCAAAAATCCTGAACAGAACATCTGCGTCGGCTGCCTTCAGCGACGCCTTCATCTCCGCTGTGACCCACGCGAGTCTGATATCCCCATGGCGTTTCATCGCCTCTTCAAGGCAGCAAAGGAGGAGATGGATCAGCTGCTCGTCGACATGGCCGAGTTGTGAGCAATCAAATACCAGAGCAGGGCGGTTGACATCCAGACATCGTGAAACATCGTAGAAAAAATCTGACCGCTGCCTGCGATGAAGCAATCGCGGGAATTTCCTCACAACCACAACTCGCTCATGAATTGTCATTCGATGGTCTCCATGAATCATCTATGAGATGTCTTGCAAAAGACGCACAAGCTCGGCTTTGGGTTTGCGAACAAAGTTCATCAACATGTTCTTGCCATATCTGAACAGCGTCGCGAGGTTTGTGTTGTACCAGCAGCACTCCATCATCCGAGGCGACAAGCCGCACATAAACCGTAGCTTGTTTAGCTCCTTTGGAGATGCGAGTAATGCAGCCACAAGACGATGATTTCCATCAAGTACGGTAAGTGGTTCACTTTCATTAAGCCCTATGAGAATCAAAGTGCCCAGGCAGGCCGTCCCTTTAGAGAGGCGATGGCTGATATCGTTGATCTTGATAAGCGATTGTTCGTCTATCACGTCGTGATGGCCGCGGACGCCTTCAACGATCTCGGTTATCGAGAAACTTCCGCGAGCGGGCTTGCGCCATTGTGCTCTTGGAAAAGCTCTGATGTTGATCAGATCGTCGGCAGTTAGCTCTGCCTCGTACCACTCCGTGTCGCTGGGCAACTCTTTCCATAATGAGAGATGCCGAATGTACAGCAGGGCGCGGCGTTTGGCGTTCTCACTTGCGTCGTCAAAATTTGGTTTGGCCACAATTGCTTGCATAGAATCTCGATATTCCTGAAATGCCGGGTAGTGAAAGTCGCTCTTCAGAAATTCAGCGATTACCTCGTCTTCTGAGACGCGCCGAACTGTCCTGACTGCGCAGAAGGTGCCGCTGGTGAGTAACTCTTTGGGGTCAGTGAGAGAACTGATGAGAAATGGGACAGATATGAAAGCCAGCAGCATCATCATCAGAATGAGCTGCACAGCGATTACTGCCTGAAGAGAAGAATGAAAGTAGCATATACCCAGTATGAGTGCAATGCTGAAGGCGAGTTGGACCCAGCTCGCGTTGGCAATCTTGTAAGACATCTCATAGGTGATAATCACCGCACTCAGAGAGTAGATCACTGTGGTCAAAGCATAGAGAGCCAGTAGAAGCGAGACATCGTACGGTCCTGCTATTGCGAATCCAGGCCCAAATAAAAGCGTCCAGATCGAGTCTGGCGTAATGAGAAGCCCAAGGGCAGTAGAGCCGCCTGTGACCAATACTAGGAGGAGAGATGTGGCGATGACCCGGAGGTCTTTTCTTTGCTCATCGCGAGTCCCGGCGACTAACGGAAAGGTGCTGTTCACTACTGCCGAAGAAAAAGCAAAAATAACACGTCCGACCATTGCTACAGCGGCGTAAATTCCAGCGAGTGTCGCGGGAAAAAAATGTTTGACTAGGACAATGTCGGAATTGTTGATAAGTACCTGGCCGGAAAAGAATACGATAGCCTGGAGCGTTTCGCGCAGGGCATGCAAAAGATCGAGAGGGCTTGCAATGCGAGCGCCTAGTCGCGGTGCAATCGCGAGATATGCAATAGCAATGGCAATGGCATTTGCGGCAACGACGCCTCGAACTCCATATCCGAGTTGAAGCGCAGCCCAGGACCCTCCAAGCCGTACTGCTCCTTCAATGACGAGGTTAAAAGCAAGGCGATAGAAACTACAGGTTCCTTGAATGTATCCGCGTCGGCTCCCGAGTGGAATGTAAAAGGCAGTGCCCAAAGCGAGGAGGGAAACAAGGACTGAAGCCGGAAGCTGAAAATAGGCCGCAATGGCATCTCTGAATAGAAGAACAAGCAATGCAATCAAGAGTCCGCATGCCCACGCGCTACGGTGTAAAGTGCGATATACAGCTGCCTTTTCATCGACGGAGCTTTGCTGTGCTACTGTCTTGGCGGAAACAATTTGAAATGAGAGCGTAACGGCGGAAAGAATGATCAGAAGAGTGTAGACAGCAGTCGTCTGGCCAAATCCGCGCGGTCCAATAGAACGGGCAACGACGATGTTGTAGGCCAGATTGATGACAGTGGTAAGCGCGGACCCGGAGAGCAATATGAGGCTCCCCGAGACGATTTGTTCCCGCAATGTATTTGTCTTGAAATGTGAAGTATTTGTCACGCTTTTGTGCTCCCGTTCAGCGCATCGAAAAGAGGCTGAAGAAGCTGCGCAAGTGAGATAACTACATATTGTCCGATGCGCAAAGTCATCTTCTGGATGGTCGCGATTGACCGGCTGCGCACGATCCGCGCTGCCGATGCGACAACCTCTGCTTTTCCCGCCGCTTCTAATATTGACAACGCATGTTCAACCGCATCAGTACTGTGATTCTCTCTGCTCTCCTTTTGCCGCATGGCTGTCACGGTCATGGATCGGCCGATGCTCCTCAACTCAAGTACAGAGCGTCAGGTAACTCTCCAGAAGTGATTGCTTTATACGAAGCATGGTTTGGGCATCCGAAGCACATTACGATTTCGTACAACTCACACGACCCCGCAGTCATCACGCGGCAGATTCACCAGGCACGAGCCGAGGGGATTTCCGCGTTTGTTGTGGACTGGTATGGCGACCGGGAACCTTTTATCGACCATAGCTATGCACTGATGCAAGCACTGGCCAAAAAGAACTCATTCAAGGTTGCGATGATGTATGACGAAACTACACAAGAAGATGGAGCAACGGACGAGGCCATTGCAGATCTCACAATGTTTCACGACACCTATCTCACCGACAAAGCGCCCGGTCATAAGGCGTATCTTATGTATCAGGGACGCCCTATCATCTTTATCTTCCCTACAGGAAAACACACGGACTGGAACAAGGTGCGTGCCGTTGTAGATCAGTGGGACCCCAAACCACTGCTGATTTATGAAAACCTTCCTGGAGAGTATGTCAATGCCTTCGATGGCTACTATGCATGGATCAACCCAGGCGATAAAGGATGGGCGTCAGATGGCAGCAATTGGGGGGAACAATATTTGGGCAATTTCTACGATACGATGTCCTCCAAATATCCTGATAAAATCATCGTCGGCGGCGCGTGGGCGAAATTTGACGACAGCAAAGCCTCATGGGGGCTTAATCGACATATCTCTCCCCGCTGCGGCCAGACCTATCAGGACACATTCAATTTCTGGCGCAAGGTATTTCCTCCGGATGACCCCATTCCATTTCTCATGATTGAGACATGGAACGATTATGAAGAAGGTTCGGCGGTTGAGCCCGGCATTCCAAATTGTTCTTCTTCAGAGCGAAAAGGGTTGTGATTCAGAGAAACCGCAGGCCGTGCAAAAGTACAGACGACCTCACCGTCGAAACATGCAATTCGCAGAGCCTCGCTTGTGAACGGCGAGATAGCGCACATCACGGTAGCGATGCGCTGATTCAATATCTGCAAGTGTGGCACACGAGCTAAGTGTGGCCCGCGAACATGGATGCTCTTGCAAGTATCCGTAGCAAACCTCCTCGCCGGATCACGCCGAGGAGGCATTCGCTTCACGCAGCCCATGTAGCATTTGACTGATTTGATGACTGGGTCGCGAAGCTTCCGGAATCTGTTTCAGAGGTATCCGAAATGTTTATCCGGTGAACTCGACTGATAAGAGAGAGTGGTCGGCCTCGTACCTCATCGTAGACGCGTCCCACGTATTCGCCCAACAGGCCCAGGGGCAGAAGAAGCAGGCTTCCCATAAAAAACACGGCGCTCGCTACTCCAAATGCAGCGCTGGTTGCAGGACTACCCGAGAACAGCATGGCTGTAGCCATTAGGATCACAGCCAGGCAGCCGGACAAGATAAACAGCCCGAAGCTGAGCCGCAATGGCTTATAGCTGAAGCTGGTAATCGCATCCATTGCATACTTGATGCGACTGATAAATGAAAGCTTGCCCTCTCCACCGGCGCGATCCTGGCGATCGTAATAGACAATTGCATTGCAATAGCCGACCCAGGCCCGCAATCCGGGCAGGTAGCGATTCCTTTCGCGCATCGCGATGATCGAATCAACTGCTTTACGATCCATCAATGAGAAGATACCGGCATTGAGTGGAATCGGATAGTCAGAAAGCATGCCCAGGATGCGATAGAAGAGCGGAAAGAGCGCAGCTAGCAACCTGCGCCGTTCCTGGCGGCTTCGGCGCACCCCCACCACTACCTCAGCTCCGCCGCGCCATGCGTCTATAAGCTGAGGCAGAACTTCGGGTGGATCCTGAAAATCGCCATCCATCAGGATGACTGCATCGCCCTGAGCGGTATGGAGGCCCGCTGATATGGCGCCCATGTGTCCCCAGTTGCGGGACAGTTCGACTACGACAACGCGTGAGTCTTGATTTTGCAGGCCTCTTAACAACTCGAGCGATGAGTCAATCGATCCGTCATTGACGTAAACAACTTCCCAATCGTCAGTGGCCTCGCGCAGAGAATTTGCGACAGCCTCGTGAAATCGTACGATGAGCCCTTCTTCGTTGTAGATGGGGACAACCACAGAAATCATCGTTTGCTCCTGTGAAATGCGTTGATTGCTCGTTTCTCAACCTGTTTCTGTTTGTATTGCTAGTACCTGAAACCGCTTTCGGCAACGAGTTCGAACAAAAGGTCAGCCACTCTGCCCCTGGAAAACACGCACCTTCCATTGCGCTGCCGTCGGGGTCAGGATGACGTGATAGCGAGCTTGCGTGTGCTGGTTCGCTATCGGTTTACCGCCATCAAGAACTTGCAGGTCATACTTTACCGTGTCGATTAGCTCAATGGAGAGGCCCTCAGGCGAGTAGAAGATGATCTGAATGTCATGCGCTTGGTCCTGATAGTGCGTGCTCAGGCCGAGCTTGATCTGTTCGTCCACTGTTTCAGCAAGTTTGTCCTGAGCAGTGCCCACAAATTCCGCGCCAAGCAGATCAGAGCGGTTTTGTTCCATGGCTGTGCCTAGAGTGCGCCATGCCCTCAGATAATCGCGAATCGCAGCCGATGCGGTTTGTTGTTCGAGAATGCGCGGTCCCTGAAGATGTACCGGTTCAATGCGCACGTTGGCTTGTGCGGCTGCAGTACCTGCAGCTAAGCTTGCCAAAAGACAGTGTGTCACCGCGAATTTCAATATCACTGCCCTCCCCAGCGAATTTGATTTCCAAGCACAACTCCGCTTGCTGCTGAGATAAGTGCGCCGTCGTGCGCAGGCATGGATACCTGTGCAATGCCACGCTTGAGCGGAACATCGACTGTCGTTTGCGCACTGCCATAAGTCTCGGTGAAAGTGACAATTGTTCCGTCCGGGACAGCATTGCCGCTGCAATCGCGCAAAGGATCGGTCTCGAGCCGAATCTGTTGACCGGATGGTTGCGCGGTCATCTTGATTCCGCATGGATCGCCGGGCACCTGCCGGATGATGCGCGTGCTTGAGACGTCGCCTGCGCGTGCTACAAACCTGTCCTTACCCTCTTGAGGGCCTGAATCCATTTCTGTATATGCGGCGCCATCGTGCGTTCCCGCAACGCGTGTTTGCGTTGTCCCCGAAGGATTTGATAGCTCAAAGGAAACAGAAGTGGGCTCGGTGCTGAGGTTTTTGTACGCGTCGAATATGTAGACCGCACCTGTAATGCCGTCGTGAATGCCAACTGGCAATCGAGACGGTCTTGCAAGAAAGCTCAGTGCAAAGGGCGTGCGTGCAGGAAGAACATCGAATTCGCCTTTGCTGATCGAGTCGCCGGCCCTCAAAATGATCAGATAGTGCCCGGCATTATGAATCGTTCCCTGTGGGAAGAATGCTGCACTTCCACGCTGTACATCGCGCTTGAATACTTCGCTGGGCCCTACAATGTATAAGGTCGCATTTCCACTGCCGGCAATTTGTATCGAGAGGGAATCGCCAGCCCCAATCGATTTTGGAAATTGCAGCCCGTCATCCTGCGCCAGCACCGCACACGGAGCAGCAAGAATCAGGCAGCCAATCATAAATCTGAGAGCCGGCTTCATCAGATGCCTCCCCAACTGTACGAAGCGACAATCGTGTGTTCACTGTTGATGCTACGGGCTAAATCCTCCGGAATGTGAATATCGAATGGAACAGGAGTCTGCGGCAAGAGGGCGGCGTTGCTATAAGAATCTGCAACCCACACCACCTGACCACTCTTGTCATAAAACGTTGAGAGAACATGTGCGATGTTCACTATCTGCCCACTCTGGTTAACCAGTTGTCCCGTCAGGGTCGCGCCGGGGGCTGGATTGAGTTGTTCACCAGCAACTTCGATGACAGGGTCGGCTGACGCCGACACAAGAGTTGAGAAGGGAGTCATCCGGATGCTGGCGACTCCTGTCAGCGTGCGATCAGGGAACTCGATAAGAAATGGAGTCACCTGCTTGGGGAGCAGGAGGTGAGAGATCTTGTCAAAGCTGCCTTCAGTTGCAATTGGTGTTTGACTCTTGGTCAAGAGTGTAGCGGTTACTGATACATAAGCTGGCACAACATCTTCGTTGAGCAGCTCGCCTAAGACCATCACACCATCGGCTCGTTGTATAGGGTGCATATCCACGATGCGCACATGCGGCGCTTCTACATCTTGAGCGCCCCAGTCATCCCCTGGACCCCGATTAATTACGTCCCAGCGCAGATAATTCACAGGTATGACCTGAGGCGGAACGACAGGCTGCTTCGTAATTGGCCAGTCAACCTGCCACTCATTGCCACTCCTGATCAGATGCAGGTCGCGGCTTATGGAGGAGATTCCGAGTACGGTTGACCAGTACAGCTTCAGGCGAAAGTCCGCATCGTTGGCTGTTGCGTGGATGGGCTCCACACTGAAGTGGTCGAGCGTCGCATACGAAAGAAGCCCTTGATAATATCCAGTCAAATCATGGACGAATTCTGGCTCTGTAAATTGAGCTCGATTGGCAAGCGTCGAATACGCCTTCTCCCATGCACCTGTACGAATCGCCTCCCCCAGACTCCTGACGGCATCTTCGGGCGTAGACGACGATGAGAATATGTGCGTGCTGCCTGCGTAGGCAACTGCAGAGGGTATCGGCCAGACAGTTCCAATCGCCACCAGAGCAGCGGTTGCAGTCATAAGAGACGTCGCAAGCAAAATCCCTTTCTTCACGACGCAAGCCTCCCTGGTGCAAGATCGCGATCTGCAGTAGCGGGATACTTGACCGTAGCCTGAACACTGCGCTTTTTCGGGATCAGAAGCAGGAGAATCGCGAGAAGACTGCTGCCGACGGGGCAGATTCCCCACATCAAACCTTGCCAATGCGGTGGAATTTGGGGCGCGTTTACTGGAGTCGCGGGAGGCACGCCATCTTTGCTCCATACCGTAATGGCGCCGTCTTCAAGGCTATCTACTGGACGCCAGCCCGCAAATGCGAGAAGTGGATCATAATATCGATCCCGAACAAAAACCCACTTCAAGCCGTAATGGTCAGCGTGATCTAACATCGCGCGCAGCGAATCGAGTCCCGCTGCCCCAAAGTACTTTGCGCTTGTGAGCGCACCGCCACCGTAGCGAGTTAATTCAGGCAGCATTCGGCCTGAATTCCATTCACCATCAACGCTTCCTGCATTAGTCATCATTGCCAGCCGCGCAATTTTGTTACCAAATCCAAGAGTGATGTAGCGGTATTGATCGTGACCATCGCGATTGAGCCAGGATGCCACCGGATCCACCTTAAAATCTTCAGCATCCGCAGGACGGTAAGTTGACCATGCCACGGCCAGCGCACAACTCGACGCCGCCAGCACAGCGAGACACGCTGTTGCCGGAGAACCGAATCCGTCGATGAGTTCTTTGGTAAGTAAACCGATGAACGGCAACGCAAGTAATGTTGCCCAATAACTGAAACGCTCCATGGTCAGTACTTCAAACGCGCGTCCAAGCACAATATGGCCTACAGGAGTTGTTCCTCCAAGACCCAGCAAGAAGGCTAGCCAGAAGCCGAACAGCAGCGGCCTCAGTCTCACAGTCCTGGAACCGCGTATGAAAATAAACGGCAGAGCCAAAATCAAAGCGCCATAGGGAACTACGAAGTAGTTCAAACCCCACTGCGGGCTGAGGATGAAGTTGGACCGGCTTGGATGCGGAATTGGGGTCTGCGTAACTGGGTAGTGGATCAGCGCAATCCAAAATGGAAGCAGGACAACAGCAATCGCTACTCCAGCAACCAGCACAATGCTGGCCGTGCGAATTCCGAAAATGCCGGCTGAAAGCCGTTCACCATCCTGGCGCTCAATAAGGGCCAACGCCAGGACGGGCACCGCAAACAGGAACGATCCAAAAAGAAGCGTTGCGTGATGAGCAGCCGCCGCTGCAGCGAAAAGGGCAGTCGCTTTCACAAACGCGCGCCAATCCCCGCGCCTGATCCATAGGAAAAGAAAAGGAAGTGCGTTCAAGTAGATGGGGGCTGCGAACGTTGTGCCGAGCTGCCCGGCGGAATAAACCAGGAAACTTTCTGAGCCAAGAAAAACACTTGCAAGTGCGGCAATGGAGGCAGCTCGCGGACCAACCCACAAGAGCGAGAAACGGTAGACTCCCACTACCAGCAGCAGAATCGCAACAAGCTGGACAGTCATATACGCCAGGTTCAGGCCAACGATATGTGAAAGCAGGGCTGTCCACTGCTGCGGCAGCGGCGGATACGTCATTTGGGAAAAGCCCGCATACCACTTTGTGTTCCAGGGATCAAACCAATGATGCAGGTAATGCGAAGCAAAAAAGATATGAAAATTTGTGTCATACGACTTCAACGGGAGTTCTGTCAGCAAAAGAGGCAGATGAACGGCAATCGCCGTCAGGAGCACGTAGGCATGCGGTATGGGTCGCAGCGATGATTTAGTCGGTGCAGATTGCTCCATCAAGTGCCCTTTCAATATCGGATACGGTCAAGGCTCGTCAGAGAAACCGACAGAGATCAATGCGGCCGTATCAAGATTTGGTCCACTGTCGTCTCGAAAGCAGGATGCAGACACCAACGCCGCACTCATTGTGAGATTGGCAGTGTCTGTCGCTGGTTGCCTTAGTACTTGGTATATTCCCGTTGTCAATAAGTCTGTTCACGTCCAGTAACGAAGATTTGTGATGTAGCCAACATCGAAGGTGCGGTGGGCATCAGAAGGTATGCTTGAACTCTACTTTCGGTGAATGCCCTTGAAAGTTGTGCCGCGAGTACTGCAGATGTTCGTTTTGTCGGCTTATGGTGTATTTGCATGCACCGCGAGCGGACAGACATACCAGTTGGGCGCTGATAGCTCCGTGAGCCCTGGAGCTAAAACCAGTAGCGCTCAGACGACGAACCAGCAGCTTGGCTGGGGTTCGAATATCCAAAATGCACGCCTGGCGCGCGCGGCGCAGTTGGCGTTGCAACGCGGAGATCCCGCTTTGGCGTATGAGTATTCGCAACACGCGGCGCAGTCTGCCCCTAACGATCCTCAGTTGTGGTTCCTGTTCGGCTATGCAGCGCGCCTTGATGCTAAGTACCAGCAATCGATAGATGCATATAAGCGAGGCTTGAGTCTGAATTCGTTTTCTCTCGACGGCCTCTCCGGCCTCGCACAGGCCTACTATCAAGCAGGACAAGCCGCGGATGCAGAACGCATTTTGAAACAGGTAACCACAGCCGATCCGCAGCGTAAAGACGATCTCATTCTGCTCGGCAACATCTACCTGAGAGCCAGGGACTATGCAGGTGCCATTGAGGTTTTGCTAAAGGCAGAGAAGCTGCAGCCGAACATTCGCGCAGAGGTTATGCTGGCGCTCTGCTATCGGCAGAAAAAACAGCTCGATCTCGCAGAACGTTATATACAGCTGGCGAAAAAGAGGGCTCCCGACGATCCCGATGTGGAGCGGACTTTGGCAGGTTACTACCGCGACGTCGGCAGGTATACAGATGCAATCGCTGCACTAGGAGCAATTCGCAACCCAAAGCCTGACGTGATTGCCGAACTCGCGTACACCTATCAGCTTGATGGCAAAGAGAGTGATTCCGCCAGGCTCTATGCACAGGCGGCAGATGCAAATCATGCTGACATTGGCTTGCAGCTCGCAGCCGCTCAGGCCGAAGTGGCCGCGGGGGCGACTGACAGCGCATCTGTATTTCTAGAGCGATCGGCGCTGCTTGATGGCAAGAATTACCGTTTGCACGCAATCCGTGCTGAGATTGCAGAGTTACGCGGTCGCGATGAAAGCGCCATCGCAGAATATAGGGATGCTCTCGCGAATCTTCCTCTAAGTCCGGTCGAAGGCGCTCTTTATCGCATTCAACTGCACATGGATCTGGTCGCTCTCTACAAGAAAACAGCAAATGAGAGTGGCGCCCGGCGCGAGCTCTCAGAAGCTCAGGCTGAGATCAAATCAGTAGATGGATCGGGCCCTGATCGGGAAAAATTTCTGCGATTACGAGGGTCGATCAAATTGAATGCGGGTGACACGAAGGGTGCACTCGCAGACATCGATGATGCGCTTGCAATCAATTCGGAAAGCCGGGATGACCTGCAATTGCGTGGTGACATCTTGATGAAGATGGGGCGCGCCGAAGATGCACTTGCTGCATATAAGAAAGTTCTCGCGGAAGAACCGTCGAACAAATTTGCGCTTACTTCGGCCGGGTATGCGTCAAGAGCAGCGGGGCATGACGACGAGGCGGAGAGATATTTTCAGCATCTCGCCCAGGTCGATCCCGCATCATCCGCCCCATATCTTGCCCTTGGAGATCTCTATACCTCGCGCCGTGCCTTTAAGGATGCGCAGGCCTCTTACAGCAAAGGACACTCTATCGATCCGCGCAATGCGCTTGTCGTTGCTGGCGGAATCAATGCTGCCATCGAGGCGCATAATATCCCGCTGGCAGGGCAATGGGTTAATCGCATCACTGCCTCGATGTTGAAAGAGCCCCAGATTCTCCGCGAGAAAGAGCGATTCCTGAGCTTCGATGAAAAGTATGAGGAGTCGGCTGCGGTAGGCGAACAAGCAATCAAGGTGCTTCCCACAGACAGGGATGTTGTGGTCTATCTCGGATACGATCTGCTTCACCTAGGCAGATACGATGAGCTACTGGGTCTGACAGAAAAATATTATGACATTCTTCCGCACGAAGCCGACATACCGCTCCTTGAAGGTTATGTGTACAAACACGAGGGACGCAAAGAAAAAGCCAGACAGGATTTTACTGAAGCCTTGGCCCGGGATCCGAATGTCGCCACCGCCTATGTTAACCGCGGCTACGTCTTGAATGACCTTCATGAGCCGCAACTTGCAGAGGCGGACTTCGAATCCGCTATTGCGCGCGAACCGCATAACGGAGAAGCTCACCTGGGGTTAGCGTATGCAAGCCTTGATCTAAAAAAGCCCCATATCGCGTTGCAGCAGGCTGACCTGGCAGAAGAGATCATGGGGGACTCAAGAGATGTGCACGTCATTCGCGCGGCGGCGTACGCCCATGAGGACCTGCTCGTCAAGGCCGCCGCGGAATACCAACGAGCCTTGAAATTTAGTCCGAACGACAATGCTCTCCATCTGGCATTTGGAAATACGCTTCTGGCTGAGCGCAAGTACCGCGACGCCATCAATGAAGGCGAAATTGCGCAAAAGCTTGCCCCAAATGATCCCAATGCATACGTACTTCTGGCACGTGCCAGCGCCATTGCCCAGCAGCGCGATCGTGCATTGCAATATGCGCAACTGGCGGTAGAGCATCTTCAGTCTTCGTCTCCGAAGGAGAGAAGCGATGTCTTCGTTTCTGTTGGAGAAGCAATGAGCACAGTCGGAGACCAGAAAGCCGCGATGGTGCAATTTCGCAAAGCGCTGGAAGTGCATGGTGGTGACAGAGTTGGTGTTCGGCTTGCAATTGCGCAGATGATGGCCCATGACAATCAGACGGCCGACGCGGAAAGGCAGATAGCTCTCGCGTGGATGGAAGCCGCAGCAGGTGAGACCGGACAGCCGAGCAGTGGGGAGTATATTGCAGCGGCGGATGTATTTCGCGCGGCGCATGATTATCGGTTATCGGAAAACTATCTGCATCGCGCCAAGCTTGCCGGTGCGCCCGACGTAGAGGTGCGAATAGGTCTCGCCAACAACGATCTGGCCATAGGAAATACCGCCCGGGCACAGGCCGAACTCTCCGCCGCCAAAACTGCGGCAAATGGTGCCCCGGACTATCAATATCTTCTGGCTGAAGCGAATCTATTCCGCCAGGAACATGAAGATGTCCGTGCTCTGACGGCATTCGCGCAGGCTTCCAACGCAGCCGGAGACGATCAGACGGTTGAGCAGAGCATGCTCCAGGCAGGCGCTGATGAGGGTTTGAGAATCACGCCTAATGTGAGTCTGCTTGCAGATGCCTCTGTTGAACCGATCTTCGAGGATACGACCGTTTATGTTCTGGATTCGAAACTGGACACGACATTGCCCGTTCCCAGTTCCAACAGCGCGCTACTTCCGCCCCCTCGTTCTTCCATTCAGACGCAATCTACTGAGGCGTACCACCTGCACGTGGGCAATTTTCCCACCATCAGCGGATTTGTCCAGTTGCGAAACGCGCAAGGACAGATATCGGTGCCGGCAACAAACTCAATCGTCAGCCGGAATACGACCGATTACGCATTGAATACCGGCGTGAATCCCGTTTTGCATTTGGGAAACAACGTTCTTGTATTCAATGCCGGCGTCCAGGCCACGCTGCGCCGCGATTCGTTGTCGCCTATCCAAATGAATCAGAATCTCTTCCGCACGTTTGCTTACGTGTCGTCCAGCTCATTCTTCAATGTGATCTCGTTTAGCGGATATTTCATTCATGAAACCGGCCCGTTCACAGAGAGCAATTTACGGTCGCGAGCCATCACTGGAGCCTTGGATTTTCGAGTGGGTGCACCGTGGGGAACCACGGCGCTGATCACGGGATGGGGCATGAACGATCAGTTGTTCTCGCCAATTCATTTTGAGGATTACAACACATCCGCCTATGTAGGCATTGAGCACAAGTTTTCTGAGCGGCTGAACATCCGGGCTATTGCGGAAGATGTGCGTGCCTGGCGTATGGTAGGCGCCAACTCTGGCATCGCACAAAATCTGCGTCCGGCGGCGTCAATTGATTTTTCACCTAAGCGGAACTGGGACATACAGGTTGCAAGCGCATATTCAAATAATCGGGCATTTCATGTTTACGATGCGCTGCAGAATGGCTTTTCCATTTCGTACGCAAAACCGTTCCATCGCAAATTCAATGGTGAGTTGGGGCCTGTCGACCTAAAATACCCGATCCGATTTTCGGCAGGCGTCCAGCAGGAGAGCTTCATGAACTTCGACGGTACACATAGTCAGCAATTCAGACCATACGTAGAAATCAGCATTTTCTAGCAGAGGACGAAATGATGAAAATATGCCTCGTTGCTACGTTTCCGCCTAGTGGACGCCAGTTGAATGAGTACGCGTTCTACCTCGCCCGCGAGTTGCAGGCAGATCCCGACGTTGAGTTGACAATTCTGGCGGATGAATTGAGCAGCTATGATTTTGCTACTGATCAAAACGGTAAGCCGCTCGCAATCGATCCGCGACAACCCGAATTGCCCGGCTTCAACGTGATCCGCTGCTGGAAGTTCGGAAGTCTGACCACACCGCTGCGTCTGTTGCAAATCATTCGCAAGTTGAAACCGGACGTCGTCTGGTACAACCTCGTTTTTTCCAGCTTCGCAACGCCAGAGAGGCCGTTTGCGGCATTCGCGGGACTATCCGCTCCTGCTCTCACGCGTGCCGCCGGATTTTATACGCACATTACGCTCCACCACATCATCGAGCACGTGGATGTGTCTGCAGCCAAGATACGGCTCAAGCAGTTATTTCGAGTCGGATCAAACCTCACAACCAGGGTCTTGCTAAAGGCGGATTCTGTTTCTGTCCTTTTGTCTGGATACCATCGCACTCTGAGAAAAAAGTACGGCGCTCAGAATGTGCTCTTATCGACCCATGGCACGTTTGGAAGTAATCCCGTGCCGCCTGACTGGTCGAAGCGCGGCAATCCTGACAAGCGCATCTTGGCAATAGGCCATTGGGGGACGTATAAGCGCCTGGAGACATTGATGGAGGCATTTCCGTTAGTGTTGAAATGTATTCCGGACGCGAAACTCATTGTTGCTGGCGCCAACCACCATACAAAGAGCGGTTATTGGGAATCTGTGCGCGATGCACAGCCGCCGGGGCTGCCGATTGAATTTCGCGGATATGTTCAGGAGCCTGCAATACCCGAACTCTTTGGTAGTTCTTCGATTGTTGTCATCCCTTACGATTCCGCCACTGGGTCGAGCGGGCCGGCTCATCAGGCATGTGAGTACGGTGTTCCGATTGTCTGCGCAGATATTCCCGACTTTCGAGCAATGGCCAAAGATGAAAATATGGCAGTCCACTTCTATAAAGTGGGCGATGCTTCCGATCTTGCCAAGCAATTGATCGCCATCTTGGAGTCTCCGGCGCTGGAACGGCAAATGGCCGAACAGAACTTTGCCGCAGGACTGGAAATGATGATTGGGAATGTCGTGAGCGACTATATCCGTTGGTTCAAGCTGCAGAAGTGTAAGCGTAAGCTGCGACAGCGGTCTGGAATCGATCGTGAGATGAACCCTTCGCCTTCAACTCGATATATCGAGGTGTCGATGCAGGATGAAGGCTGAATCAGCCTGGGCATTCTTTGCAGCGCGTATGTCGTCAGTGCAGATGCCTGCGAACTATCTGCATCGATGTTCGTCAGCGCAGAGCGAAAACACCTGAACCGAGCTAGAGCAGGATGCTTCAAGGTTCGCTGAAGTGCTGACAAGATCGCGCTTATCGCACTAACTTCGCCCAGGGCGAATGAGGATGTGTGAGTGTGAAGACGCAGCTAACTAGGAAGCTCCGCTGCGAATTGTCGACAAGGCTGGAAGTGGAGCAGCTATTGCGGTTTCTTATAGCGTACGTGACCAACAGAGGAAGGTGAAGCCATGTCAATCAGGCGTGTTTCTGAATTTTCCAGCGTCGCTGCCCTTGCCGCGGCCATTTCTTTGTCGGTAATGCAAATTGCTGGGTGCAACGCTACTGTCAACGGTGGCTCTTCAACCCCACCCTCAGGAAACGCACCTACAGTGAGCATCTCTGCGAACCCTGCGACCATCAGCGCCGGCGGGTCATCTACCGTCACGGTAACTGCAAGCGACGCTACTCAGGTCACGCTGACGGGCACAGATGGCAGCTCATACAGCCTGCAATCGAACGGAGGAACGCAGGCGGTCAACCCAACTGCCACGACCACGTATACAGCTATGGCAACCGGGGCCGGGGGAAGCAAATCGGCAAGCACCACAGTAACGGTTGGCTCGACGGCCGGTGTTAATGCAATTAATCATGTGATCTTTATGCTGCAGGAGAATCATACATTCGATAACTACTTCGGCATGCTCAACCCCTACAGGGCAGCAAACGGATGGACCACTGGGAGTGATGGGAAAACCTACACCGTTGATGGAATTGATGACAAGTTGACCACAATAGCGAACCAGGACGATCAAGGTGATTCCTATCATCCGTTCAAGTTTGCAAGCACGTGTGTCGACGATATGAGCTCTGATTGGCTTGCGAGTTATGGAGATGTGAATCGTTACGATTTTCAGACCACTCGTCCGATCAATATGGACGGCTTTGTGCATAATGCGGAAGGCTATGCGGCCAGTTGTTCGATTTCCGGCGCCGGCGGTTCATGTGCAGGAGCATTTACCGATATGACGGGCGAGCGCGCTATGGGGTACTATGATCAGAATTTTCTCAACTACTACTACTACATGGCATCGCAGTTTGCGATCTCAGATCGTTGGTTCTCTCCCGTGTCGAGTAAAAGCATAGACAACCGCCTTGCCACTTTTACTGGTGGCACAACGCAGGGGCTAGTGAAGGATCCTGGTGGAGACGACGGCCTCGCTCAACTAGACATTCCAAGCATCTTTCAGGAGCTCGATACGGCAGGCGTTTCTTGGAAGATCTATTACACCGTTACGCAGGGCCTGTGCCTTGGAGAAGACGATTGTCAGGGATCGGCGAATGCGAAATATCCTGCAACTAGCTTTGCTACATTGGCATACTCCTATAAGTATTTGTACGAGAACCCGTCAGGTAGTGCATGCGTTGCACCCACTCAACCTTCGAGCGTAGTCGGTGATTCATCGAATTCATTTTGCATCGATCCGGATCACATAGCGCCGCTGTCGACTTATTTCACCGACCTTAGCAACGGCACGCTCCCCAGTTTTGCATTTATCGAGGCGGGGTATGGTAACAATGACGAGCATCCGGGGTCAGGTCAATCGATCTTGGCAGGGCAGACGCAGGTTGCGCATATTGTGAATTCGCTTATGACAAGTTCGTCATGGAAAGATTCAGTCTTCTTCCTGAGCTATGACGAGGGAGGAGGACCATACGATCATGTACCTCCGGTTCCGGGGCACTCAAATGACAACACCGACAAATCGCTGGGCACGATACCCGATATTTCACAGATTGCTGTGAATCCTGATAACTACAGCCCATGTGTGCCGTCCGGTGGCACCCCTACGGTGCATTGCGACCTTGATTCATCTGATCCGGGGGCAAACTCAGCTGATGCACCAGCAGTCCAGGGCTTTGCGGCGCAACTGGGCTTTCGTGTTCCAAACATCATCATTTCTCCCTTTACTCGAAAGCACTATGTTTCGCACATACCGATGGATCACACCGCGATTATCAAATTTGTAGAGAGTCGCTTCATCGGCAGCTCTGCTCACTTGACGGTGCACGACGCAGCGGAACCGGATCTGCTCGATTTCTTCGATTTCAACAATGCCCCATGGGCCGCTCCTCCCACTCCGCCTGCTCCTGTCACGGATACGTCGCTCGGGTACAACTCCTGCACGCCCGGAAATCTCACGCAGTGAGCTAGGTATGATCCCCATGAGGCTCATTATCGAAGAGATTGAGTCAAGATTGTGGTTTCTTTTGTGGGGCTGGATCAGAGCTTACTGATCAACAGGAGACGAGCGACATGAAACGCCGCCGGAGTGCAGGCCAGATACCGTGCACCCCTGGTCCTTGAGTACGTCAGTTTGCAGCCATCTCGCTGGCTACAAAGCCTGCTCCATCGTATCGCGCACTTACCCGTACGTGATCCCCGGCATGGAGAGTCCGACTTGCAGGGAAGAGCGAAGCGTTAAAAGAAACTTGATACTGTTTCTGATCGCGCGGGTCAACTAATTCGAGCACCCCTGTGTGGAGATCGATGGATATGAGATTTCCGGTGAACACGAAAGTGCTGCCGGGTACTGCCAGCACTGTAATGGCATCGGCGGCCGCTCGATTGTCTTTGCTCGGCCGAAATGTAACGGAAATGAGCGACCCAGGTATGAGATCAGATGTCCCGGAACCGACCGAGCGAAATTGAGGCTGGCCAAACCGTGAAAACCGCGTGTTGGCCGTGACAAAGATTTTAAACGGCGCAGGAGACGAACTGGCCCTGATGGACAAAGCCCCGTTTGATGAGTCATAGTTCAGCACACTTCCCTGATACTCCCCTTCGGGTGTTCCGGACAAAATGTGAATACTTACTGCGAAGACTTTGCCTTTATCTAAAGTCGTCTCCACTGAGGCATGCTCGGTTGCGCGCAGATCCTGCAACGGAATCCTTTTCCCGTCACGGAAGACTCGTGTGCGTTCATCAAAAAGGATGTGCATCGGGTGTTCGCCGACCACGCCGAGAGTGAGTTCATCACGTATGGGATCAAGATTCCGAATCATCCCGCCAAAGATAGTAGTTCTTCCGTGGGGTGCTGGCGGAAGATCGGCCAAATCTTCCAATGGAGTAGCGGTTTTTGCAGGTGGCTGGGAATCAGACTGCGAGTAGAGTACGGGTGCTTGCAAAAGCAAAAAGCTGCTCATCGAGACAATCGTAAAAAAGTGTGCCATAGCATTACGCTCCAGGAAGCCCCGGGCAATTGTGATATTCGGTTTTGATGATGTGGAATGGATTCCGGTGGTCTGGAAGAGATTCGATAGGGACAACACAGACTAGAATCACGCATCTAAAAATTGAGAGTTGTAGTTGGCAACTGAGCACACGAAGTTGAGGGAGATTAATGGCCAACAACGCACTCAGAGCGCTGATCTTTGCTGCGTCTATATCGGTCGCTGCGAGTCATGTCTGGGCAAGCGATGGAAAGACGTTAACCATCATAATCCCACTGCACAGCTGGTCAAGCTCTGTACAGCGGCTGAATCGAGATGGCGTTGATTTAGTAAAAAAACACGACTACGACAAAGCAGAAAGGCTCTTTCTGAAGGCATACCTCTACGACCCGGGCGATCCATTCACGCTGAACAATCTTGGCTACATAGCTGAATTACAAGGGCAACTCGACCGGGCCCAAAAATTCTACGAGCTGGCGTCAGAGCAAAGCTGTAATGCGGTCATCGATGCCAGCAGCGCAAAAGAGCTTCAGGGCAAGCCGATGAGAGCCGCGATTGAAGGCCTCAAAGACAGTCCGATGCAGATCAATCATTGGAATGTGGAAGCGGTGCGGCTTCTGTCGCAAAATCGTGGTCACGATGCGATAGACATTCTGAAGCGCGCGTTGGCATTGGATCCACAGAACCCATTCACGTTGAATAATCTCGGCGTTGCCAGCGAGGTGATTGGCGATGATCGTAGCGCTCTACGATATTACGATGCTGTTGCCAGCCAGCACTCATCTGAAGCGGTGGTTATCACAGACGATCACATATGGGGAGGAAAGCCAGTAAGCCAAATGGCTGAGGCCAGTGCGAAACGCCTTGAAAAGCAGTTGGCTGAAAGCAGTTCCGGCTATTCGCAAGCGGCAATGCTGGACCGTCGCGGTGTTGCTGCGGCGAATGAAAATGATCTGGCAACCGCTCGAAGAGCCTTTCTCCAGGCGTATTCAATAGATCCCGCGAGCGCATTTTCATTAAATAACCGGGGCTATGTTGCAGAAATGGACGGAGACCTGGAGACAGCGCAGTTCTTTTATGAAAAGGCTGCTAAAGCGGCTGATGCAGATGCACGCATCGGTCTGGCAACGCAGCGTCCTGCCGAGGGCAAGCAACTCTTTTCTGTAGCAGTCGGCAGCGGCGGCCAGGTGGATAATGCTCTGCAGAAATATAGTGAGCAGCGTCACCTGCAAACGGCTCCGATTGAACTGACACCTCGCGGCGCAGTGCCTACCGGAGATACCGCAACCCCTTCACAAAAATCCTCATCTTCAGATCAGGGTTCTCCTACAACAACGCCGCAGATTCCCCGCTGATTGAAAGGAAGGCCGCTCAGCATGACTAGCCAAGATGAGCATTTCATTTCGCATAACTCGATGGTGTATCTTTCAGAGCTCGTGTTGGCTCCGCTGAGTAGAGCACGGGTCGCGCTAAAGCAAAAAGTATTCGGTTTAAATGATCGGCAATTCGGTAATCTTTTGCAGATGGCTCATCTTAATCATGTTGTTGTACGCGGTTTAAATGCGCTGCGTGTTGTGAATTGCGGGGACGCTGATATTGCTCGCACCCAGCAGGTTGAAGACGCGCTTGAAGCGGAACACGCACGCATCGCGACAGCCATGCATGTTTTGCATCAAGTCTGCGATGCACTTGAGCACAGAGGTCATTGTGCTGTTGTGATCAAGTCACTTGATCATTGGCCTGACCTGGGGAGCGATCTGGATTTGTATACCGATTCGGATCCTGGAGTGATATGCGAGTTTATGACTCGCCACTTTCGCGCGATGGTTGCGCCACGAAGTTGGGGCGATCGTCTTGCCGGCAAATGGAACTTCCTCCTTCCTGGACTTCCGGAAGCATTCGAAATTCACATCGGCCGTTTAGGGCAGACCGGAGAGCAGGCCGTCATTGCATCGTCACTTGTCGAACGGTCCCGGCTCGTAGAAATCTGCAGTCATACCTTCCGAGTTCCTTCCGTCTATGACCGCATCATGATTTCAACCCTCCAACGCATGTATCGACATTTCTATTTCAGGCTATGCGATGTCCTGGATACGGCGCTCTTGGCGGAAACGGGCATGCTCGATTATGAGGAGCTTCGCTATCGATCGATGGAAGCTGGCATTTGGGAAGGAGTCGCAACATATTTGGCAATCGTTTCCGATTATGTGGATACTTATAGAGGTATAGACCCCGAGTTACCAAACATCATAAAGACGTCGGCACGGTTTGGCGGCGACAAGATCTTCTACCGCGATGGATTCTTGCGGATCCCAATCATGCCCGAATCGGCAGGACTCTATCGGTCTCAGCTCGCCGGTGTCTTCAAAAACGGCAAATTACAAAATTGTGCTCGGCTTAGCCTGTTACCGTGGCTTGCCAGTGCCGCGGTGCTTGGCCAGAAGCTTACTGGAAGCGACAAAGGAATCTGGTAGAAGCAGCATCGTGATCTCGAAAGTCAGACGACAAATGAGCATCGTTCGCGTGGATAAAAGTGAGTTGTTCGGCCAATCATGAGAAGGAGCGCCAGCGAGCGTAGGACTGTGGCGAAATGTTATGGGGAATCCAGTTTCGAAGACTTTAAGGCCTAAGATGAGCGTACCTGACGGCCAGGCAGCACATGGTGCGATGAATCAGGTCAGCGGTGCAGAGGCGTACAACCATTCATCGCTGGCGTTGGATGTGAAGAGAACAACATCGATAAGTCGTATCCCGGGGCCGCAGATGAGTGCGCGGCACCGATCCGTGGCTTCCGCGAGCCGAGATATTCTCAACTTGAAGGGGACCAATCCATTTGAATTCAGGCAGGACCCCAAATCAAAAGCGATCGCTTTCACAGTACATATTTGCGCTGTCGCATTCATATTGTGGGTAGCGGAGATCTCTCGTTCGTCTATTGTGCATGTGCAGGACACGGCTGTCGCACCGGTGCATTTCACTCTATATGCTCCTCCGCCGCCAGTAATGCCAACAGCGAAGATTAGAGGTGGGGGCGGCGGAGGTGGAGCCCACCACCTGATCGAGCCGATCAAGGGGCATGTTCCTAAGGTGGCCAAAGTTGAAATGCTGCCCCCGCAGATCACTAAGATCGAACAGCCGAAGTTGCCGGTTCCTCCCACTATGCAGGTGAAAATTCCCGACAATAACAGTTTGCCTAACTTCGGTGTGTCGCAGTCGCCGCAGGTCATGCTTGCCTCCCAGGGGAGCGGCAGCGGATCGGGATTTGCTCGCGGCATAGGCGGCGGTATTGGTATGGGGCATGGGATTGGGTCAGGCCCGGGAAGTGGCGGTGGATACGGCGGTGGCTTGATGACGGTAGGTGGCGGCGTAAGCGCACCGCAGGTGATCCACTCGGTTGAGCCCGAGTTTACAGAGAGCGCCAGAACAGCCAACTTTCAGGGAACAGTCTCTATCCAGCTCATCGTTGACTCACAGGGAAACCCCCGAAACGTCCACGTGCTGCATCATCTGGGTATGGGGTTGGATGAAAAAGCGATAGAAGCTGTGAGGCAATATAGATTTCGCCCGGCAATGTATCAGGGGCACCCTGTGGCCGTGCAGATGGTAATCGATGTAGATTTCCATTTGCATTGATCCTTCAGTTATGTACCTCGATCCGGAGTCGAAGCGGGAATTGCTGGCTGCTTTCTACCCGCGCATGAAGTTTAGTGAATATAGGGATTGTGAGGCCCAGGGCGACGCAAGTGCAGCCGGCTATAACTAACTCGTCTCTGGAGACTTTACCGTCGGAGCACAATGATCCGCCTTCCATCGCAAAGCTACAAGCTGTAAGTGGAGCTCAGTTGCCTCGTTGCATTTATTGGTTCGTTGCCTGCGCTGTTTGCGTTGGTTGCCGAACTAAAGTCGCGTAGTAGCCGCGCCGGGTTCTTACGCTCAGCTTGTGATGATTCGGAGCTTGTGCTTCGACGCGTACAGAGCGATAGCCTCCAAGGCTAGCCGGTTTCGTAGAGCGATAAGAGACGATATATTGATTCCGGATATCGCGCGCTACTTCCTGGGCAATTTCATTTATGTCAGCGAGAGACCGCGGGAAATAGGCCACGCCTCCGGTCTCCATTGATAGTCGTTCCAGGGCGTCTCTTGCCTTTTCGGCTTCGGCCTTGTCTGCATCGAATAATAATCCGATTGTATAAACGACTGGACCGCCCAGATTCTGTACGCGCCGGATCGTCTGCAGCAAAGTCAGCTCTGACGCATTGTCTGCCCCATCGGTAATGATCAGCAACGCTTGCTTGCGCTCTTTGGCATGTTTGGCCAATTCGTCAGCGGAGGCCGCGACTGCGTCATACAACGCAGTGGTTCCTTTGGGATTAGCCCGGGATAGCCCCTGATGCAGTGCGACGAGATCAGAAGTAAAACCCTGATCGAGATAAGCTTTATCGGAAAAGTTGACAATAAAGGCCGCATCTTGTGGATTCGAAGCTCTCAGCAAAGTAAGTGCAGCCGAATTTACAGCAGCGCGTTTATCAATCATCGATCCCGAGTCATCGACCAGGATGCCCATCGACACAGGGAGGTCCTGACGCTGAACGGAGTTCACGGTTTGCGGCACCCCATCCTCCCACACTTTGAAGTTGCCCTGATGGAGGTCCGTCACAGTGCGACCATTCTCGTCGATAACAGTGCAATTCAGTAGTACTTCATCGACATTCGTATGCAGAACGTAGGTACCGTTTTGCTGTTTCTGGGGTTCACTGGCCGTTCCCGGCGAAGCCGCAGAAGTTGTGTTTGTAGGTGTAACAACGTCAGGATCGGGTGAGGGAATCGGGTCGCGGTCAACATCCAGACGCGGCTGTACTTCTGGCATAGTCGGATCGTGCATCACAGCAGGAACTACAGTTGATGGCGTGGCATGTGCCTGGGGCGCGTTTTGCGCAAATAGATGCATTCCGCCTTCAGGAAGGAGAAACAGCAGAGCCAGTGATGAAATCGACCTGGAAAATAGCGACTTGGGGTGAGGGCGCGAGAGCATATAAATAAACCTGAGTTCAATCTCCCTGGTAAGCTCACAGATTTAGATGCAGGCTGATTTGAAGGAGAAACTCGAATTCCGGCGAAAATTCTTCTTCTGATGAAGCAGTAGTTTTTTCGGTATTCTGCCGCTGCCAAAACGTAACGATGATATGGTGAACACAAGCGGAAATCATCAGATGATCAGATGGACTTTCTACTCGTTCGTTCTTGTTGCCTCTCTCGCGCCAATATGCGTTTGGGGACAATCCTGCGAGCAACTTCAGAACGCTGGTTCCTCAGCGGTCTCCATTACGATTGCGAAGACAATGCCTGCCGGTGCTTTCACGCCGCCCGGGGGCAAAAATCAGTTATCCAGTCTTCCGGCATTCTGCCGAGTCGTCGCCACGCTCAGGCCCACGAGCGACTCGGATATCGGCATCGAAGTCTGGCTTCCGATTGGCGACTGGAACGGCAAATTTCTCGCTGTCGGTAGCGGTGGCTGGGGAGGCTCCATTGCTTATGCCGCAATGGCAGATGCACTGCGCCGTGGATACGCAACCAGCGCTACCAACGATGGGCACAACGGCAGCAGTGCCGCCTTTATCATGGGCCACCCGGAAAAGTTTGTTGACTTCGCTTATCGTGCAGAACACGAGATGACTGTTGAAGCGAAGGCCCTGATCAAAGCCTTTTACGGACGCGGTCCGCGTTACTCCTATTGGGATGGCTGCTCCGGAGGTGGACGCGAGGGGCTGCTGCAGGCCGCACGGTATCCCGATGAGTTTGACGGCATTATCGCGGGCGACCCTGCAAATGTCCGCCGAAACGCCTGGGCTCTATGGCTAGCCAACCAGACCTTCAAGAACCAGGCGGACTACATCCCGCCCAGCAAGTATCCAATGATTCATCGTGCCGTGCTTGACGCCTGCGACGCAAGCGATGGTTTGCAGGATAGCCTGATAGAGAATCCTGAGAGCTGCCAAATCGACTTCAGGAAACTTGAGTGCAAAGGGCAGGATCAAGCGGATTGCCTGACTGCGCGGCAGGTTCAAACGGCACAAACCATGATCGGCCCCGCCACCGACGCCGACGGAAATGTATTCTTCCCGCGCCTCGAGCCGGGTACTGAACTTCGCTGGGCGCGTCTTGCTGGTGGTCCCAAACCCGCCGATCTCTTTCTCGACCAGTTTCGTTACATTGTCTATCAGAACCCTGACTGGGACTGGCGTACCTTCAATCTCGATCGTGATGCTGCGGAAGCTAACGCCATCGACAAAGACGTAGATGATTTGAATCCAGATCTAAGTGCGTTCAAGAAGCATAGCGGCAAGCTCCTTCTTTATCATGGCTGGGCTGACCAGCAGGTGGCCCCCGGTTCAACCATTGAATTCTATGAGTCTGCTCTCCGCACGAGTGGAGACTCTGCACACGCATCTGAGTGGATTCGGTTGTTCATGGTTCCGGGCATGGCTCATTGTTCCGGCGGCGAAGGGCCCGACACCTTCGACAAAATCGCCGTCATGGAACGGTGGGTGGAGCATGGCATAGCACCGGGGCAAATTGTTGCCTCGCATCTATCGGCAGGCAAAGTTGATCGCACCCGCCCACTCTGTCCTTATCCCCAGGCAGCCCGTTATAAGGGAAACGGCAGCATCAATGACGCAACGAATTTTTCGTGCACCGACTCTCACTAATGGATGATCGGATCGTTTGATTCGAGATGTACGCATATGTGCTGTTGAGCGCATGATCGCGGAGCGCATCTTGAAAATCAAAATCGGATGACTTCGGAGAGTATGAAAAATCTGACGATCAGAATTGGAATCCCTGCTTGAGCTCGCAATGGTAGATGGTGGTTTTATCCGGGTCGGCGCGCATGGTGCAGGTCGCCCAGCTCAAATATAAATTCGGGCCGAGAGGGAAAACCATCGACGTGCCGTCAATCTCGGCTTCAATGCTCACGCCTTCCTGTGTAGGCGGAAGTGTAAAGTGCAGCGCGTCGCCGAAAATGACCGGATAGAGCTCGCGAACGTCGGAACTGATTGCCTCGTGAAAGACTTCGGCTTCCACGAGGAATGTCGCAGTGTCAGACCAGTCGATTGCAGACGCCGTAATTTCACGGCCGCCATGGATGTAGCCGCTGGGATCGATCTTCGTAAAAGGGCAGGGACCGGCGATGCACGATGCACGCACATTGCGAAAGACGTTTCCTGAGCCGGCATCGAGTGAAACCGAGCCGCGTGCAGCCTTCCAGTTCCTGTCCGGAGAACAGATTGGCTGCTCGTTGCATGGCACGTTACCCTTATTCACTACTTCGAAAGTTTGAACTGCGCTGCCGATGTTGATTGCGCTGTCCGCATTGACCGTGTAGCGCACGCGAATGTTGGATACAACCGAAGGTTTTCTTGAGTAAGTAGGCTGTGCGGGCTGCGGCAGCGGAGACATGGCCGCTACATAGAGCTCGCGTGAAGCCAGGTGAATCCCGCTTCGCAGTTGCAGATCGAGCGGCATGTATCCGTCATGGCGAAAGCTTAGGTTGATAATGCGTCCGGGCCAGAGGATCTGAGGATAGCGAAGCGAGAAGTAGCCCGAGGCGTCGGAGCGCGTGCTGACGCTGCTTACGCCATTCGATGCTGTGACCACAACATCGGCAATGGGCAGTTGCTTGCGCGCGTCTTCATCGCGGCGAATAACAGCACCGTGGATCGTAGTGGAACGGACCCTCACATGCCGCATGCGCAGCGCAATCAAAGCTGCGGCGGTGACCGCTCCCACGGCCACAACGGTCCAGATGATGACTGTCCTGCGCCTCATGCAAAGTCCCCGGCATTTCAATGAATTGGACGCAAAGCGGGCCAAATTAGCTGTCTGCTGCGGATTGCCACGCCGGTGGATTTTAGCATCTAATAAGAACGATGCTCGAAGCAATATACCCAGCTATCGTGCAATGAATGCTTGAGGTGCGACGGAACCGATGATGGGGGTGGGCCGCCGAAGGCCGTTCAAAGAGTCGGAATTCGATGGTTCACGGCGTGAACTGATGCGTCGCATGGCGTCGTTGTCTATTGGTGCATCGCTTTCATTTACGCAGGCTCAGGTCCTTATCGCAGATGCCCAGACGCCACAGAATGGTCTGCAACGCCCCGATCCGGCAGCGCTGCCTCAGCCGGGATCGCTGACGCCAGCAGACGAACAGCTTTTGGATGAGATTGAGCATGCCAGTTTTCTGTTTTTCTGGGAGCAGTCGAATCCTGAAACAGGGCTGACCAAGGACCGCTGTAATGTGCGGGAGAAGGATACGAGCCTCGCTGCCAGCATTGCGTCCACAGGATTCGGTCTGACGGCGATTTGCATCGCAGAAAAACGCGGTTTTGTGAGTTATTCCGACGCGCGTCTCCGGGTGATTCATGCGCTTTCATATCTGTGGCACAAGTTGCCGACGCATCGCGGGTTCTTCTACCATTTCGCAAATATCAACACCGGAGAACGGATCTGGGACTCCGAGGTCTCGTCTGTCGATACCGCACTGCTGCTATGTGGCGTGCTGACCTGCCGGCAGCACTTCAAAGACAGAACAATCTCAGATCTGGCGCACGCGATCTTTGACCGTGTGGACTGGACGTGGCTTTCTGAGGACACAAGCTTGCTGCCGCATGGGTGGACCCCTGAGTTCGGATTTCTTCCAAGCAAGTGGGATTTTTACAGCGAATTGATGATGATGTACCTGCTGGGGATGGGATCGCAGTCGCACCCTCTGCACAGCGATGCCTGGTTCGCATGGAAACGCACAATCTTCGAGTATGACGGATTGCGTTACATCGGCTCATTTGCGCCGCTCTTTGTGCATCAGTACTCGCAGGCCTGGTTCGACTTTCGCGGCAAGCATGACCGCTACACCGATTATTTTCAGAACTCGGTTATCGCAACAGACGTTCATCGGCGATTCTGCGTGGAACTGAACGAGCGGTTTCCTGACTACAGCAACGCCCTATGGGGTATTACCGCGTCTGACTCGGCAAAGGGATATGTCGTCTGGGGTGGACCGCCGGCAATGGGACCGATCGACGGAACGGTCGTTCCGGCCGCAGCAGGCGGCTCGCTGCCGTTTTTGCCGGCTGCGACCATGCGCGTGCTGCGCACGATTCGCGAGCGCTATCCAAATGCGTGGTGCCGCTACGGGTTTGTCGATGCATTTAACCCGCTCACGCAATGGTATGACAGCGATGTAATCGGAATCGATACAGGCATCATCATGATCATGGCTGAGAACGCGCGAACGGGATATGTGTGGGAGACATTCATGAAAAATCCAGAGGCTCAGCGTGGTATGGAAATCGCTGGCTTCAAACCGAATGCGCCGGCTGCTGGGAATGGTGGTGTATGAGCGCTCGCCGGCGCAATCTGGACTTCAGAAGCTGAAGCGAGCCTGCAAATCGAGTGTCCGCGAACCAAGCGCTGACGTTGCCTGGCCGAAGTTTGTCGCGGAGATGGAGTTGGCGATACTTGCCGCATTGATATTGACGGTGTTGAAAAGGTTGAAGGCGTCCACACGGAATTCAAATTTGGCATCCTCGCCAAGAACTGGCGTCATGGGCAGTCCGAATGCCTTGGTCAGAGACGCATCCGGGTCGTAATAGTTAGGTACATATAGAAAGTTAGGCAGGAGTCCAGCTGTGATTTTGTGAAAGTCGAATGCTCGGAAGCAATGCACAACGCGTATCCTCGAATCCATCCGCTTGATTTCAAGCCATCGCCATCTCGGCAAAGAAATAAAGCGCGCCTACATTGTTTCGGGGATGAGCTCAAATACATGTGGCAAAGGCTGGGCAGATTTGCGCTGCTGCTCTATAAGGAGCGCATCTTTTTCATTGACGGCTTTAGTCGCCCCGGCTGAATCGGGAGCTTTTGGGTCCTCAATGGCTAAGGTGAAATTGGCCTGGTCGAGTTCTGTGCGCTTGAGTTCGTCGCCGTCTACATCGCGCGCCTGGCTGAGCATCGGAGTGGGGTAGAGCGCGAGGTTTACGCCGGCAGTGAGTTCTTCACGGCTGAAAGCTGCGACGGCGTGGCCATCGATCTTGAGCGTATAACGCGAAGCAGAGAGATGATCGACGCGGAGCAACTGCTGATCCATCTGAGCAAGGTCAGAGATGCTCAATACGAACTGAATCATGCCGTTGTTGAGATCGAGTGGAAGCGGCAAAGCATTGTCGGTCTGCGTCCACTTGAGTGCGCCGGCGTTGACGGTAAGGCCGGATACGAGCGTGTTCTC
>DASZXD010000207.1:0-6493 GCA_035546015.1 Occallatibacter sp.
TCAATTGAAGTTGTGCGTCCCGGCGAGCATGCCGTGACATCGTTGCCCTTCGACAAGTGGAGCGACGGTCCGTTCGGACCCGGCTTCAGCTATGAGGATTTCCTCGAGCAGCAGTATTTCTGGCCGGAGCAGTCGCTGGAAGGCGAAGTTAAATTTGGCGCGCGCGACTGCGACCTTGTAAAAAGCGCTCCTGGAGCGGCCGAGAAGACACACTATTCGCAAATCAAAGTATGGCTCGATCATTCAATCGGCTTTCCCGTCTATGCAGAAAAGATCATGAAAGGCTCTGGGACGGTGAAGCAGTTCACATATTACGGGCTGCGTCATAACGGCGGCGTCTGGTCGGCCAGTCAGGTCGAAGAAAAGACGCGCGGCCAAAATGGTTCCACGCTGCTCATCATCGATCGGGGCAGCGCCAGGGCCAACCTGCACGCAAGCGATTTCAGCATTGCACAACTCACGCGTTTCTAGGAAAAGTTATGGGTATTGCTTTTTGGTTTTTGCTCATCGTTACGGCCCTGATCGCGCTGGGAATGCTCTATCAGACTCTAGGCAGCCGGCGCGATACACGGCTCTACGCAACCGCGGGCCGCTGGATCGCAATTGGACGTGGTTCCCGGCTCTACGTGCTCGAAGCTGGTGCAGGTGAGCCTACCGTGCTCTTCGAGTCCGGCATCGGCGCAACCAATCTCAACTGGCGGCGCATTCAGGAGGCCGTGGCGAAGTTCACCCGAACCGCATCCTACGATCGCGGTGGACTTGGCTGGAGCAGTCCCTGCCGCACCGCCCGCACGCCCGGCAATATCGCCGCGGAACTGCATGAGATGCTGCGGCGTGGTGACATCAAGCCGCCTTACATTCTCGTCGGCCATTCCTTCGGCGGTCTTGTCATGCGCCGCTATGCGCTCGATTATCCGGAGGATGTTGCAGGCATAGTGCTGGTGGATCCCATGCGCTGCGAGGAGTGGCCGCCGCTCGATCAGGCCAAGCAGAGCGAACTCCGGCGTGGCCGCAGGCTCATCCGTTTCGCTTCGCCCATTGCGCGCTGCGGACTCACTCGTCTCGCAGTCACCTCGCTGTTCCACCGCTCCGGCAAGCTCTCAGGCCAGTTGGCCGGCGCCGCCGGGCAGGGCGGACGCCACGTTCTGGGCCGCATCAAGACTGAGGTAGGCAAAATGCCGCGCGAGCTATGGCCCGTCGTAGCCTCGCACTGGTCGCGCCCCGGCTTCTACACCGGCATGCGCAAGCACATTGAGTCCATCCCTGATACAGTGCGCGAAATGCACGCCGCCGAACCGATCCTTGAAATTCCTGTAACCGTGCTGACCCCGGGCAAAGCTAAGCCGCTGAGCGAAGAATGCCTGCGCCGCATCGGCAATCGCGTGCGTCAGGTGATCGCCCCGGCCAGTGCGCACTGGATTCACCTCGACGAGCCCGAACTGGTAATCAATGCAATCCGCTCCATGTTTGAAGCTGCCACTGTTTCAGCTCCACTGCTCGAAACCAGTCTCTCCGGCGATTAACTCTGCATTCATTGCAGATTCATCGTTGACTAATAAAGCGCCGGTGCGTCTTTGCATTAAGGCCTGCTTCTCTCTTCGCACGGCAATGGCCCTGAAGCCCGCATGATAGACTTTTGGTATATGGTACGCCGATTGGCTGCTTCCACAGGCTTCTGGCGCGCGGCCCTTAGCTGCGGTCTCTGCCTGCTCGCATTTCTGTTTGCGGTGGAAGCCAAAACGGCATGGTACGGCCCGGTAACGGCCCTTGGAAGCAGCGTGCAAGCCTCCAAGGCAATGCCCGCCGACACGCCGCGCGTGATCAATCACGGCATTCCAGTACCTGACCCGATTCATCCACAGATCGCCTTTGCGCTGCTCCCGGCGCTTACTCTGATCTGGAACTCGACTGATCGGCCACGGCTTCCTCGCGCATCGCGCACGCGGCTTCGGACTGTCCTCGCCGTACTACCGCCGCATCTCTTCCTCCGCCCGCCGCCTGCGCTTTCCTAAAAATTCACCGGCATCTGCGATCGTACTGCAGCATTAAAGCGATAGCTTGAATGTGAATCGCAGTCTGGTCCGGCCTCGCTGGCCGGTATTTCTTGTACAGCCGTTGAATTTATCAAACTGCGCTTGTCTGTTAATCCAGTATTGCGGTTAATCTTTTTCGTGAGCCTTTAACCGGATTACCATCGTCGCTGACAGCAGACAGCATTCGTCGCAAAATTGGCATCAAAATGTGTGCGTAGCATAATGCGCGTCCACCCTTTCATTCGGCCCTTGATTCGCAATCTTCTCTGTCGCTTTCAAGCAGGAGCATCACAGGCATGTTTAAGAAAATCTCACTCGGTTTTACTGCTTTGGTCATCTCCACGACCTGTGGCATGAGCGCGTGCCACTCGCCCTCAGACAATGCCGCCGCATCCACTCTTCCCTCGGCGCGCGTTGCAGTAGCCCAGCGCGGCGACATCTCGCATGTGCTCACGCTGGCCGGACAGTTCCAGCCTTACCAGGTGGTGGATGTGCACCCCAAGGTGAGCGGATATATGAGACGCATCAACGTCGACATCGGCGATATCGTGCACCAGGGCGATACGCTGGCCGTGCTCGAAGTCCCCGAACTCAAAGCGCAGCTTGAGCAGACTACCTTCGAACTCAAACAGAGCCAGGAAGAAATCAACCGCGCGCAGCATGAGATCAACGGCGCTGAGGCAATGCATGCGGCGCTGCATGCGCAATCGGAACGGTTGCGCCAGGCGGCGGCTACTCGCCCCGGCCTGATCGCACAGCAGGAACTCGACGATGCGCAGTCGAAGGATCTTTCGTCGCGCGCGCAGGTCGACTCGGCAAAAGCGTCAATGGCCGCGGCGCAGCAGCATGCTGAGGCCGCCCGTGCCGACAATGAACGCGTGCAGGCGCTTGAAAACTACACCAATGTAGTTGCACCCATCTCCGGCGTAGTGATTTGGCGCTATGCAGACACAGGTGCCCTCATTCAGGGCGGCACCAACTCCAACAGCCAGGACCTGCCCATCGTGCGGCTCTCGCAAAGCGATCTGTTGCGCCTGCGCGTGCCCGTGCCTGAAGACGATGTGCGCTACGTTCACGAAGGCGGTGTCCTCGATGTGCGCGTCGACGCCATCGGTAAATCCTTCACTGGAAAGATCGTGCGCTTCACGCGCAGCGTGAACTTCGAAACCCGCACCATGGAGACCGAAGTCGACGTCGAAAACAAGGATCTGGCAATCGCCCCCGGCATGTACGCCAACACCATGCTGCAGCTTGGAACCGTAAAAAATGTCGTTACTGTTCCGGTCGAAGCTCTTGTGCTGAATGCGCAGCGGCAGCGATCAGTCTACGTCCTCGACAGCACCAATCGCGTGCACATTCGCAACGTGACCGTCGGCACTCAGGGGTCGAAGCTGGCCGAGATCACCAGCGGCCTCAACCCTGGAGAACGCGTCATTCTTGGCGGGCAGGACAAATATGCTGAGGACGAGACAGTCAGCCCTCTGGTCACCTCTACACAGGCCTCTGAAACAGTGCAGGAGACAGGCGGCATGATCGACCTGAAGGCACAGGCCAATGGAGGCACTGAGTAAATGCCGAAGTTTGCACTGCGTTTCCCCTTCTTCATTCTCATGCTGTGCCTGATCATCGCGCTCGTTGGCACAGTTGCAGTTGTGCGCATGCCGGTCGATCTCTTTCCGGATATCGACATGCCTGTCGTCGTTGTTGCCACCTTCTATAACGGTATGCCGCCGCAGCAGATCGAAGCGGACATTACCAACACCTTCGAGCGTTTTTTCACTCTCGCCGCAAATGTCGATCACAGCGAGTCGCGCTCGTTGACCGGTGTGAGCCTGATCAAGATTTACTTCAAGCCCGGCACCGATCCCAACGCCGCGCTGAGCAACATTGCCAACCTCGCCATGGCTGACCTGCGCCGCCTGCCTCCCGGCACGCTTCCGCCTGTGGTGCTCGGAATGACTGCTTCTACGCAGCCCGTCTGTCTGGTGACGCTCAAGGGCGAAGGCCTGAACGAAACCCGCCTCAAAGATCTCGCGCAGTTTGAGGTACGCAACCAGATTTCGAACGTGCAGGGTGCATCGGTACCGCAGCCTTATGGTGGCACCTATCGGCAGATTCAGATTTATGTGGACCCGCTCAAGCTCGAAGCGCGCAACCTGAGTCTGAGCGATGTGGTGACGTCCGTAGACAACTCGAACCTCATTCTGCCCGCGGGCGATGTGCAGATCGGCTCGAAAGACTACAACATTTACGCCAACAGCCAGTTCCCTACCCCGAACTCGATGAATGACATGCCGCTAAAGTCCGTGGGCAACTCATCAGTTCTGGTGGGCGATGTCGGCAAGGCCGTCGACTCCGGCGCGCTGCAATACAACATCGTCCGCATCGATGGACAGCGCTCAGTCTACGTGCCCATCTTCAAACAGGGCGGCAACAGCAACACCATCACCATCGTGGACGGAATCAAAGACGCCATCAAGCATCTGGTCGATATTCCGCCTTCGCTCAAGACCGCGGTGGTCTTTGACCAGTCTGTCTTTGTCAAGCTGGCGGTGAGCAACGTAACGCGCGAAGCAACCATCGGCCTGGTGCTGACAGGCATCATGATTCTCATCTTCCTTGGCAGCCCGCGCGCCACGGTCGCAGTTCTGCTGGCAGTGCCGCTTTCCATGCTTGTATGCCTGCTCATCACAAGCTGGACGGGCGGCTCTATCAACACCATGATCCTCGGCGGACTCGCGCTCGTCTTCTCGCGTCTCATCGATAACGGCGTCATCGTGCTCGAGAACATCTTCCGGTTTATGGAGATGGGCTTTGAGCCGCACGAAGCCTCTGAAAAGGGCGGCATGGAAGTCTCGCTTGCCGTGCTGGCCGCCACTTTCACCACCGCAATCGTCTTCTTCCCGGTCACGTTCTTCAGCGGCGTCAGCAAATACATCTTTACGCCTCTGGCGCTCGGCGTGGTGCTCTCGATCTTCGCCTCTTACTTCTTCGCCATGACCGTCGTGCCGCTCTACTGCGCGCGCTTTGTCCGGCCGCACCATACACAGGAACATGGCGCAGAGAAGAAGGAATCGATCTTTGCGCGCTTCGATCGCCTCTTCAACGAGAAATTTCACGCCATGCTGGTCTGGTATGAGTCGTTGGCCATGCGCACAATGCAAAGGCCCGGATTCACAACCGTCGTAATCTCGGCAGGCATGGTGCTTGTCCTTGCGGTCACATTTCCCTTCCTCGGCCGCGCCTACTTCCCGCGCACCGATCCCGGACAGTTCGTCATCAACGTGCGCATGCCCGCAGGCTCCAGGCTTACGGTCAGCAACGACTACATCGCAAAAGTCGAAGACGTGATTCGCAGCGTGGTTAAACCGAAAGATCTGGGTATGATCGTCTCCAATATCGGCGTCTATCCAGACCTCTCAGCCATTTACACCACAAACGCATCCATGGACACTGCCTTTGTGCAGACCAGCCTTAAGGAAGGTCACAGCATCGGCAGTTACGAGTACATGCGCCGCGTGCAGGCCGCGCTGTCGCGCAAGATGCCGGAACTCTCCACTTACTTCCAGGCTGGCGGGCTCGTCGACTCCGTAATCAATCAAGGTCTGCCCGCGCCGATCGACATCCAGATCAAGTCGCAGAACATGGAGCAGTCCTACGCGCTTGCGCAGCAGATCGCCACGAAAGTGAAGGCGATGCCCGACGTAGCCAATGTCTATATTCCGCAAAGCATCGACTATCCCGGCCTGGAGTTGAACATCGACCGCGAGCGCGCCAGCCTGATCGGACTTTCGGCGCGCGATGTTGTGGACAACGTAATCACCGCGCTCACCTCGGACGGTATGGTGGCGCCCAGCTACTGGATCGACCCGAAAAGCGGCAATAACTACATGGTCACCGTGCAGTATGCCAACCATTGGCTCAACAACATGTCCATGGAGGATCTTAAAAACATTCCTCTGCGCGGCGCGCAGCCTGCGGGATATACACCGATGGAGCAAGGCCAGCAGGCCGACCCAATCGGGACGCATGCTCCTGCCAACAGTGTAGGTTATGTCCCGCTGGGCCAGGTCGCAGATATCGAGCAGATCAACACGCCAACCGAAGTGGACCACTACCAGATCCGCCGCGTAATCGACGTATACGTCGCGCCCAAGACAGAGGCGCTGCAAAAGGTCGGCGCACAGATTCAGAAACTTGTGGCTCAGACGCCCCATGATCGCAACACGGTGCTCAATGTGCGTGGTGCGGTTGTAAGCATGAACCAGGCATTTCACGACTTCGGCGTCGGCCTCATCATCGCGGTGCTGCTCGTCTATCTGATCCTCATGGCGCAGTTCCGTTCGTTCATTGATCCCTTCATCATCCTCATGGCCATCCCGCCCGGACTTGTCGGCGTTGCGCTGATTCTGGTGCTCACCGGCAGCACGCTCAACATCATGTCGCTGATGGGCGTGATC
>DASZXD010000208.1:0-13747 GCA_035546015.1 Occallatibacter sp.
CGGCACGTTGAGTAACACTTCGTGGACTACAGGAACCGGCATCGATCCGGCGATGGGCGGAACGCTGACAGGGACGAGCATCGCGATGACCGTGGAGTACCACTACTGATGAAACACGCGTGGATTTTCGCATTCCTGGCATTTACATTGCCGCTGGCGGCGCAGACGCCTACCTGCTCGAACTTCGTGGATCAGGCGGAGCCGACGACAGGAACTTTTCCGGCTGCGGGCTATACGCTTTTCTATCTGCCGCACGCGGTCGGAGCGAACAATCGCATCATCGTCTGGGTCACTGGCTCCAGCGGAGATGCGATCACAGTCACGGATTCTTCCGGCGATACTTTCTCCACGGATAAGAACTACACAGACAGCTTGAACGGCCAGACGATGGCGATCTTCTCGGCCGGGAGCGCAGCGGCCTCAGCCAATGAGTGGATCAAGGTTTCGCACTCGGCTTCGGATGCGTGGGTCATGATGGGCGCGATGGAATGCACCAATACCGGCGCAGTGGACGTAACGACCGGCAACCACGCGAGCGGCAATACAGTCGCCGCGGGATCGATTACGCCCACAGCGGCAAACGATCTTATCGTGATGGCCGGCTGGAACGACTACACCACGGGCGCGCAGGGCAGCATCACCGCAGGCAGCCAAAGCAACATCGCCTGGGCTCTCGGCGCGGCTGACAGGGCTACTACAACGTACATGCAGTACGGCGTTTATAGCTCGACGAGCGCGATCAACCCGACCCTCTCGACCACGGGCACGGCGGGATTTGTTGCCGTGGCCGTGGCTTATAAGGCCGCGTCTGCAGGCACCACATTTCCCAGTGGAATTCAGGTCAACTGCATGAAGACACTCTGGGTTCAGCCGAGCGGGAAGTTCGCATTGCCACGGACCGAGCAGTTTCCGTGTCCTTCGTTGAACAATTCTGAGATAGTGGACTGGATCGGGGCATGCCCGGATACATTGTCGGCTCCAACGGACAGTGGATCGAATACATGGTCTTCGACAGGCTCCGCTACTGCCAACGGTTCCTGTGTGCAGAAATATTACGCACAGAACGCGACCGTCAGCCCGGCGCAGAACATCAGCTTCTCGGGAACGCCGGGGGACGACTCGGCGAAGCTTTATGGCATTCAGAATGGCTCTACATCGAGTTTCTTCTGCACGCGCACCACGGCTACAGGGTCGCAGGCGAGTCCCGGAAATATCGATCCGTCGGACCCTGTGACGCCCTGTGCTGCAAATGGGCTGGTGATCAGCTCCATCGGAGTCGAATCGAATACGCAGAACGGGACAACAACCGCTGGCGCGAATTTCAAAAGCTGCTACTGGTCTCAGGAAGTGGTGAATCCGGGTGGCTGTGACCAAAACAACGGCTGGCTGACATATCCGAACTCCAATACATCAAGCATCGACTTTGTCTGGACGGGAAGTGCAACGACAGCAGCGGGGCAGTGGGCTGCCGAGTCGGATGCGTTCAACAGCAATGACCCAGCAAGCACCACGCGGCATCGTGCATGGGTCATCGGCAATTAGGCAACAGCGGACAATCGGCGCGCAACCTCGTGAGCGGTGACACGGTCACCGGCGAGCCCACAATCGAGTTGCGCTTCGACAGCTACAGCCGGGAGGAACTGGTCTGGTTCGGCGGGGCGCTGGAGCGAAGGCCGAAGAGCCTGCGCGGGCAAAAACTGGGAGAAGCGCTGATTGAAAGGCTGCTGCGGGTGCGGACGCGCGAGGGCTTGACTGCGCCGCTGGTGGCCAATGCGGCACAGAAGGCTTTCGAGCAGCGGCTTGGCAAGCGGAACATCGTGCTCAAGGCCCGGCAGATGGGCATCACCACCTGGACTGCGGCGCGGTTTTTTGTGCGGACCATTACCAGGCCCGGCACGCTGACGCTGCAGGTAGCGCATACACGCGAAGCAGCCGAGGAGATCTTCCGCATCGTTCACCGGTTTGTGGACTGGCTGCCGGAGGAGCTGCGCGCCGGGCCGCTCAAAACCGGAAAAGCAAATGTGCGCCAGATCGTGTTTCCGCGAATGGATGCGCAGTACCGCGTGGTCTCAGCCGGAGAACGGAATGCCGGGCGCGGGATGACGGTGCAGAACCTGCACTGCTCTGAGCTGGCGCGTTGGCCGGGGAATCCTGCGGAGACACTGGCGGGATTGCGCGCAGCGATGACCCCGGACGCGGAGCTGGTGATGGAGTCTACGCCGGACGGGGTGGGCGGCTGCTTCTACGAGGAGTGGGCCAAGTCTCCGGAGACAGGGACGGTGCGGCACTTCTTCCCCTGGTGGATGGAGCCAAGCTACCGCGCCGCGGCGGCCGATGAAGCAACTCTGACCGCCGAGGAACGCGCACTGGTGGAGCAGCACGGCCTTACTCCTGATCAGATTGGCTTCCGAAGACAGCTCAGGGCTAACTTTCGCGGCCTGACGGCGCAGGAGTACGCCGAGGACCCGGAGAGCTGCTTTCTGGCCAGCGGCGAGCCGGTCTTCGAGATGGAGGCCATTGAGTCGCGACTCAAAGATGCGCCGGAGCCGGTGGAGCAGCGGCACAACAAACAACTGGACATCTGGCTGCCGCCCGTGCCGGGGAAATCGTATCTTGTGGCCGTCGATCCGGCGGGCGGCGGCAGCGCAGGAGATTACTCAGCGGCGCAGGTGCTGGAGATGGAGGCGGGACTGCAGTGCGCGGAGTTTGCAGGGCATGTTGGAGGACTGGAGCTGGCGCAGCTGGCGAGCAGCCTGGCCGCGGAGTACAACCAGGCATGGCTGGTGGTGGAACGGAACAACCACGGCAGCGGCGTACTGGCCTATCTGCACCAGCCATGCGGTTACGTGAGGGTCTACGAGCAGAACGGGCAGCCGGGGTGGCTGACGACGTCCATGAGCCGGCCGGCGGCGCTGGGCCGGCTGGGCGCCACGCTGGTGGATGCGCCAGAGCGGTTCAAGAGCCGCAAGTTTCTGGCCGAGTGCCGCAGCTTTGTGCGGCTGGCCGGCGGCGGAACCGGCGCACAGCCGGGCACGCACGACGACCGGGTAATGGCCATGGCCATCGCACTGGCCGCGCGCGCTGAGATGCTGGAAAAAAGAAAAGGCAGCTTCTAGCTTTGAGCTTTTTCGCGCAGCGCAAGACCTGGTTGCTTCCACGAGAGAACCAGGATAGACCGCACAACGGATCGAGTTCGCTGCAGCATTGAGAAAGCCAGAGGCCAGAAGCCAGAAGCTGAAAGCTGCATTAGAATGCCTCTCAGTATTCAGGAGTTCCGGGGTTGGCGGTTCTGGCGGTACAGCAGATCAGGAGGATGCGCGGCGGAGCGCAGGGGCAGTTGATGCTCGGCGCCGACGGGCGCCTCTACGTGGTCAAGTTCCAGAACAATCCGCAGCACACGCGTGTGCTGGCCAACGAATTTCTGGCCTCACGGCTGGCCGCGGCGGCAGGGCTTACAGTGCCACAGGCGGAACTGATCGAGGTGTCGAGCTGGCTCATTGACAATACTCCTGACCTGGTGATGGAGACGGGCAAGACTCTGGTCCGCTGCAAGCCGGGGCTGCAGTTCGGGTCGCGATTTGCAGGCGGGCTCATGCCGGGGCAGGTGGCCGACTATCTGCCTGAGGAACAGCTTCTGGAAGTAAAGAACCTGGCGGAGTTTGCCGGCATCCTGGCGCTGGACAAGTGGACCGGCAATGCCAACGGACGGCAGGCGGTCTTTACGCGGCGGCAGCGCGAGAGGCGGTACCGCGCGGTGTTCATCGACTTCGGGTACTGCTTTCATGCCGGCGAATGGCGGTTTGAGGATGCTCCGCTCCGCGGGGTGTACTTTCGGAATACGGTCTACCAGAACATAAAAGCGTGGAACGCATTTGAGCCGTGGCTGAGCAATATGGAGCGGATGCCGGCCGAGACACTATGGGCGGCGGCAGGTGAAATTCCTCCCGAATGGTATGGCGGCGATCTTGGCGAGATGGAAGCTCTGGTCGAAAAGCTTCTGGCACGCCGGAGCCGGATCCGCGAGCTGATCGAGGCCTTTGCGAAGTCGGACCGCAGGCCGTTTCCCCAATGGGGAAAAGCGAGTGAGGAAGCAGGCGCGGAGCGCTGGAATCGGGAGGCGTATGGGGCTAGCATCAACTGAGGGACGCATGCGATGAGAATCGAGAGCGAGCTGAGACCCTGCGAATTTCAACTGCTGCGCTACGTGCCGGACGCAGTGCGCAATGAGTTCATACATATCGGCGTGATCCTGCGCGAGCATGGGAGCCGACATGCCGAGGTGCGGTTTACGCGCGACTGGCGGCGGGTGCGCTGCCTCGATCCGGATGCGGACACGGCGCTGCTGGAATGCATGGAGAGCGAACTCAGGCGCAGACTGGCCGAAGAGGGCGAAGGCCGGCTGATGCGGCTGCTCGATGAGTCGCTCTCGCTGTCTGTGCAGATGACCGAGTCGCGCGCCTATCTGGCGGAGAGCCCGATTGCGGGTATCGAAGAGTTGATGCGGCTCTACGTCGATCCGCCGCCGCGCGAAAAATTGCCCAGGTTGAGCGGGCGGGCAGCGATTCAAGCCAAGATGAGGAACGAGTTCGAACGCGCGGGTGTCTGGGAGCTGATGCGGAAGAGAATTGCCGCATCGGACTACACCCGTCCCGGCGACCCGCTGCGGATTGACGCCGGCTACCGACCCAATGGGCTGATCCGGATGTTTCATGCCGTTAGCCTGGAGCCCGGAGTTGAAATGGCCAAGGTGCTGGCGTTTTCCGCCGCAGGTTTGCGCACGGGCGTGGAGCGCGTTGAGAAGGCCGGGCTGGAGCTGACGGCAATCGTTGAGCCTGCCTTGAAGCTGGGAGCCACCGACGAAGAACCGGAGCGGCTGGCGATGTACCGCTTTGGAGTGGAGACGATGGAGGAGCACCAGATCCGCGTGCTGACCACATCAGACCTTGAGCGTGTGGCAGAGACGGCGCGGCGGGAGCTGCGGGTGTAGGGCGGCTCTGGACTCGGTATTCGCACTGCTACAATCAGAAAGGCCGCAAAATCAGCCGATTTCTGCTTTTCGGGCGCCTGCAATGTGCGACTCCAGGCGCTGTTAGGAACGATGACCCTCCGCCTCTTCAATACCCTCTCGGGACAACAGGACCCGCTCACACCCGCCGACGGCAATGCGCTGCGCATGTATGCCTGCGGTCCCACAGTCTACGACTACGGGCACATCGGAAACTTCCGTACCTTCCTCGAAATCGACGTCCTGCGACGCTTCCTGCGGCTCACCGGAGTTGAGGTGCGCCACGTCATGAACATTACCGACGTGGATGACAAGATCATCCGCAACGCGGCGGCGGCGGGCGTGCCTATCGGCGATTACACCGCGAAGTTTGAGCAGGCCTTCTTTGAGGATCTCGACTGGCTGCGCGTGGAGCGGCCTGAGCAGATTGCGCGCGCGACCGAGCACATTCAGAAGATGGTGGAGCTGGTGGAGAAGCTCGAAAAGGCCGGTGCGGCTTACAAGACCGAGGACGGCTCGTGGTACTTCAGGCTGGCGGCGTTTCCTGATTATGGCAAGCTGAGCAAGAAGGACCTTTCCGGCATGGAAGACGGCGCGCGCGTGGATGTGGACGAGTACGAGAAGGACTCGGCGCGCGACTTTGCGCTGTGGAAGGCCGCCAAGCCCGGCGAGACCTCGTGGGATACGGCAATCGGGCGCGGACGGCCCGGCTGGCACATCGAATGCTCGGCCATGGCCATGGAGTATCTGGGCGAGAGCTTCGACCTGCACGCCGGAGGCGAGGACCTGATGTTTCCGCACCATGAGAACGAGATTGCGCAGAGCGAGACAGCGACAGGAAAACAGTTCGCCCGGCACTGGATGCATGTGCGCTTTCTGCTCGTGGACGGGCGCAAGATGTCCAAGAGCGAGGGCAACTTTTACACGCTGCGCGACCTGCTGCTCAAGGGGTACAAGGCCTCGGCGATCCGGCTGGCGCTGATCTCGGTTCCTTACCGGCACCAGCTCAACTTCACCTTCGACGGGCTGACCGACGCGACCAATGCCATCGAGCGGCTGCGGACGTTTCATCACCGGCTGACTACTGGGAACTTTGCTGCGGGCGAGGACCCGGAGATGCAGACGGCGGCGAAGCGTGCGCGCGAAACTTACATGGAAGCACTGGCCAACGACCTGAATACAGCCGAAGCCCGCGCACCGGTCTTCGAGCTGGTGCGCAGCGCCAACACGGCCATGGACCAGGGGCAGTTCTTTGCAGGCGACCGGGATGCGATTCTTGCGGTGCTGAAAGACTTCGACGCGGTCTTCGATGTGATCGAGGACAACGACGCCGAGCCCTCGCAGCGTGCGCTGGAGTGGGCGGAGCAGGCCGGGCGTACGGACGATGTGGCTCCCGAGCTGCGGGTGCGTCATGCTCTGACCGACGAGCAGGTGGAGGCGCTGTTGGCCGAGCGCGCCATGGCCAAGAAGCGCAGGGATTTCGCACGCGCGGACCAGATTCGCAACGAGCTTGCGGAAAAAGGGATCGTAATCGAGGACTCGAAGGACGGCGTGCGCTGGAAGCGGAAGTGAGAGAACAGCTTTCAGCCTTCAGCTTAAATGTGGCGGCGGGCGAGGGTGCTGCCCCCTTCCGGTACGCTGATCCGGCGTTTACCGGGGTTTATAAGGCCCTGCTGCACAGCTGGTGCTACTCACACTGAGACGGAGCCGCATTATGGGGTCAAACCTCATGCCCGCAGATTATACTCATAGCCTTGTAAGCCACGAGTGAGACTCTCCCCCATGGAAGCAAACGAAGCACAGGAACTGCAGGAACACGCAGAGCACGGATCGCATGAGTCGAGCATGCGTCCGGTTGCTTTCACTATGGCTGTGCTGGCCGTTCTGGTGGCCATTACCACAGTGCTGGGTCACCGCACACATACAGAGGCGGTCTTACGGCAGAACCAGGCCACCGACCAGTGGAACTTCTACCAGGCGCACAAGATCCGCTCGAGTGACACGGAGCTGGCCTTGGACCTGCTGAGCGTGATGACCGTGACCAACAAGGACGCAGCGGACAAGCTGGCCAAGTCCTATGCCGATCATCAGAAGAAATGGGCAGACGATCTCAAGGAGGCGGAGCAGAAGGCTAACGAGCTGGGGGCTGATGTGGAGAGGGCCGAGGCCCGCGGCAGCCGGTTCGATTTGGCCGAAGCGCTGCTCGAGATCGGTCTGGTCATCACCTCGGTGACCCTGCTGACCCGAAGCCGCATCTATTGGTACCTGGGGCTTGTGTTCTCAGCGGCGGGGATTGCCTGCGTGGCTGCGGCGTTCTTTGTTAAGTAAGCCGATGGGCCGGCTGCCGAGAATGCATGGCTCCGGTTCGGTTGACGAGGCAGTTTGATGCAAAGGCTCGGTGTCTGGCTGATTGCAGGGCTTTGTTGTGCGGCGGCTTCGGCGCAGGGTACGGCTGCGCCATCCGCGGTTGATCCGACCTCGACAATCGGGTTCAGCTACAAACTGCCGCCCGGCTGGACGGTGTTGGCATCGAACCCGGAGCCGCAAAAAGCCACGCCTCCCGCCTCCTCACCACTTTTGCCACCGCCGAAGGGTACGGCCTGTATCCGCGTGCCGGAGACAGCACGGCACGGCGACCCGGCCTCTGTGATTGTGGTGATAGCTTTGCCTTTCAATTGTTTCGGCCAGGTGATGACGGCCGACGATCTGGCCGGCTTTGGTTCAGGGGCCGCGGATGGGCTCAAGCAGGCCTTCGACCTGACCGGCCCAATGCAGAGCAGCTACTCGCTGGGCAGCCATCCCTTCTGGGCTGAGCGTGCAAAGGGCAATCCCAAAGGGCACACCGAGTTGCAGTACACGGTGGAGATTGCATGCGGCGTGCTGAAAAGGGGCGCGGTGTGCTGGATGGCGATAGCCGCCGATGAGGAGAGCCTGCGCGCCTTTGAGCAGATGCCGGTTGCGCTGGACGGCGATGAAGCCACGCCTCTGGTTCCAGCCTCGGCCTTCGATAAGGCGCCGCTTTAGTGCATAGAAATCGGCTATTCCTGCGTGCTATCCTCAAAACAGCGGAATTCCTATGCATACACACGCCTCAAGAGAACTGCTGACTGCGCCGGTTACCAAGCGCTGGTCGGGGTCCCGTGCGCGCGGCATCTGCCCGCGGCGGCATCTGCGTGTGCTGCCCATCCGCACACGACCTAGCCTCTTCGGCGGCGATTAAGAGCAACTGGTCCGCCGAAGATCCTCGCACGCGTCTTGATTAAAGATGGTCCCGGAATAGCGGGATGAGCGGCTGCGTCACATCTGAATCGCGCATGGCCGCGCAACCGGAATCTGCCGAGGAGAAGGTTTATGAATAAGCAGGAACTGCACGCCCAATTTGGACCCAAGCTGGTAGGTCCGCTGCCCGGACCAAAGGCCAAGGCCGCCGTAGCGGCCGACAGCCGGCTCATCTCGCCAAGTTATACGCGCTCCTATCCGCTGGTGGCCAAGAGCGGCCGCGGCATCCGCGTTACCGATGTGGATGGCAACGAGTTTCTCGACTTTGCCGCGGGCATTGCCGTGAACTCGACCGGCCACTGCCATCCCGAGGTTGTTACCGCTATCCAGAAGCAGGCAGCAGAGCTCCTGCACATCTCGGGCACCGATTTTTATAACGAGCACCTCACCGACCTGGCCGAGCGGCTCTCAGCGGTTGCGCCCATGCGCGGACCACACAAGTTTTTCTATGGCAACTCAGGCGCCGAGGCCATCGAGTGCGCTCTCAAGCTGGCCCGTTATCACACAGGCCGCCAGCAGGTGATCTCGTTCTTCGGCGCATTCCACGGGCGCACCATGGGCGCGCTGTCGCTCACCGGCTCCAAGCCGCAGCAGAAGCGCCGCTTTTCGCCGCTGGTGCCGGGCGTAACGCACGTCCGCTACCCCTACGCCTATCGCGGATGCACAGGCGGGCCGCAGGATCAGGAGGCCTTCAGCCTTGGCTGTGCGCGTTTCATCGAGGAGAAGCTCTTTAAGACTACGGTGCCTCCCGAGGAGGTTGCGGCCATCTTCATCGAGCCCATCCAGGGTGAGGGCGGCTACGTAGTCGCGCCGGACAACTTCATGCAGGAGCTGCGCGCCATCTGCGACCGCCACGGGATTCTGCTGGTGGTGGATGAAGTGCAGTGCGGCGCGGGGCGCACAGGCAAGTGGTGGGCCGTGGAACACTCGGGTGTAGAACCCGATATGGTCTGCATCGCCAAGGGCATCGCCAGCGGCATGCCGCTGGGCATCTGCATGACCCGTGCCGAGGTGATGGACTGGGTGCCGGGTTCGCACGCATCGACCTTCGGCGGCAATCCGGTGTCGATTGCCGCCGCGCTGGCCACCATGGACATTCTGGAGCGCGAAGCGATCGCCAACGCGGCGATCGTGGGCGAGTTCATGCTGGAGCGGCTGCGCGGATGGGTCGACACGCACCCACTTGTGGGCGATGTGCGCGGACGCGGGCTGATGATCGGCATTGAGCTGGTGAAGGACAAGGCTACGCGCGAACCGGCTGCGGAGCTGCGCAATCGCGTGGAAACGCTGGCCTTCGAGCGCGGGCTCATGTTGCTGGGCTGCGGCGAAACTTCGCTGCGCCTCTCGCCTCCGCTCGTTGTGAACAAGGAAGAAGCGACCGTTGCGCTCGATATTCTGGAAGAGTCGCTGACGATTGTGGAGAAAGAACACGAGCAGACTGCGGCGCTGGCTGGAGTAGCGGTTTAAGCCAATCCGCGCGAATATTGCTGTTGAAATGCATGAGGCCGGCGATTGGATCGCCGGCCTCGTTCTGTTTTTGAAATTGCATCTGCGCGCGCGCGGGGTGAGAATGGTCTGCGATGCGGCTGCTTCGAGAGATGCGGATCCATGGGCTGGAGCGGTCGTTGTCTGCTCTCGACCAGGTTGCGCGCAGACGTGAACGGGAACCTGCGCCGGCAGCCCATCTGCTGATTGGCACCGAGGGCGAGGACGCTGCGTTTTTCTATCTGCGACGCAAGGGATATGTTGTGGTGGCACGGCGATGGTCTGCCGGGAACCTGCCCGGCGATCTGGATCTCATTGCATGGCAGGGTGAGCTGCTCTGCTTCATTGAAGTGAAGACGCGCACGGCGCACGACATTACGCCAGCCGAAGCAGCGGTGGACAGCCACAAGCGCAGCACGGTGCGCAGACTGGCGCGCCGGTATGTGCGTCAATTACCACGGCCGACTCCGCCGCAGGTACGCTTCGATGTTTTGAGCGTCTACCTTGTGCCAGGCGAGAAGAAGGAGTTCGTGCACTTCGAGAATGCCTTCGGCTGGAGCGAGCGGCGGGAAAATCAGGATTGAGGAGAGAGCCATGGATAGCGTTGTCACATTTCTGCTCACGCAAAATCCAGATGCCGCAATTGCGTTTTACCGCGACACGCTTGGCCTGAAGTTTCTGCGCGACGATGGTTTTGCGCTGGTTTTCAATATGAATGGCGTGATGCTGCGCATCAGCAAAATTTCCAGCTTTACGCCCGCGCAGCATACGGTGCTCGGCTGGGAGTGCAGCGATATTGTGTCCGTCTTGGATGGATTAGCTGCGAAAGGTGTTGCCTTCACGCGATACCCGAATATGAACCAGGATGAAAGGGGTATCTGCACCTTCCCCGGCGGTGACAAGGTGGCGTGGTTCAAAGACCCCGACGGGAACGTACTTTCGCTTTCACACCACACCGCATTCGCCGGCTGAAGTTATCTCAGCGCCTCCTGGTACTCTTCGTGCCAGGCCATCTGGATGGCTTCGAGCCTGGACTCGTTCGATTTCGCCGGGTCGTCAGCGAAGCCATCGAGCTCAGTGACGTAACGATGCAGATCGGTGAAACGCACGGTGAGCGGATCGATCTCGGGATACTTTTCCTGCAGTTGAATGCCGATCTCTTCGGCGTCGGTCCAGTAAATCTCGCGCGGCATATTTTCTTCCCTTTGGACAGAGTGCGTGGAGCTACTTGCCTTCAGCCAGCGTCAGCGGCTTGCCTTCCGACGTGTAGTTGCGGTTCCACTTGGGAATCTCGACCACGTAATTGCCGGGCCCGGTGATCACGGCCTGGCAGCCGAGGCGCGAGTTGAGCTGCTGGTCGGCGGCCATGTCGAGCCGGTCGAGCTCGTCGTCGTCGGCTTCGGTAATGCCGGTCTGATCCTTGATCCAGAGGTGGCACGTTGTGCAGGCGCAGACGCCGCCGCAGGCGTGATCGAGAAAGATGCCGAAGTTCTCCGCGACATCGAGGAACGACATCGGCTTGCCGTGGTGATCGTAAGGCATGGTGCCATATTCGAACTCGACTGTTTTGCCCTCGGGCTCAAAGGTGACACGCACCAGCTTCTCAGGGGGAATGTTTGTCGTGACTACTTCGCTCATAACTGATCTTCCTAAACTCTCGGTTGCTGACCTGCTAAATTGCTACTATTTGAACTCTGCAGCGGCCATCGGGTGCGGCGCAGTGATATTGTCGCTTAGCTCCTGGCCCGCAGTTTCCATGGTCTTGCCGCGAATCGCGCTGGAGACGGCCGCATCCATCATCAGTTCGGCGAGCCGCCGCGTAGTTTGGTCGAGGCCGGCTGTAGCTTCGCGAATAGCGTTCAGATCGCTGCCGGCTTTGGCCGAGGTCAGATGCTTGTGCGCCTCATCAATTGCAGATTGCTCCGCGGCGCTCAAAAGTGCCCATGCGGGATTGGTGCGCGCCTGCTCGACCTTGGTGAGAATCGACTCGGCCTCGTTGCGCGCTTCAATGAGCAGCCGCCTGGCGAAGTCTTCTTCGGCGTGATCGAAGGAGTCGAGGATCATGCCCTCGACCTGATCGTCGGTTAATCCGTACGTCGGCTTTACTTCGATCTCGGCCTGCTTGCCGCTGCGCTGCTCACGCGCGGAGACCTGCAGGATTCCGTCGGCGTCAATCAGAAACCTGACCTCGATGCGCGGCAGTCCTGCCGGCATGGGCGGAATGCCCTTGAGATCGAAGCGTGCCAGCGAGCGGCAGTCTGCAGCCAGTTCGCGCTCGCCCTGCACCACGTGAATCGCCACGTTAGTCTGCCCGTCCACGCCGGTGGTGAAATGCTCCGTGGCTGAGGCAGGAATGGTCGAGTTGCGGGTGATGATCCTGGCGACTACGCCGCCCAGCGCCTCAATGCCCAGCGAAAGCGGTGTTACGTCGAGCAGCAATAGTTCTTCGGTCGTCTTCGATGCACCGGCAAGAATATCGGCCTGCACCGCGGCGCCCAGCGCAACGACCTCATCGGGATTCAACTCGATGTGCGGCTTTTTGCCGCGCGCACTCAGGTTGAAGAGATCGTCGACCAGCTTGCGAACAGCGGGAATACGCGTAGAGCCACCGACGAGCACGACCTCATCAATCTGGCCGGCTGTGATGCCCGCGTCGGCAAGCGCCTGCTTGCACGGACCGGCAGTGCGGCTGAGCACCGGCTCGATAAGATGCTCGAAGACCTCGCGCGGAATCTCACGCTGATAGCGGTCGCCGTTGGGCAGCTCAATGTCGAAGTATGCAGCCTGCTCGCTCGAGAGTCTGATCTTGGCGTCAATCGCAGCCTTGCGCAGCGCCTGCACGGCAGCGGGGTCCCTGCGCAGATCCACGCCATGCTCGGCGTGAATCTCATCGAGCGCGATGGCCAGCAGCAGGTTGTCGATATCGTCGCCGCCAAGATGCGTGTCGCCGTTGGTGGACTGCACCTCGAAGATCCCGTCGCGCAGCTTCAAGATAGAGATATCGAAAGTGCCGCCACCCAGGTCGTAGACGGCGATTGTGCCTTCCTTCGCGCGGTCCAGCCCGTAGGCAAGCGCGGCTGCGGTGGGCTCGTTCACCAGGCGCAGCACATCCAGGCCCGCCATGCGGCCCGCGTCCTTGGTGGCCTGACGCTGGGCATCGTTGAAGTAGGCGGGGACGGTGATTACGGCCTGGGTGACTGGCGCGCCAAAGAACCGCTCGGCGTTCTTCTTGAGCTGGCGCAGCACATAGGCGGAGATCTCCGGCGGCGTAAAGCGCAGCTCTCCAAGCTGCACACGCGGCACCTCGCCTGCTTCCACATCGTCTGCCAGGCGGAAGGGGAAGAACTTGAGCTCCCTCTGTACTTCAGCCAGACTGCGGCCCATGAGCCGCTTGACGGAGTAGATGACGCGCTCCGGCGTCTCAATCAGCGCCTTGCGCGCGCTGTTGCCAACGGTAACTGTGGGCCGGCCTCCTTCAGCCGGCATGGGGTCGAGCGCAACAACAGATGGCACGAGGTTCGAGCCATCCACGCCGGGAATGACCACCGGCTTATCGCCTTCCATGTATGCAACCAGGGAGTTGGTGGTTCCCAGATCGATGCCGACAATGCGTCCTTCAGCCATGATTGCGGATCAAGCTCCAAGTGTCTCGGTCACATCGCGGACCAGGTTGTTGAGGTAGCGGCGGCGGTCGAGCAGCGTGACCATGGTTTTTTGCGCAGCACCGCGTGCAGCACTGTCGCCTTCATCCCAGGCCTTCCACTGCACACGCAGGTCGCGGTCCACTTCTTCGAGCAGGCCGTCGAACTTCTTTTTTGCCGCGATTAAATTCGCTTCCACTTCAGGGTCGGTTTCGCCCATCTTCTTGCCCATGCGCATCTCTTCGAGCTGCATATTCAGGTCAAAGACCTCTTCGAGAAGATCGGGAGGAATGCGTGACGGGTCGCGCCGATCCTTGCCGGAGTGCTCCTCGCCGAT
>DASZXD010000209.1:0-18909 GCA_035546015.1 Occallatibacter sp.
AGGCCTTCGAGCAGCGGCGTGGTATAGGCAGCGCGGCGTCCGGTAGCGATGGCCACGGTAATCCCCGCCTGCTGTGCGGCGCGCAGCGCCTGCGCATTCCGCGGGCTCACCTGGGTTGAGAGCGTGGGCAGAAGCGTGCCGTCCATGTCGATGGCCACCAGGCGAACCGGAGGATGCATACCTTCAGTGTACCGGCAAGCCGTTTGCGATGCCGTGAACAGCCGTTCAATCTATTAAGCTGTGTATATGGAGCGCATCTGCACTCAATGCCACGCCGTCCTCGGTGAAAAGACCGCAGCCGACTGGTGTCCGGCCTGCGGTGGCGCACTCGTAGAGCGTGAAAACAACATTCCCGACACGCCCAAAGCCGCGCCCGCCGAAATCGACCATCGCGGCATCGTTCTGCCGCGCCGCCACGCGCTGGGCGGAATCATTACGCCGCAATAAGCCAATGGATCGTGACCTGTTGATCAGGGCGCAGTATTGAGTCCCACTGCTTCAGCCAATCGCATCTGCCGCTCATCAAATGTCCAGAAGCGCCGCGCCTTGAGTTCAAGCGCGCAAGCCACATGCAACGAATCCGGCGTGCGAACGCCAAGCGTGGGACCAAAGCGTCGCGCCAGGTCGGCGCTCGTCTCCCAAGTTTCTTCGGGCCAATCGATCTGAGACCAGATCCCGTGCGCGCAGTCATGCTCGAAGTCCGCCCAGATAAGACGGGCGTCCGCTGACGTAAACGCCCTGCGAAAGACATACTGGTGAATCGCGTGAGCAAACTCAGCGTAATTCAGCTGAGTGAGCCAGATGATCGGCTTGTGGAGCATACGCCGGTCCGCTTCGGCGGAATGAATATCCGGAATGTACTTCGAAACGAGAAAGCTCGAATCCACGCAGAAGCTCAAAAGCGGTCCTCTCTGGACTCAATGAGTATTTCAACCGCTGGAATGATGCGGTCACCGAAGATGCGTTTCCGGCGCGCTTCGAAATCAGGCCATTCGGTGGGCCGGGTGGCTTGTTTTTCGGGCACAATGCGGCCAAGGACGTTATTGCGCTCGCGCAACTCGACAGTTTTACCTGCCTTGAGCCACGCCTTGAGCTGACGGGTGTCGCGAAGCTGGCGAAGATTGACGCTCGGCATGATTTCGATGTGGCGCAAAATGTGTCACATTGTCAAAAGCAGTAACGGCATCTCAATATGAAATCAAAGGCATTCAACAGGCATGCCGGTCTTCGGCCATTTGTGCGATTGCCACAGAGATAGCTTCCGGATTGCCGGTCACTCGCCCGGAATGCCGCTGTGGCTTGTATCGGAAGCCGCGAACGCGAGGGCTGAGGAGTTGGCGGTGTAGGCTTTGTGAATAAGGCCATTCGACATGACTGCTGGATCTGTCGTTCTCTTCACCTTTCTTATCGCTCTGGGCTACTTGACCGCTCCAATCATGCTGGTATGGGGGTGGGTGCGATGGATCAAGCAGAGGCCGCGAATTTGGAAGATCAGTTCGACCTTGTCGTTCGCCGGATTCTCGCTAGCAACGGCGTCGGCACTCTTTGCGCTTTGGATCATCCTTTTCGCCGGAGGTGGCGGATTCGGAAAGACAGGGCCGAACTACGCACCCGATTACGCTTTCTTCTACAGGTGCGTTCGACGGGGCACGCTTCTCTCAGCTTTAAGTATTGCTTTTGCGATCGGCGGCGCATGGCGATCGAACTTGCTTCGCTGGCACGCTCTGACAGGTGCTATCGGAGGCTTGGCATTTTGGCTACTCGCGACAACATGGCCGTGACAAACGATTCAGGGCGAGTTGTCCGTAACTCGAAAACTGCACAGGAATTTTCATTCGCAAGTAAGCCAGGTTCGAACTGACGTACTGCCAAAGCCACTCACTCATACCGCAGCGCCTCAGCCGGCAACACACTCGCCGCCGAGGACGACGGATAGATCGTCGCCAGCAGCGAAATCCCGATCGACACCACAGAGACAACCACTCCGTCCATCAGCCGCGGCGCAAAGGGCAGCGTGTCGATGGAGTAGACATCCGGCGAGAGCGGGATGTGATAGTAGCTGCCGGCCCACGAAGCAAGGTAGCCGAGCACCAGCCCAAGCGCCGTGCCGATCGCGCCGATCAGCAGGCCCTGCAGCATGAAGATGCGCCGCACCTGCCCCGGCTCTACGCCAAAGCTCATCATCACGGCGATGTCGCGCGTCTTCTCCATCACCATCATGGTGAGTGCAATCAGGATATTCAACGCGGCCACAACCACAATAAGCGCGATCACGATGAACGTAACGATCTGCTCGAGCCGCAGTGCCTGAAAGAGCTCGCGATTCGTATCGGTCCAGTTGGTGGTCATGTAGCCCTTGCCGGCCACCTGCTCAATCTCTTTCGCAATCTGCGGTGCGTGGTTGGGATCGTCCACACGGAAGCCGATGACCGAAAGCAGATCTGGCTCAGCAAACAGCCGCTGTGCATCAGCCAGCCGCAGAAAGCCCATGCCCGAGTCGTATTGGTAGAAGCCGGTATGATACGTGCCGGCCAGCCGGAACTGCACATACTTTGGAACGATGCCCATAGGCGTGAGCTCGCCCTGCGGGCTCACCAGCATCACAGCGTCGCCAACGCTGGCGCCGATGGTCTCCGCCAGATCGCTGCCCAGCACAATCGGCGGTAATGCTCCATGCTCATCCGCTGACGCTGGTTCAAGCGACTGCACCGCGCCGGGCGTTGCTTTGTCCAGCAGGTGGCTCACCCTCATCTCTTCGTCGGGCAGAATGCCTTCGATCAGCGCTCCCTGCGCCCGCGCTCCGCCATGTGCAACCAGCACCTGCTCCCAAAGCCCCGGTGAAACAGCCACCACGTGCGGCACCCTGCGCACCTGCTCCATCAGTGGCTGCCAATTGCGGATGCCTTCGCCCTCGGTTGCCATCAACTGGATGTGCGCACTCGAGTCGACGAGCTTGTCCTGCAAGTCGCGGCGCATGCCGTTGGTGATGGCCAGTGCGATGATGAGCGCTGCAACACCTGCCGTGACGCCGGCAACCGAGATGGCCGTAACTACGCCCACCACAGCCTGCCGCCGCTTGGCCCTGAGATAGCGCGCCGCAACATAAAGCTCGAATCGCATCTACTTGCCCTGCGCCGGGATCACCGTCTTCGCCACGCCGACGTTGTCATAGCGGTCATAGGCACGCACGGCGATGAGATGTTCGGCTGGCTTGCCGTCTACCGCATCCGGTATCAGCACATCGTAGCGCTCAGTCTTCGAATCGGAGAGCTCGCCGACCGGATTGATGTACTGCCACGGCCCGGCGTCAAGTGAGTACTCTGCGTGCGCAATGGGCGAGGTCGTGTCCTGCGCCGTAAATGTAATGTGCACCGGCTGCTTGCAGGGCTGCGTAATGCAGGTATGCGTCTCGATGGCTGCTTTCAGTTCCGTTATATCGGGCGGTGTTGTGTCCACCACAAAGCGGTCGCTTATCTTTTCACCGGTAAGCGCAGTGCCCGGAGTGTGCGAGGGTTCGTCTGAAACGGCAACTTTCACCTGGTAGCCGCCATCGGGGACAAGGGTTGCGTCAAAGCTGTACGCTTTGTCGGTGATCTTGTCTTTCAGCAGCCGCCACACGGTTTCGCCATCGCCGCGCAGGTAGAGCGAGTAGATCAGGTCGTCGCCGTTGTCGTCATGCGCAGCCCAGCGTACGGTCACCGCCGTCTTGTCTTTCGTCGCCTGCAGCGGCGAGCTGTTGCTGTTGGCGTCAAAGCTGGCCGAACTCTGACCGGAAGAGGGAAGCGAGATCTGCACCGTCTGCTGCTGGCCAATCGAACTCTGCTGATTGAGTCGCGCTCCCGGCACCACCACGATCTCATCCACCACCGGCGCAGCATTTACCGGCAGATAGTTCACGCCCACGCCGCCCATAACTCCGTTGGGATGCAGCACAGCCTTCCACTGCAAAAATCGCCCCGGCGGAGAGGCAACCGAGCCATCCTTGAGCGGCTCCCACTCGCTCCATCCGCGCACTGGCTGCTCCACATTGCCGGTGCGGGTCAGAATCTCATAGCTCTGCGAGCCCGGCTCGACCTCAATACGCCCGAACTTTGCCAGCGCGCCCGCATCGAGTACATCGCTCGCATACTCGTGCTGCTCGGTCGCACCCAGACGAACCAGCTTGCCGGTGTTGCCCGTGCCGATCAATATGTTCGAGCCCTGTGCGGCCATACTCAATCCCTGCTGCGCGTCGAGATGCCCTACATCCGCATAGCTGCCGTCATCCTGAATGCGGTAGATGTGTCCGCGATTTCCGCTCAGTGCAAGCAGCCCGTCCTTGCGGCTGGCCAGCGCGTAGACAATATCGTCTTTGCTTGCCCACAACTTGCGCGGAGCCTGGCCTTCGGCAATCGCATAGATCTCGGTGCCCTCCGGCACGGCGCTGCTCGGATTCACGGCCTGCACCGAACCCGGCTGCACAATCGTTACGGTCACCGCACCCACGCCTTGTACAGGCAGCGGAGGCAGCGGATTATGGCTCTTGTCTCCAACGCTGGCGGCATATATGGTGCCGTTTGCCGCTACAGTAACTGACGTGATCTCGCGCCGCGGCGCTTCAAACAGCACATAGCCCTTGCCCTGCGGATCAATGCGATAAACCAGTCCCGAGCCATCTGAGCCGGCAATCAGGTTTCCCTTCGCATCCCAGGCCAGCGTGCGGATGTGCGCCTCATCGCTTTTGAAGAAGAGCTCTGCCGCAGTGGCTGGCTTCGCTGGGTCGACGCGATAAACAGCTCCGGGACCGCCTGTCGCAATGTAGAGCCGCCCTGTCGAATCGAACGTCAGATCCCACACGTAGTGCGGGTTCGTAGTGGACTTGTCCGCATCCGTCTTCGCACTGCCTTCACCGTCAAGCTTTGCCGGATCGAAGACAACCGTTGCGTTCGAATCATCCTGCTTCGCGGTCGCGTCCGGCTTGAGTTTGTACACCTTGCCGCTGGGCATGGTGGCCGCATAAAGCGCGCCATCCGGTCCAGTTTCAAGTGCCTGCACGCTCACATCGCGCGACTCAAAGAGCGTGAATGCTTTCCCATCGCTGCCCACGCGCAGCACCGTCGCCGGCGAGCCTGTCCCCAGATAAGCAACGCCGTTCTTATCCGCTGCCACTGACCACACGAAGGTCGAAGGAGTGGTAACAACCTCTTTCAGGCCGGGTCCTTCGAGCAGCCGTCCATCGCTGGTGAGTGCAACGCCCTGGGGCGTGCCCTTTTCAAACTCCTCAAGCTGCGACTGGGTCCACAGATGCGTGCCCTGCGCTGCGGCAAGAGAGGTGAGGGAAGCGGCGGCGCACAGCGCTACGGCCAGCGCCCGCATCAGGCGGGAGGGAGTGCAATGAAAATCGACCATGCTGCCGTTGAGTCTACTAAAGTTGGCTGGTTCCATCCTATTTCTACGCCCGAGCTGTGACTGGCTCATCTGCACGCTTCCGCAACTTGATTGGACGCGCTGTGTCTATACCGGGCAACCAGGCCGGCAAAAAGCTGGCCCACGGAGGAACCAAAAACAATGCGCACTCGCAGTCTTTCCCTTGTGTTGGGAGCATTTCTTTTGACTGGGCTCGCCATGGCCCAGGCTCCCGGCCAGAGCCAGTCCGAGGTCGGCATCGCGCCGCAAGCCGGGCAAACCCAGCAGCAGCCAGCTCAGGCAGCGCAACCGCAGGAGCCACGCCGAGCCATCGATCCCGCGCGCGCCGCGCAGCGGCTCGGCCGTCAACTCGGCCTCACGCAGGATCAGGTCGCGCAGCTTCAGCCCATCATCGCCGACCGCCAGCAGCAGATCCAGAACATCCGCGCCGATCAGTCCCTGATGCCGCGTGACCGCCGCATGAAGATGCGCAACGTAATGCTCGACAGCCGTAACAAGATCGAAGCCCTGCTCACCGACTCGCAGAAGCAGCAGTTCGAACAGATGCTCGCCAACCGCCGCGACAACCGTGAGCGGCCGCAGGCGCAGTAATCCGGCCCAATAAAACCAGGCAGGCCTGGTGCCTGCCTCGGTGCCCCGGATTTCCGCAAGCGAACCCAACATAGAGCTCAATCTTAAGGAAATGCTATACTGCTTGTGTAAGGAAGGAAGCAAAGGAGACTGACATGCGCATTCGTGAGAAAGACGAATTCGAGGCGTAAAACGCCCGGTCAGGATCGTTTCCATTCCACCCGGGCAGCGATGTCATCGTTAAGTAGCTCAGGTGGAATCTTCTTACCGCTGTAACGCCAGCCCCTCCAGCCTCGGTCGTTTGTTGCAGCGCTAATAGCTGCGCTAGGGAGTTTGGCCCCGGTTTCATAACAGCCCAGTTGCCCTCCGGTACCGTCTTCGAGAAACACCTCCAGCTCAAATTCCTCAATCGTACCGGCGCTTTTGAAAGTGTGAATAATGTCTTCCCAGCCTTTCTTTTGCAAGCCCAGCAAAAGTCCTGGCCAGCGATAAGCTACTTCGATTTCTCGTTCCTCCCCTGGCTGCACTGCCGGCAAAAAGAAGATGCAGGCCGTCTTGTTCAACCGGTCATTTTCTGCGGGGAGATAGACGACTTCCGAGCCCGTACTGCGCGCAAGCAATTGAAACTCAATGTCAGCGAAGTTGGATGCAGGCAGAGCATCGCTTGAGGCAGCCACCGAGATACCCCATAAGTGCAGAGCTGTATCGCCGGCGCGGATCGTATACCGCCGGCGCACCTCCACGCTGAAATCGTTCGATATGAGATAAGAGATTTGCACCTTGCGGAAGGTTTTGCCTTTTCCGTGAACGGCACTCGGGAACATTTGCCGGCGGATTCTGGATACGCTGCGTACAGTTTCACTGAGGATCGCGTCCAGCCGGTCGCGTGCCATATCCAAAGCCTGCTGCGCCTGCAGGCGCTCACTGCGCAGGGAATCCCTTTCGGCTTCCAGGGCGGACAAAACCCCCTTCAGTTGATCCCGTTCAGAGCGGACCTGCTGAAGATCGAAGCCAAGTTGTCGCTCGTTCCTGCTGGCCGTGTCGTAATTTCTTCGCAGCGAGCGCGTTGCCAGGACAGTGATGATCGAGTAGAGCGTTGAGGTGAACAACGCGCCGAGAACGATCATAGCCAGAGCAATTGCTATTGGCTGTATCTCGCCTGTGGCATGCGGCTCGAATGCTCCTGCGAGGAAGTCCCTCAGGACTTCCTTCACAGTCTTGAATTTTTCAATGATTTCCGGACCAAACCAGAGCAAGCCGCAGAAAAGGGTAATCGATCCAAGCAGCGTAAAACTTTCCGGTTTTTTAAAGAAGTCAGCTAGTCTCTGCCCAAATCCGCGAGGCTCGGTAACGTCGGGTAGCTCTTTGTTATCGTGATCCAGTTGCTTCCCCGCATCTGCACTCACGCCACCTCACCTCGGTCGCCTGATCGATTGCAAGCTCTTTACAACTCCGCCGAGTTATCCTCGATAGCCAGCCTTACATTGCCGTCGGACTTTGCAAGTCGGCGCACTGCTTCCGGCTTGTCCACTCTGGCCTTGAGCATCACCAGCGCAACCGGAACGCTGCGGCCGGCGCTCTTGATCGTCTCCACCGCCGTGGCGCGATCGATCTTGCAGGCGCTCATCAGAATGCGGATACCACGCTCGACCAGCTTGGAGTTCTGCATGTGCACGTTGACCATCAGGTTCTCGTACACATAGCCCATGCGGGTCATGGCGCCGGTGGTGATCATATTCAGCACCATCTTCTGTGCTGTGCCGGCCTTCATGCGCGTCGACCCCGAGATGACCTCGGGTCCTACCTCGGCAACGATAGTAGTATCGGCGGCAGCTGAGAGAGGTGTGCCATGGTTGCAGGTAACAGCAGCGGTCTTTGCCCCGCGTGCGCGGGCATAGGCCACAGCAGCCACCACATACGGAGTGCGCCCCGAAGCCGAGACCCCGATCACCACGTCTTTGCGTGTGGGCCGGCGGCGGGCAATGTCCCGCTGGCCCAGCTCTTCAGAGTCTTCGTTGACCTCGACGGCCGAAGCAAGCGCCTTGGGTCCGCCGGCCATGATGTACTGCACCTGGCCTGGCGCTGTCGAGTAAGTAGGAGGACATTCAGAGGCGTCCAGTGCTGCAATTCGTCCGCTTGATCCGGCGCCTACATAAATAAGCCGGCCCCCATCGCGCAGGCTGCGTGCCACCTGATCGATGACCTGTGCTATCTCCGGAATCGCTTTCTTCACTGCTCCGGCGATCTTGGCGTCTTCGTGGTTAATGACTCGGGCAATTTCCAGTGCGGACTTTGTATCGAAACCTTGAGATGCCTCATTCGGACTTTCGGTAATGAGGTGCTCGAGCAGAGAGGTTGGGTCGGTTCCGGCGCCATTTCCGTTTCCATTCCTATGACTACCGGTTGCCTCTGGAATCATCGTGCTGGTTAGCATCACATTCGGTCCCCAATTTTTGATTGTATCCGGAAAGTGCGCAAGCCCGTAAAGAATATCGGCAAAGGGAAGAGCCAAAAGGAACATCCGGCAGTAATAGCTTATCTCGTTCTAACAAATGTTGTTGCTTGAAACTACAGCCTCGGAATCAGCCCCGCAAATATCGAGGCAGCAGACTTTCACGCCATGCAAACGAAGCCATGCGATTTTCTAAAGTACCTTAGAGAGCCTCACGCACTGCATCGTGAAAGGCGGGCCTGATCTCGCGAATCAACTGGCTCTGCCGGTCGGGCCATGTGCGGTTGGTGAGCAGCACAACTGCAACCTCCGCATCGAGATCGATCCACAGGGAGCAGCCGCTATAACCGAGGTGCCCGATGGAGCGCTGCGAAAAATGTCTGCCTGCGGATGACTTCTCTGATGGCGTATCCCACCCCAGCGCGCGAGAGCTTCCTTCCGGTTGCTGGCGCTGTGCAAAATACTCCACTGCCCCCCGCTCGAATAGACGGACTCCGGACTGATTTGTCTCGCCATCCATTCCGGCATGCAGAATTGCCTGAGCGAAGCAAAGCAGATCGGGAACATTCGAGAACAACCCGGCATGCCCCGCTGCTCCCTTGAGCACATACGCATTTTCATCCTGCACTTCACCCTGAATGATTCTCTGCCGGAAGGCGAGGTCCTCTTCAGTCGGTGGAATGGTTGTGCGTTGCGGCGGACAGAATCCGGTGGCTGTCAGGCCAAGCGGTGCAAAGACCTCGCGTCGCACCCACCCCGGCAGGTGCTCGCGCAGCAGAACCTCGAGCGCCTTGCCCAGCAGGATGAACCCCGGATCGGAGTACTCAGCTCGCGTACCCGGTTCGGCCTCGAGCTTGAGTTCCAGGCAGGCGCGGAAGAGTGAGTACGGCGTCGTGGCGCTCTCAAAGAACTTCACGTAGCCCGGCAGCCCTGAGCTGTGCGCCAGCAGATGGCGCAGCGTAACACTGCGTGCCGCATCGCCACGCTCGCGGCCAATGACGAAACCCGGCAGCAGATCGCCCAGCGGAGTATCGACATCCAGATGCCCGTTCTGATGCAGAAGCATCGCCGCAGCCGTCGTCGACACCACCTTGGTCAGGCTTGCCACATCGAAGACCGTCTCGGCCGTCACGGTCGCAGAGTCCGCTTCGTAGGTGAACCGGCCCAGTGCGCCCGTCATCGTCCGCCCGGCTGCCAGCACTCCGAAGGCGCAGCCGGGAAAGGCGTGCGCCTCGATTGCCCCCGTGAGAACCTGCCAGGCAGCAGGGAATCGTTCGCGGGCGGCAGCGGATGTGAGCGAAGAAACAGACTCAGATCTCATCTCCTGCATGCTACCGCGAACCGGCCCGCCAATCAGTTGCTGCCATCACACATCTGCATTTTTCACACGCGATCGCCGGTTCAGGCTATCCTTGACTCCAAATCGCTCGTCTATCCGGTTAACGAACCCTTGGAGGAATTCCATGCGTGTGCCGCTTCCGATTCTGTCGGCATCTCTGCTGTTGAGCAGTCTGGTCGCCGCTGGTACGGGCTTCGCGCAGGCTCCAGCTCCGCCCGCCGCAACCACCCAGCCGTCAGCTGCCGCGCCCGAGGTCGGGCTCGTCACGCAGAAGACTTATACCGTTCCGGCCGGAACCAAGGTCCTGCTCCAGCTCAAGAACGCCATCAATACGAAGAGTGCCAGGCCCGGCGACGGTGTCTACCTGACCTCGCTCTTTCCGGTCGTGGTCGGCAACCGGGTCATGATTCCGGTGGGCGTTTATGTACAGGGAGTCGTAGACCGGGTGGAGCGTGCCGGCCATGTGAAGGGTAGAGCACAGCTCGACATGCACTTCACCTCGATCATCTTCCCTAACAATACCGTCGTTGAAATTCCCGGCGTGGTGAACTCGCTGCCCGGTGCCAAAAAGCAGACTGTGAAGGACGACCAGGAGGGAACCATCCAGCAGGATGGCGACAAGGGACGCAACGCCGGCGAGGTCGCAAAAGTCTCCGTTCCCACCGGAGCGACGGTAGGCGCAATTGGAGGACTTGGATCCGGCCATCCACTGGCAGGCGGACTTGCCGGAGTTGGAGCCGGCCTTGCGGCAGCCGGCCTGGTCTCGCTCTTCACCCGCGGCGCCGATGTGAACATCGACGCAGGCACCCAGGTGGAGATGGTGCTGCAGCGGCCATTGCTGCTGCAGGAAGAAAATCTGGCGCCCGCCGGATCGGAAGGAACGCCCGTCCCACTCGTTCCATCACCCAGTCAGCCCAAGCCGCTGACCAAGCCGCAGCACTCCGAGATGACCTGTCCGCCTGGCGGCCTCGGCTGCCGATAGATTGAAACCCGTCTGTTGCGCCGGCGTAGTTGCAGCACCGAGCTGCGCCGCGCTGACGGTTGCTACCTTTTGCTCCTAAATGATCATCGCGCGGCGCCAGTCGTCACTGGGCAGCCGCGCGGCTAGAGTTGGTGAGTCTTTCTGTCCGGTATCGCGTTGTTGTTGTAGCGTCGTTATCGGATTCCCGAAAATCTGATTTTCCGTAACCCGCTGTACTCGGTTTCTGGTTCGGGCTCAACTTGCAGGCCCCGGGACAAGATCGCTTCCTGATTTCTGAAGGGCCCGGTTAGCACTTCGTTTTGTTTGCTCCACCCGTTCAACCCAGAGTGGAACCAGCCAGCGAGGTAAAGAAACCTGTTTCTAAATCAGCTTCGCATTAAGTGCGATGACGCCGTTGCGGGTGAGCGTGCATTTACCGCCCTGATCGCAGCGGTAGTGGACATTGGCGCGATAGTCGTTCCACGAGGTCGCCGTGCTCATGGTGACCGTGGGTCCGATGATGAAGGTTCTGCCGTCGTTGGTCAGGATCGTGCCCAGCGTGCCGTCGTAGTCAACCACCGTGGCGTCGCCTTCGCTGTAGAAGGTCGCAGGCTTCACCTCTTCGTCCAGGCTGACCGCGACCACAGACGGAATCGGCAGCGCAGTCGCGGTACCGAGAGTCGCGAGACTTACGGCCGGCTTTTTCACCGGGGCTGAATCAGCCCGGGGATTCACGGCTGCCGGATGTGTGGCGGCAGGTGCCTGCAACGCTCTGGTGTCGACACTGGCCTCAACCGTCGAAGGCGAGAAGACCCGGGCAAGCAAACCCGTATGCACAGCCGGCGCAGGAGCCGCCGCCTTGGCTGCAGTCAGGGTTTCAGCAGGCGCAGTTGCTCTTGCATGCACCGGGAGGGCAGCCGGCGCGGGAGTCACTGCCTTGGCCTGAACGGGCGCGGGTGCAACTGGTGCTGTCGTTCTTGCCTGCATCGTTTGCGTGGGAGCTGGAGCAGGCGCAGTTTTCGTTTGTGCGACCACAGGCGCAGCTGGAGCTTGTGCCGCCGTCTGGGCGGTTTTCGCAGCGCCGCTAAAGTTAGGGAGGGTAAGCCGATGCGCCCAGCCGACAACGCCACCTGGTTGCATGCTCACAACCGCCATGCCGGTTCCTGTCATTGTTCCGAGGGCTACGCCGATAGCAGCATAGAGCAGAGCCACCCCGATCCGGTTCACCTGAGGCTGTTCCGGGGGAGGCAGTGGGTAGCCATACGCGGCTACAACTTCGGAATATTGCTGATAGGTCGCCATTCCTTTTGAGCGGTGAGAATCGACTTAACCGCAACCTCTCTAATATTTATGAGGAATTTAACCATTTGCCCATCTCCCAAACAATCCACCGAAAGGGGCATTACCGGCTTTGGCAATAGCAACAGATTGCGTCTTTCGTGCACACTGAAGTACCGCCCGAATTTAAGTGTGAAGTGCGCAATGTTGCGCAGGAAAAATCTTGTCTCCGATCCCGCTGCTTCCTGCCGGCGAAAACTCTTGCACAGTCTTCTCGTCTATACTCTGTACAGGCCCGCGTGGCGAGTCTTGCGCAACCGCCAAAATGAGCACAAGATAGGTGTTGCAGACTGTAGGCCCACGTGTAGGGTCCGCGCACTGGCCCGCGCTGAAATCCATGTTTAGAATCAATCGGATATGGATTCAAGAAGGATAAAGAAGTAATGCCAGCTTTCCCCGATCAACCCTCCTCTGCCCCGCAGCCCTCCACTGGCCAGCCCGCGCCCCCGCCTGTGCCCAAGCCGAGCATGATCGGTCTCTGGTTTCGTGATCTCCTCATCGCGTCTGCTGCCTCGGTTCTGATGATCACCTTCCTGTATCAGCCGGTTCGCGTAGAAGGCACCAGCATGCTGCCTAGGCTGGAAGATAGCGATCGTCTTTTCATCAACAAATTTGTTTACCACATCGAAGCCATCGAGCGCGGTGACATCGTCGTCTTTCGGTACCCGCGCGACCCCGAAAAAAGCTACATCAAGCGGGTCATCGGGCTACCCGGCGACCGGATACGTATCGCCCACGGCCAGGTCTGGCTCAACGACAAACTGCTGCCCGAACCCTACGTGCCTCAGGTCTATCGCGACACCCGTTCCATGCCCGAAACTCTCATCCCTGCGGGCACCTACTTCATGATGGGTGATCATCGCTCTATCTCCTCTGATTCCAGAGAGTTCGGCCCCGTAGCCCGGGACCTGATCTACGGCAAGGCCGTTTTTGTCTACTGGCCCGCAAAGGATGCCGGCGTATTGCGTTAATTCATCGCAAATGCCGAGAAATCCACTGCCCATCTTCTGCTAAAATCGATTGAATCCACTCCTCGGAGCGGCAATGCAGGCGATTCTCGCGCTCGAAGACGGGCGCATCTTCCTCGGCCTGGGCTACGGCCATCCCGGCGAATGCCAGGGCGAAGTTGTTTTCAATACATCACTTACCGGTTACCAGGAAATCGCTACCGATCCCTCCTACGCCGGGCAGATAGTCGTTCTCACTAACCCGCAGATCGGCAATTACGGCACAAATCAGGCAGATAACGAGTCGGCCAAGCCCTTCATCGAGGGCCTGATTGTCCGCGAGTTCTCCGCCATCAGCTCTAACTGGCGCTCGGAGCAGGTCACCGACGAGTACATGGAGCGGTATGCCGTGCCGGTGCTGGCCGAGATCGACACCCGTGCACTGGTCCGCCATCTGCGTACCCACGGCGTCATGCGCGGGGTCATTTCGACAACCGAGAAAGATCCTGACGTCCTTGTTCAGAAAGCTAGAAGTATCAAGAAGATGGACGGAACAGACCTGGCGAAGGTTGTCACTACGAAATCCGTCTATACCTTTGACGCCGACGATGCGCGCAATCAATCAGACAATCCTTTTTTGCCCAACGCTCTGCATTTGAATGGCAAAGAGCGAAAACTTCATGTTGTAGCTTATGATTTTGGCATCAAGCACAACATTCTGCGCATGTTGACGCGCGAAAACTGCCGTGTGACGGTGGTTCCGGCCGAAACTTCCGCAGACGAGGTTCTGGGCCTCAAGCCCGACGGAGTCTTCCTCTCGAACGGTCCCGGCGACCCCGAGCCGGTCGACTATGCCGTTCGGTCGATCCGCCGGATGATGGGGCGCGTACCCATCTTCGGCATCTGCCTCGGCCATCAGCTCACCGGCCTGGCTCTTGGCGGCAAGACTTACAAACTCAAGTTTGGCCACCATGGCGGCAACCATCCGGTGCGCAACAACGCCACCGGCAAAGTGGAGATCACCGCCCACAACCACAACTTCGCCGTCGATCCTGACTCGATCAACGCCAATGAAGTTGAGTTGACCCATGTCGATCTGAACGACAATACGCTCGAAGGTCTGCGCCATAAGACCTTGCCGCTGTTCAGCGTACAATACCACCCCGAAGCCGCCCCCGGCCCGCACGACTCCCACTACCTGTTCCGCGACTTCCGCCAGATGATGGAGGAGTGGAAGGGATGACCTTGGCGACACAGGGCCGGTTCGGCATTTCACGACAGCGGAGCTATTGGCTCCGCTGTTTTTTGGAGTTAGAAGAGGATTTTGAAAGGGTCCAACTTTATAGGGCCAGAGCAAATCAAAGCATAGGCATGTGAAGGGTACGGGCTTTAGCAATGAAGGGTACGGGCTTTAGCCCGTACGTCAATACTCCGGAAGGCATGGGGGCTTTAGCCCCTGAGGGAATGGGATGCGGCCAAGACGGGAAGCAATTCAAACCAATGAATATGCTTACTTTGTCTCCACACAGACAAAGGACCGCAAGCCGTTCTTCCGCCATGAGAGATGGGCTCAACTGATGGTAGACACAATCCGGCATTATGCCGAAGAGCATTTTCTTCTCCACGCATTTGTCGTCATGCCCGACCATCTGCACCTGTTGTTGACTCCGAATGAGACTATCGAAAAGGCCACCCAATTAGTTAAGGGAGGATTTTCCTTTCGCGCCAAGAGAGAACTAGCCTGGACCGGTGAAATCTGGCAACAGGGATTTACTGACCATCGCATTAGAGATGAAGAGGATTGGAACAGGCATCTCACCTACATTCGCCAAAATCCGGTTGAGGCAAAGTTGGTAGAGATTCCGGTTCTCTATCAATGGACAGGCTTTCTCAACATCGCATTCCCTCAGCGGCTAAAGCCCCTGAATTCAGACAGTCAGGATGTACGGGCTAAGGCCCGTACCCTTCACAGCGAAGCGACCGTTGCAGCGGACAGCTGAATCCGTGCCTGTTCAAAGCAAGAGTACGAAGGTTTAAGAAAAGGAAGGCACAAACGCAAAACAATGCGGCGCAGTAATCACATCTTGAAGCTCTTGGCGGTCGCCACATCAGCTATAGCGATGATCGCTTCAGTCTCGGCGCAGATTACAGGCCCCGCGCCCTACCACCTGGCGCGTCTTCGCGGAGTCTTCGTGGATGCAAAAGGCAATCCCATTCAAGGTGCGGCAGTTACCCTCGATCGGGATGACAAATCCCTGTACTCCACCACGACAGACCGCTCAGGAAAATTTGAGATCAAACACGCATCGGGCCATTACTGGCTCCATGTCAATAAGAAGGGATTCTCCACGGTCGCGAGAGAGGTGGTCGTCGGCGAAGCGCTGACTTATCTCCACAACGAGACGCTGTACGTGATCGCCGGCCCCGGAGCTTGCTCAGACGATTGTTCCTCCATTTTCACAAGCAAAAGCAAGTTCGAACACGCCATTCGCAGAAACACCGGACACCAAGACTAGGATTCGTAGAAGAAGATGCCACGCAGAAATGACATTCACAGAATCTTTGCGGTTGGACTCGCAGCTACTCTGCTCCATGGGGGGCAAGTCGTTCATTCGCAGGGAATTGTTGATTGTGTCTGGCCTGCGCCAATTCATCTTTCACGGATTGTTGGGAAAGTTGTTGACCCGTCCGGCGTGCCGATTCCAGACGTGAATCTCACACTCTGGAAGGACTCTGAAAAGGTCGTATCAGCGAAGTCAGCGGATGACGGAACATTCAGGATGAGGGTTCCTTCGGGCACCTATCTGCTTCGCGCAGAGAAACAGTATTTCGATTCTCTCCACCTGGAAGTCCACATTGGCAACGATATGTATCATTTCGTGCGCCCAAGCTTTCTCAATGTGATTCTGGGAATGAAGACTATTACATGTACGTGGGCTACGACGAGCAGAGCTGAATTCGAGCACGAACTCCAGCACTACAAATCCAGAGTTTCGGGAACCAAAGAAGAAGATGCCACGCAGAAATGACATTCAGAAGATCCTCGTGATCGGCTCCGGCCCGATCGTTATCGGCCAGTCCGCTGAGTTCGACTACTCAGGTACCCAGGCCTGCAAAGCTCTGAAACAAGAGGGCTACGAGGTTGTCCTCGTTAACTCGAACCCGGCCACCATCATGACCGACCCCGAGCTGGCCGACCGCACTTACATCGAGCCGCTCACCCGCGAGTATGTCGAGGAAATTATCCGCATTGAAGCCGAGATGCTCGGGACAAAGCACGGCAAGTTCGCGCTCCTGCCCACAGTCGGCGGCCAGACGGCTCTCAACCTCGCCGTCGATCTGGCCGATGCCGGCGTTCTCGATCGCTACAACGTCGAGCTGATCGGTGCCAAGCTAGAAGCCATCAAGAAGGCCGAGGACCGTCTGCTCTTCAAAGACGCCATGATCAAGATCGGCCTTGAAGTCTCCAAGTCCTCGCTCGTCAATAACCTGCGCGACGGCCTCGACTTCGCCGGCAAGATCGGCTTTCCGGTTCTCATCCGCCCCAGCTTCACGCTCGGCGGCTCTGGCGGCGGCATCGCTTACAACCGCGAAGAGTTGATGGAGATTCTGGCCCGAGGGCTCGATCTCTCGCCCGTTCATGAATGTTTGATTGAAGAATCCGTCCTGGGTTGGAAGGAATACGAGCTCGAAGTCATGCGCGATCTGGCGGATAACGTCATTATTATCTGCTCGATTGAGAACTTTGACCCCATGGGCGTACACACCGGCGACTCCATTACTGTCGCTCCCGCGCAAACCCTCACTGACCGCGAGTACCAGAGGATGCGTGATGCGGCCATCGCCGTCATGCGCGAGATCGGCGTCGAAACCGGCGGCTCCAACGTTCAGTTTGCCGTCAACCCGGTCGACGGCCGCATGACCGTCATCGAGATGAACCCCCGCGTCTCGCGCTCCTCGGCGCTGGCCTCAAAGGCCACTGGCTTCCCGATCGCGAAGATCGCTGCCAAGCTCGCAGTCGGCTACACCCTCGACGAGATTCCGAACGACATTACCCGCAAAACGCCCGCCTGCTTCGAGCCCACTATCGACTACGTCGTCGTCAAGATTCCTAAATGGCAGTTCGAAAAGTTCCCCGGCTCCGATGACATCCTCGGCCCGCAGATGAAGTCCGTCGGCGAGGTCATGGCCATGGGACGCACCTTCAAGGAAGCCCTGATGAAGGCCTGGCGCGCTCTGGAAACCGGCAAGAAAACCGGAGCAGAAGTGCTTGAGCCGCGGCGGCTTACGCAAATGCTCGTCACCCCGCGCCCCGAGCGCCTCGCCTACCTGCGTTTCGCCTTTGAGCGCGGCATGTCTGTCCGTGAAGTCGCTCGCTTCACCGGCATGGACCCCTGGTTCCTCTACCAGATTCGCGAAGTCACGCAGGAGCAAATGTCCATCGCGCAGACTAAGCCCAGCGAAATCAGCACGGAACACCTGCGCAAGCTCAAGCGCCTCGGCCTGAGTGACGAGCGCATCGCTACCGAATGGAAGCTCGAAGGTCACGAGGGTGTAAAGCAGGTGAGGGAGCTGCGCGAGAGCAAGGGCATCCGCCCGGTCTTCAAGCTCGTCGATACCTGTGCTGCCGAGTTCGAGTCCATGACCCCTTACCTTTACTCGACTTACGATGAGGAAGACGAGGCGCCTCCGACCGGCAGGCCCAAGATCATCATCCTCGGCTCCGGTCCCAACCGCATCGGGCAGGGCATCGAGTTCGATTACTGCTGCTGCCACGCGGCCTTTGCGCTCAAAGAAGACGGCTACGAGACCATCATGGTCAACTGCAACCCTGAGACCGTCTCCACTGACTACGACACCAGCGACCGCCTTTACTTTGAGCCGCTTACGCTCGAAGACGTGCTCGCCGTCTACAACCACGAAGCCCAGTCAGGGGCAAAAATCGGCATGATCGTCCAGTTTGGCGGCCAGACCCCGCTCAACCTGGCCCAGCGTCTCCGCGCCGCCGGTGTGCCCATCATCGGCACCTCGCCAGAGTCCATTGACCTGGCCGAGGACCGCAAACGCTTCGGCAAGCTACTCGAAGAACTCGGCATCCCGCAGCCTCCCGGCGGCACGGCCACCAGCCCCGAACAGGCGCTTGCCGTCGCCGAACGCATCGGTTACCCGGTCCTCGTCCGCCCCAGCTACGTGCTCGGTGGCCGAGCCATGGTCATCGCTTACGATGCCGACGCCGTCTCCCGCTACATGCGCGAGGCCGTCGAGTACTCCCAGGAGCGTCCCGTCCTCATCGACCACTTCCTCGAGAACGCCGTCGAGGTCGACATCGATGCCCTCTGTGACTCCGAAGACGTCATCATCGCCGGCATTATGCAGCACATTGAGGAGGCTGGCATCCACTCCGGCGACTCGTCCTGCGTGCTTCCCGCCGTCAGCATCGCCGAATCAACCCTCGAAACCCTCCGCACTTACACTCGCAAGCTGGCGCTGGCGCTCAAGGTCGTCGGACTGGTCAATCTCCAGTTCGCCATCCAGAAGGACGCCGACGGCCGCGACAATATATATGTCATCGAGGTGAACCCGCGCGCCTCCCGGACAGTGCCTTATGTGTCGAAAGCCACCGGCATCCCGCTGGCCAAAATCGCCTCTCGCCTCATGATCGGCCGCAAGCTCCGCGATCTGCTCCCCGAGCAGCTCGCCGCCGGCAAGGACCTCGGCACCGGCGCTCATTATTATGTGAAGTCTCCGGTCTTCCCCTGGAACAAGTTCGCCGGCGTCGATACCGTTCTCGGCCCGGAGATGAAGTCCACCGGCGAGGTGATGGGCGTCGACGTCTCCTTCGGCAAGGCGTTCGCGAAGTCGCAGAGCGGCGCGTACGGCTCGCTGCCGACGTCCG
>DASZXD010000210.1:0-6127 GCA_035546015.1 Occallatibacter sp.
CACCTCCATGACCAGTACGCCAGACTCTGACAATGCAGTTGCTACTTCACATGCGCGATCCTTGAGATTACCCCGCAGAATGGCGATCAGGCGCGTTTGTTCAATCGCACGCAAAACATTCATAGCTATGCTGCCGTCTTCTATCGATGAGTGGTGCATCTCCATTGTCTCGCGGAGTCTCCTTCCTGTAGTGGAAAAATTCCACCTCCCGGCACAAACGGATTGAAATTTCCGCCCGGTCAGGCGTTTTGGAATACGCTGGCGGCCAGCCCGTAAGTTTTTGAATACAAAGCGAGAATCTAAGCGAACCGCTCTCATATTTAATGCGAAATGTGTAAGTTTTGTATTCGTGTGTCGACAAACAGGCGACAATCGCATATATTAATTTTGCATTTCGCGCGGGAGTGCGGCTTGCGGTCTGTGTGAGCGCTCAGGCCGGCTTTCATGGCGGCTGTGGGACTCAGCGTGAGAATGCATTCCGAAGCGACTACATACATCATTCGAAGAAACAGGGGCCGGAGAGGGAATGATTAAAACGTTGAATGGCAAAGTCTATGCGGCCGTACTTGTTCCAAGAAGTACCGGTGGCGACCTTGAAGAAGCCGTTCTGGTGAAGCAATTGGAATTCCTGCTGGGCGCAGGGGTTCGCAACTTTGTCTTCAATGGAGCCACTGGCGAATACTGCCTTGGCTCTCCCGCCGATTTGGAGAAATGCCTGCAACTGGCCAGGTGCATTCTTCCCGCCGACGCGGCGTATTTGTGCGGTGTTGGCTCGGCTTCGTTGCGTGGAACCCTGGAACTCGGGCACTTGAGCATCAAGGCTGGCGCAGAGGGATTGCTTGTGCCGATGCCATATTTCTTTCCTTACGCGCAAGCCGATCTCACGGAATTTGTTGAACAGGTGGCTTCAGAACTCGAGGCGCCGATTCTGCTTTACAACCTTCCGCAGTTCACCTCGGGCCTGGAGCCTGCAACGGTTGCAAGGCTGTTGCTGCAGATACCCAATGTAATTGGCATCAAAGATAGCAGCGGCGCGCTGGAGATATTTCGCACACTTACAAAAGAGGGAATCGATGCTTTGCGCATCAGCGGAAGCGATGGCGCACTGCCCGATGCTCTCGTCGAAGGTATATGCGATGGAGCCATCTCCGGGGTCGCCTGTGTGCTTCCTGAACTGCTGCTGAAACTGATGGCATGTTCTCCGGGGAGCGTGGACTTTCGTGCGGCACGCGGCAAACTGCAGGAATTGGTGGCAAAGATTGATGCATTGCCATGCCCATGGGGCCTCAAGGCCCTTGCAGAGGCGCGCGGGATCGCCAAGGCTACATATCACCAGCCTCTTTCCTCGGCGCGGTTGCAGCAGATTGCAGATCTTCAGGCCTGGTTTAATAATTGGATCGGCGATCTTGACGAGGTCTCCTCGCCTTCATGCACCTAAGCTCGCTTGCCGGGCGCATTGCTCGGCGCCACACGGGAGACGGCTCAGTGCTGGATCATGAAACCAAGGATGGCTGCGATTATGGCGTCGAACAACCACAGATGGTTTGTCATCGTCATGCTGTGGTTTGTTTGCTTTCTTAATTACGCAGACCGTCAGGCAATCTTCGCGCTTTTCCCCCTGCTTCGTGCCGATCTTCACCTTTCCGATCTCCAGTTGGCGCTAGTAGGTTCTTCGTTCATGTGGATGTACGCCATCGTAGGCCTGCTGGCCGGATGGCTCGGCGACTGGCTTTCAAGGAAGGGCCTAATCTCCGCCGGACTCCTGCTGTGGATATTTGTTGCAGCGGCCACGGTGGTCGCGCGAAGTTATAAGCAGCTGGTATTGCTGCGCGCGCTGGGCGGCATCTCAGAGGCGTGTTTCTTCCCGGCGGCGATGTCCTTGATCAGCGCCTATCATGGGCCGCAGACAAGATCCCGCGCCATGTCGATTCTGCAGTCCGCAGTCTACACGGGCACCATCGCCGGAGGAACCATTGCTTCCATCGTGGGAGCGCACTTTGGATGGCGTTCTAACTTCATGCTCTTTGGCGCGCTTGGCTTGCTCCTGTTCTTCGTGTTGTTGATCTTTCTCAAAGAGCCGGATCGTGGAGTAGAAGAGCGAGCCAGCGCCGAAGCCAAAAACGAATCGGCGCGAATCTCACTGCCTGTTTTGCTCGCCGATATCTTTACCGAACCCCTTGCGCTGCGTCTGATGGCTGTCTTTATCGGCGCCAATTTTGTGGCCATGATCTTCATGGTCTGGCTGCCTTCTTTCCTCTATCGCAAGTTTCACATGAGCCTGGCCATGGCGGGCGTGAGTTCCACTCTCTATCTTCAGCTGGCCTCAGTTGGCGGTGTTTTGCTCGGCGGTGTTATGGCAGACATGCTCGCGCGGCGCAATCGCGGCGGCAGAATGATGACCCAGGCATGCGGATTGTTACTCGGAGCGCCATTCCTTTTCCTCACCGGAACCGCTATGTCAGTGGGCGTGCTGATCGCGGGTATGATTGGCTTTGGATTCTGCAAGGGAATCTACGACTCGAATATATGGGCCTCTTTGCATGACGTTGTACGCCCGGAATGCCGCGCAACGGTTGTAGGCATTACGAATTCTCTAGGCTGGCTGGGTGGTGGCATCGGACCGCTCATTCTGGCGGCAGCGTCAGAACGCTATGGTCAGAGCGCGTGTCTCAGCGCTACTTCAGTAGTGTATTTGCTGATCGCATGCCTGCTGCTTTGGAATGCCCGTCTGGCAAATCGAAGACGTGTTGCAGGTTGAGCAAAGGAAATTTACGGTATGGATCGCCGAACATTTCTGAAGACAGGCATCGCATCGCTTGCGTTGCCTGCAATTGCGGAACGGTGTCATCAACTGTATCTCGGTTTGTGCAAGTAAAACAGGCAATGCCAGCTGTTTTAGCTATAGCGCCAGCGACCGATAGATCTCTTCCATGAAGGCCGGAATACTCTCACGCATGGACTCCTCGCGTTTGTGCTGATCGAACTCCTCCAGCCGCTCACGCTGGCTCTCCTGGAGATAGTCGGTGATTGTCTTCACCGTAGCCTCAACATCGCGCCGCTCAAGATGGCTCACCAGTTCTTTATGCCGCTGATGAATCCTGTCAAGATCGGTCGCAGTGTGGCCTTTCCTCAGCATCGAGAAGATGCGCATCAGCAAGCGCGTGTCATTGACGATCTTGTTGATGCGCGTGTTATGCGAGAGTCCGATGAGAAGCGCATGAAAGCTGAAATCGATGGCGATGAATCGTTTCATCTGCTCATCGTTCAGCACTGCTTCGCCTGACTTGATGAGCTCATCTCGTAGATCTGCAAGCGCGGTTATCAGCTTTTGCAGACGCTCTTTATCGCTAGGTCGCATCAGCCCAAGCCGCGCCACCTTGCTTAGCGAGTAGGTTTCCAGAGCCTCGCGCAACTCGCACAGGTCTACAATGTCTTCTCGCGTAAAATGCACCACCAGAATGCTGCCGCCGGGGCTTTGTTCCAACAGCCCTTCTGCAATGAGCTGGCTGATGGCTTCGCGAATGGGAGTGCGGCTGCTTCCAAGTTCCTTGGCGATCTCGAGCTCCGAGATTACCTGCCCTGCCGTCAGTTCTCCGGTAACGATCTTGCGCTGAATAAACAAATAAGCTTTTTGCCGGATCGACGTTGACGCGGGAACATTCAGTATTTTGCGTTTTCTTCCCATGTATTGAAGATAATACACACTGTATAACTGGGCTCTGAAGATTTTGACTGCGCGAGCATCAATCCCGTCAGCATGCAGGGATCTGCTCGGAGTCCGTGCACAATGCGGTTCTAGCCTTCTGGCAGCCAAAACCTTCTTATGCGGGCAAACCGGCGCTCTAATGTGCCGTATAAATACTACATGTCGACGAATCTGCAAGGTCCAATAAAATGGGTTTAAATCGCAGATTTAACAGGAGTTTTTGGCTAATTTTCATTCTATAAATATTCTGGTTGAACAATAAATTATGCATACATTATATTTTTTGTGGACATATCTCTTTTTGCAGTGATAGTATTCGCCACGGCTCAATAAAAGAGTCTCTCGCCCATTTAAGACGGAGGGGTTATGCACAGAATAACCAGACTGATCCTTACGGCATTTGTGTTCTTCGCAACTGCTGTTATTTCCAGCCAGGCGCAAAGCGTTTACGGTTCGATTCAGGGTACGGTTACTGACAATACGGGTGCTGCGCTTCCCGGCACTCAGGTCGTTGCACGTGAGGTGAATACCGGTGTCGTGCAGAAAGTTACGAGCAATCAGAACGGCATCTACGTAATTTCGAATATGCGTCCGGGTACCTATGAGATCTCTGCCGAAAAGGAGGGATTTGGCAAATGGGTCAATCGATCCGTATCTGTCCGAGTGGGCGACCAGCTCTCGATTAACGTGAGCATGCAGGTCAGCAGCGTGACGTCATCTGTGGAGGTCACCTCGGAAGCGCCGCTGGTTCGAACGGACGACACGATTGTCGGCACCGTAATTGAAGAGGTGACAATCAAGCAGTTGCCTCTGAGCGGCCGCTCGGCCTTTGACCTCGCTTTGCTCACTCCTGGCGTGCAGCAGGCCACAGTGAGCAACGGCACGAGCGGCGATAGCCAGCCCCGCCTGAGCGGAGGCCGTCCAAGGACCAACGAGATCACGCTGGATGGGACCTCGATCACCGATCCGCGCCGCGGTTCCTCCGTCATCTCACCCAACCTGGACGCGATTCAGGAATTCGCCGTAATCACAGACGGCATTCCGGCGCAATATGGCCGCCTCGCTGGCGGCATCATTACCGCTACGCTCAAGTCTGGCACAAACGAGTTCCATGGCAATCTCTTTGAGTTCTATCGCGGCGAGGGTCTCGGCACCGCGCGGAACTACTTTGCGACAACCGTCCCACAGCTCGTCTACAACCAGTTTGGTGGAATTATTGGCGGCCCTATAAGCAAAAAGCGTAAGCTGTTTTTCTTCTCCGACTACCAGGGCACACGCAATCGAGCACAGTCCATCTACAACATTACTTTGCCTACCGCTCAAGAAGAGCAGGGCGACTTTTCAGACATACTTGGCGGCCCTGTAGGTACTGATCCGTTGGGCAGAACCGTTTACAAAAACCAGATATTCGACCCCAGCACAACGCGTACAGTCAATGGCAGCACAGTTCGCGATCCATTTCCTGGTAATGCAATTCCAAAGACGTCTTGGGACCCGGCAGCGGCCAAAGTTGTTGCTCTCTATGCACAGCCAACACGATCGGGAATCTCGCAAAACTTCTACAGCCTACAGCGTGGAGGATCGAATCACGATCAGGCAGACGGACGAGTTGACGAACAGTTTTCTGCTTCTGATCTGGCATTTGTACGGTTCTCCTATGATCGCTCGCGCTCGATAGGCACTAGACCGTTTCCAACTGCGGGCGGCAATCTTGGCGAAATCGATACGTTTTATGACTCTGCAATGGCCTGGACTCATACGTTGTCCACGAGCCTCGTCAATGACGTACGCTTGGGATTTCTGCGCGGTGAACTGAACCGTCTGACGCCTTCCACGAACGTCGATGCCTTAGGGATTCCAAATCTGGCGCAGGAAGCTTTACCAAGCATTGCTCCAGCGGGCTATACGTCCATCGGCGATTCCCCGCGATTCGATCCAACACAGGCTGAGTACCAGGTAACGGACAACGTGAGCTGGGTGCGCGGCAAGAACATCATAGGCTTCGGCATGGATTTTCGCCGCTTTTCCATCAACGATCTGCAATTGACAGGCACTTCGTTTAACTTCAATACTCTTCAGACATCGAACGGCACCAACAGCAACACGGGGAACTCTTTTGCCAGCTTGCTGCTCGGTCTTTCAAGCCAGTACAGCGCCGATCCGAATACGGGCCGCTTCTATGAGCGTTCAAATTATTTCGCCGGATACCTTCAGGACGAGTACAAGGCCAGCACTCGACTCACCGTTAATGCTGGTTTGCGCTATGACGTGGAGCAGAATCCCAATGAAGTCGACTACAACGGCTCCAACTTCGACTTCATCTCCGGCTCGGTGCTCACGATGCGGCAACTCGGAACCAATCGCATTCAGCACACGCAATGGAAGAACTTTGGGCCGCGTGTCGGATTCGACTGGAACCCG
>DASZXD010000211.1:0-28518 GCA_035546015.1 Occallatibacter sp.
GTTTGTTCGGTGGCGAGTTCGCGCGGCGAGTGGAAGAACTTTGGCAAGCGCGCGACAGTCTTCGAAGGGATGCCATACACGCTCTATCTGCCCATCAATACCGAGTTCACGGTAAGCACTGAGTCGAGCTGCGACTTGGCGTTCTGCTATGCAAAGGCCGAGGTTGAGTTTCCTGCGCAACTTGTCACGCCGGACTCGGTTGGCATCGAACTTCGCGGCGGCGGCAATGCCACACGGCAGATTCACGACATGATTCCGCCGTCGTTTGCGGCGCACCGGCTCATCATTGTTGAAGTTTTCACGCCATCGGGAAACTGGTCGAGCTTTCCGCCGCACAAGCACGACGTGCACAACCCTCCGGGAGAGGTGGATCTGGAAGAGATCTACTACTACCGGATCGAAAAGCCGGAGGGGTTTGCGATTCAGCGCGTGTACACGCGGGACAAGAAGCTGGACGAGACGATCACGGTGCGCGACGGCGAACTGGTGCTGATTCCGGAGGGGTATCATCCGGTGGCTGCGGCGCACGGATACAACGTGTATTATCTGAACGCGCTTGCGGGGTCGGCGCGGTCGCTGGCTGCGTCAGACGATCCGGATTATGCGTGGGTGCGCGGGGCGTGGAAGGAGAAGGACCCGCGGGTACCGATGATTCAGCGGTGAAGTGGGTTGACTTTACGACGGATGAGTGTGTGCTTTCCCACCCTTGGCACAAAAACAAAGACGTGCCAAGGATGGGGCACCTGAAGATATTGATGAGTCAAGAAAAAGCAACCCAGGTCCTTCGACTTCGGCCGCTATCGCGACCTTCGTTCAGGATGACAGATTTTTAGCTGGGTAGGAGAGAATCGATGAAGACGCGCCGCATGACGATGGCACAGGCGCTGGTTGCATATCTTAAGAACCAGTATGTTGAGCGCGATGGACGCGAACATAAGTTCTTTGCCGGAGTGCTGGGCATCTTTGGGCATGGCAATGTGGCCGGCATCGGGCAGGCGCTGGGGCAGGACCACGAGCTGCCATACATTCTGATGCGCAACGAGCAGTCGAGCGTGCATATGGCCACGGGCTATGCGAAGGCCAGCAACCGGCTGAAGACGTTTGCCTGCACATCATCGATTGGGCCGGGCGCGACGAATATGATTACCGGCGCGGCGCTGGCCACAATCAACCGGCTGCCGGTGCTGCTGCTGCCGGGCGACATCTTTGCGCGGCGCAATGTTGCGCCGGTGCTGCAGCAGATCGAGTCGCCATCGACACAGGACACGGGCGTAAACGACTGCTTCAAGCCGGTGTCGCGTTACTGGGACCGCATCTACAGGCCGGAGCAGTTGATTACGGCGCTGCCTGAAGTGATGCGCGTGCTCATCTCGCCTTCGGATTGCGGCGCGGTGACGCTTTCACTGCCGCAGGATGTGCAGACGGAAGCGTTCGACTATCCGGCAGAGCTGTTTGAGAAGCGCGTGTGGCTCATCCGGCGCGGCGCTCCGGATGCTGTTTCTCTTGCGCGAGCGATTGCCGCGATTCGCGCGGCGAAGAAGCCGCTGATTGTGGCCGGCGGCGGCGTACTGATGAGCGAGGCTTCGGTGGCGCTTACGGCATTTGTCGAAAAGACTGGGATTCCCGTTGGAGAAACGCAGGCAGGCAAAGGGTCGCTGAAGTGGGATCACGCGCAGTGCATGGGCGCGATTGGCGCGACGGGCTCGCTGGCATCGAACCGGCTGGCGCATGATGCGGATCTGGTGATTGGAATCGGCACGCGCTACTCGGATTTCACATCGGCTTCGATGACGGCATTTCAGAATCCGCAGGTGAAGTTCGTCAACATCAACACGGCGGAGTTCGACGCATACAAAGTCGGCGCGATCCCGGTAGTGGCCGATGCGCGCGTGGCTCTGGAAGAATTGACTGCGGCACTCGCGGACTATCAGGTGCCGGCCGAATATGCCGCTGAAGTGAAAGAACTGAAGACTAAGTGGGAGGCGGAGGTAGACCGGCTCTTCCATTTGAACAGCGCAGGCAGGCCGGCGCAGTGCGAGGTGATTGGCGCGATCTGGGAGGCTGCGGGCGAGCGCGATGTGCTGCTCTCGGCTGCGGGCAGCCATCCCGGCGACCTGCACAAGCTGTGGAGGACGCGCACGCCGAACGGGTATCACATGGAGTATGGATACTCATGCATGGCCTACGAGATTCCCGCCGCGATGGGCGCAAAGCTTGCTGATCCGAGCCGCGATGTATTTGCATTTGTGGGCGACGGCACCTATCTGATGATGCCGACGGAGATTGCGACATCGGTGCAGGAAGGCATCAAGATCATTATTGTGCTCGTCAACAATCACGGCTTTGCGAGCATAGGCGGGCTGAGCCGTTCGCTTGGGCAGGAAGGGTTCGGCACGCGCTATCGCGTGCGCGATGCAAAGACCGGACAGCTCGACGGCGAGCTGGTTGAGGTGGATTTTGAGGCCAATGCGCGCAGCCTGGGTGCACATGCAATCAAGGCGGCGACTCTTGCCGAGTTTAAAAAAGCACTGGAAGAGGCGAAAGCTGCCGACCGGACCACGGTTGTGGTGATCGAGACGGATACGTCGATTGGCGTGCCCGGATATGAGTCGTGGTGGGATGTTGCAGTGGCCGAAGTATCGGAAGTTGAAAGTGTGCGGCAGGCGCGCGCACGCTATGAAGAGGCGCGCAAGCGCGAACGGTATTACCTGTGAGGAGGTCCTGAGATATATGGCGGAGCGGTTACAGAATTTTGTGGATGGCGCGTGGCGCACTTCGAGTGCAGCAGAGACGCTGGACGTGCTGAATCCCGCGTCGGCTAAGGTGCTGGCTGAAGTGCCGCTTTCATCGGCGAAGGACGTGAGCGACGCGGTGGAAGTTGCCGAGCGCGCGTTTATTGACTGGCGCCGGACGCCGGTGGTGGACCGCGTGCAGCCGCTGTTCCGGCTGAAGACGCTGCTCGAAGAGAATCGCGAGGACCTTGCGCTTTCGATTACGAACGAGTGCGGCAAGACGCTCGCGGAGAGCAAGGGCGAGATGCAGCGGGCCATCGAGAACGTGGAAACCGCGTGCGGCATGCCGACCATGATGCAGGGCACCAACTGCGAAGACATTGCGAGCGGCATCGACGAGCACATGATCCGGCAGCCGCTGGGCGTAGTTGCGGCGATTACGCCGTTCAACTTTCCGGGAATGATTCCGTTCTGGTTCATGCCCTATGCGGTCGCGGCAGGGAACTGTTTTTTGCTGAAGCCGTCAGAGCGTGTGCCGATCACGTCGCAGAAGGTCTTTGCGCTGATTCTCAAGGCCGGATTTCCGAAGGGCGTGATCCAGCTTGTGAACGGCGGACGCGATGCGGTGAATGCAATTCTCGATCATCCGGCGATTCGCGCGGTGAGCTTCGTGGGTTCGACGGCGACGGCGAAGTATGTGTACAGCCGCGCGGCAGCGAATGGCAAGCGCGCGCAGTGCCAGGGCGGCGCGAAGAATCCGGTGGTGGTGATGCCGGATGCCGATATGGAGATGACTACCCGCATTCTGGCCGACTCGGCGTTTGGATGCGCGGGGCAGCGGTGCCTCGCAGCGTCGGTTGCGATCACGGTTGGCGGCGCGCGGCCCAGCTTTACCGAGCAGATCGTGGCGACCGCGACGAATCGCAAAGTTGGCTACGGTGCGGCGCCGGGAATCGAGATGGGGCCGGTGATCTCGGCGCAGAGCAGGGAGCGCATTGAAGGGTTGATTGCCAAGGGCGAGCGCGACGGCGCGCGTGTGCTTGTGGATGGGCGCGGGCGCAAGGTCGAAGGTTACGAAGACGGCTACTTTGTGATGCCGACGGTGCTGGACGATGTGCCTCCGGATGCGGAGACCGCACGCACCGAAATCTTCGGACCAGTGCTGAGCCTGATGCACGCGAGCACGATTGAAGAAGCGATTGCTCTGGTGAACGGGCGCAGCTATGGCAACATGGCGTGCATCTTCACGACCGATGGCGCGAACGCGCGGCGGTTCCGCTATGAAGTGAATGCGGGCAATGTGGGTATCAACGTCGGAGTCGCCGCGCCGATGTCGACCTTCCCGTTCAGCGGATGGGGCGAGAGCTTCTTTGGCGATCTGCACGCACAGGCGCACCACGCGGTGGAGTTCTATACGCAGACCAAGGTTGTGGTGGAGCGTTGGCCGAAGGAGTGGAGCAGAAAGTTCTAAAGACAGCTTTCAGCCATCAGCTTTCTGCTGTTCGTGCTGGAGCGCACGATTGAGGTTCATCCGAAGCACAGGCTGAAGGCTTAGAGCATTCGAGGGGTACGAATGAAGCAACTGCTGGTAGGGAATGCGCCGTGTTCGTGGGGCACGCTGGAGAATCAGGATCGCAGCGAGTCGGTTCCGTTTGACCGGATGCTGGATGAGCTGGTGGAGACAGGCTATACAGGCACGGAACTCGGCGATTGGGGCTATATGCCGACCGATCCGGCGGCGCTGCATGCGGAGTTAGATAAGCGCAATCATCTGGTAATGCTGGGCGCGTTTGTTCCGGTGGCGCTGAAGAATGCGGCGGCGCATGAAGCGGGCGCAGCAGTTGCAGTGAAGACGGCAAAGCTGATTGCTGCAGTGGCTACCACGCAGTCGCCGTTTCTGGTGCTTGCAGACGACAATGGGACCGATCCTGTGCGGACCAGGCTTGCGGGCCGCGTGCCGGCGAGCGCGGGCCTGAGCAAAGACGAGTGGCAGACCTTTGCCGCCGGTGCCGATCGCATTGCGCGCGAAGTGTTCGACGCGACCGGGCTGCGCACGGTGTTTCACCACCACTGTGCGGGCTATGTGGAGACGCCGGACGAGATTGCGACGCTGCTCGATCTGACCAATCCCGAAAGACTTGGGCTAGTGTTCGACACCGGACATTACATTCACGGCACGGGCAAGGAAAATATCGATCTTGTGGCTGCTCTCAACCGCTACAAGGAGAGAATCTGGTACATCCACCTGAAAGATATTGAGCCCACGATTGCACGCCGGAGCCGCGCAGAGGAGTGGGACTACTTTACCGGCATGCGGCATGGCGTCTACTGCGAACTCGGCAAGGGATGCGCGGATTTTCCGGCTCTTCTTCGCTGGCTTGCTGCACACGATTACAAAGGCTACGTGCTGGTGGAGCAGGATGTGCTGCCGGGAATGGGCACGCCGAAGGAGAGCGCGCAGCGCAATCGCGAGTACATCCGGTCGATTGAGTCGAATTTTGCTTAAATGCAGCTTTCAGCTCCTAGCTTTTAGCTATCAGCTCCCGACAACGATGAGTGACGCGGTATTGCTCTAAGCAATCCATGAGGAAACAGATGAGCACTGGGAAGCTTCGGTTTGGAATACTTGGCGCCGGACGGATTGGGCGCGTGCATGCAGAGACGGTAGCTTTCCGGCTGCCTGAGGCGGAGATTGCGGCGATCGCGGATGTGAATCCGGATGCAGCGCGCGCGCTTGCAGAGCGGTGCGCGATTCCAAAGGTTGCCGGGTCGGCGGCGGAGATTTTTGGAGACAAGAATATTGACGCGGTGCTGATCTGCACCTCGACCGATACGCATGCGGGGCTGATTGTGGAGGCCGCCGAGGCGGGCAAGCACATCTTCTGCGAGAAGCCGGTTTCGCTCGATCTTCAGAAGATCGATCACTCGCTGGCAGCGGTGGAGAAGGCGGGCGTAAAGCTGCAGGTTGGGTTCAACCGGCGATTCGACTCGAACTTTATCCGCGTGCAGCAGGCTGTGGCCGCGGGCGAGATCGGCACGCCCAATCTGATGCACATCATCAGCCGCGATCCTGCGCCGCCGCCGCTCACTTATCTGCGGCCTTCGGGCGGGCTGTTTCTGGACATGATGATTCACGACTTCGATATGGCTCGCTATCTGCTGGGTGACGAAGTCGAAGCAGTGTACACGGCTGCGACAGCGGTAGACCCCGGTTTTGCGAAGGAAGACGACTTCGATACGGCAGTGGTGGTGCTGCACTTCAAGAGCGGCGCGATTGGCACCATCGACAACAGCCGCAAAGCGGTGTTTGGCTATGACCAGCGCGTTGAAATCCTTGGCACCAAGGGAAAGATCGCCAGCGAAAACCGGTACCCGAATCAGGTGGTGGTCAGCGGCGAGAAATGTGTTTACACTGATCTGCCTTATAACTTCTTCATGCAACGCTACCCCGAGAGCTTTGCGCTGGAACTGGAGTTGTTCGTAAAGTCAGTGCTTGAAGACAAGCCGACGGCAGTGACGGGAGCCGACAGCCGCGTACCGGTGGTGATGGCGCTGGCTGCACGCAAGTCGCACGACGAGTGCAGGCCGGTGAAGTTGAGCGAGGTTGAATAGCGAGGTCGAGTCAGATGGATGAATCCAAAGAGCGGTCGACGCTGATGTGCATCGTGACAGACCTGCACCTGTGGGTGCCGGTGGTGGTGCTGATTGTGGGAACCACGCTTCTGATGACACTGAGGTGACGGCCGTGAGTTCGAACGCAACAACCAGGGAAACGGGCGCGCCTGCGCGGTCCACACTTTCTCTCCATCAACTCGGCGTCTTCTGTGGACTGGCCGCGGCCGTGTGGCTGGGCAGCGCGGAGGCTCCGACGAAGCTGGTCAACGAAGGCTTCTCGCCGTTCATTATCTCGATGGGCATGGTGATGGGCGCGTTTGTGGCCCGCTGGACAGTGCCGACTCTGCTCAAAGGCACGGGCTTTCTGTTTAGCGACCTGCTCGACAAGCCGCACCTGATTGTGTGGGCGGTGCTGGCGGGCATGCTGTGGGCGGTGGGCAACACGCTGACCATCTTTGCCGTGCGCAACGTAGGGCTGGCGATTGCGTTTCCACTGTGGAATACGAACAGCCTTGTCGGCCTTGCGTGGGGATGCCTGCTCTTCCGCGAGCTGCATGGATCGCGGCCGAAAGACTGGGCCAAGGTGATAGGCGGCGCAGCGGCGATTGTGTTTGGCGCGACGGTGCTGGCGTGGGCCACGGCGCAGTCGGCCGGCGCGCCGGGACGCGCACAGATCGGCATCATTGCAGCGCTGGGCGCCGGGCTGATGTTCGGCACCATGTACATTCCGTATCGCAAGGCGTACATCAGCGGCATGAATCCGCTCTCGTTTGTGACCATCTTTACCTTTGGCGAGCTGGGCACGGTCTATCTGCTGACTGCGATCAACCTGGGCGGCGCATCTTCTGTGGCCGCCGAGCTGCACCGCGCGCGGACTATGCTCTTCTGGCCGTTTCTGGGCGGGTTCTGCTGGGTGATTGGCGATCTGTTTCAGCAGTATGCGGCGAAGTACATCGGCATCGGACGCGGCATTCCGCTTTCAAACACCAATCAGCTCTGGGGGCTGGCATGGGGCGCGCTGGTGTTCGGCGAGTTCGTTGGGCTGAACGGATCAGGACGCGCGCTGGTGATTACAGGCTCGATCATCATGATTATCGGTGCGGTTTCGATCAGCATGGCCGAGCCGCCGCCCTCGGAGATGGAGAACTGGTACAAGGCGATGCGGCGCGAGTGCGACCGCTACAGCCTCGACTCCGGGACTGTGGCCGCGGTGGTGAGCGGGGAGGATCCGCTGGCCGATACCAAGAATCCGCGACGGTGGTGGGAAGTTGTCATCATGCTCGCGGCCTTCGGTATCTTTGCGTGGCTGGCGATCGGCACGCGGGCACAGCACATTGCCATAAGCCTGCCGTGGATGATCGCGCTGATTGTGGGCACGCTGATTCCGCTGTTTGTGGTGGGGTCAATGCTGTGGAAGAGGACGCGTTTTTCCTGAAACGCGTTTACTCGGCATGCAGCGCAATTTCGAAGAGCAGCAGGCTTGCCGTGGTGAAGATGATGTCGTAGCCCAGGAGCATCTTGATCCATAGCGTTGGGTCGCTCTCGCCCGTCAGGATGGCGGTGGTTGCCAGGACCATTGCGAGCAGGGCCGGAATAAAAATCGGAAAAAGAATGATGGAGAGCAGCAGCTCGCGGTTACGGCTGCTCATGGCCAGCGCGGCAAAGAAGATTCCGTTGGCGACCAGGGCCCATGTGCCGAGCGGAAGCACGAGCGCAAGCTGCCAGGCCTGCCCTTCGATGTGCAGATCGTAAAAGATGAAGAAGAACGGCGCGAGCGCGATCTGGACGATTGTGACGAAAAGAAAATTCACGATCACCTTGGCGAGGTAGAGCTCAGCCGGTGGAGACGGGACCATGCGCTGCGCGTCCATGACCTGATGGCGGATTTCGCGTGACCAGGCCTGATTGAGCGCGCTCACTGAGGCGAACATCGTCGCCACGCAGAGCACGCCGCCGGCGATCTGGCGAGCAAACTCGCCATGCGGATCGAAGGCGATGGAAAACAGTACCACGACCAGGCCGGAGAAGAAGAGCATGGAGATGATGGCATCGAGAGAGCGCCACTCGATGCGGAGGTCTTTAATGAGGTGAGTCCAGAGGGCGCTGGTCATGCGGAACCGTCCTCCGAACTATGGTCTTTTGGCGCGCTTGCTTGGTCTCCCACCCCAGCCGTCTCGCCAAAAACGCGAGACGCCGAGGATGGGGCACCCAGCTTGACGGCGTCTTTGGTCAGGTCGGCGGTTTGTGCTTCGGCTGCGCGGATGTAGTCGTCCGGCGTGAGGATAAGCTGGGTACCGCGGGTCCCGGCGGAGACGCTGATCTTATCGAAGAGAATCGCGGTTTCGTCTACGAAAACGGGGTAGGCCTTTTTTGCGCCGAAGACCGTCACGCCGCCGCGAATGTAGCCGGTGAGCGGCTGCACGTCTTTGAGCGAAACCATCTCAGCCTTGCGCAGGCCGGCTGCGCGGGCGAGTTTTTTGAAGTCGAGCTCGGCGTCGCCGGGAATCACTGCAAAAACATAAATGTCGGGGCCACCGGTGGTGAGCAGCGTTTTGAACACCTGCTCGGGCGGCATACCGATTTTTTTTGCGACAGTGATGGCAGACAGGTCTTCGGGATCGACCTCATATTCGCGAAGCTCGAAGGGAATCGACAGAGATTCAAGAAACCGTGCGCCGTTGGTCTTCATAGCGTAGGCGCTCCCGGCTCAAAGGATGCCACGGCGCCGGCACGGAGGGTAAGCACCCAGTCGGCGATGGGTGCGGCGAGATCTCTTTGATGCGTGGTGAGCACGATGGTGCGGTCGCTCTGGCGGAAGCGTGCCAGCAACTCGACCATCTGGCGGGCGCTTTCAATGTCCATGTTGGAAAAGGGCTCGTCGAGCAGCAGCAGTTCGGGCACAGGCAGCAGAACGCGGGCCAGCGAGGTGCGCTGGCGCATGCCCTGGGAGTACTGGCCGAGGGTGCGCTTGAGCCCGGGATCGAGGCCGACCTGGCGGAGCGCTTCAGCGGGCGCGAGGCAGTTGCGGCCGGGATAGAGGCTGGAGAAGTACTGGAGGTTTTCCTGTGCGGTGAGCTCGTCGTAGAGCATGGGAGCGTGGCTCATGTACCCGACGCGTGCCCGCGCCTGATGCGGCTCGAGATTGCTGAAGAGGCGCACGGCGCCGAAGCTGGGGCGCAGCAGTCCGGCGAGGATGCGGAGCAGAGTGGACTTGCCCGCACCGTTTTCGCCGAGCAGGACGTAGCAGCGGCCGGGCTCGAGCGTGGCAGAGACCTGACGCAGCGCCGCAAAGCTGCCGAAGAGTTTGGAAACCTGATCGAGTTTCGCAGTGCTGGGACGCACGTCACCGGGCCGGGCGCTGAGGGTGTTGGAATCGGCCTCGGCGGAGTTGGCGTTCATCGAGCGGGTGAATTAGTTTGCGGCGGTCTGGTTGGCGGGCGCGGCGTTGGTGGCAGTAGCCGGGCGCGAGTTGGCCGGGGCGGAGGCAGGCGTAGTGCCGGGCTTTGTTCCGGGCTGAGCGCCGGGCTGTGCCGGGGCATACTTGCTGGCGCACTTGGCCTGCAGAGCCGTGGCGTGGAAGACGCCGTCGCGGCCGTATGTGCCTTCAGCAAGTGCCTGTGCGTCGTCCTTAAAGGTGTCTGGAGGCGGCTCAGAGCCGTTATAGGCGACCTTCAGAAGCCGGCCTGCAGGCGCTTTAGGGCTGTGGCTCTCGTATTCGTTCAGCAGGAAAGTGACGTGTGTACCCTCCTGCTGGATGGAGCCGGGCTTGACGAAACCCTCCACGCGAAGCTGGTTGGTGTAGGCTTTGTCGCCCATGCCGCCCAGCTCAGCGATGGTGACGTAATAGCTTTTGCTTGAGCCGTAGCCGGAGTAAGCGAGCCAGGCGATGGTGCCGACGATCACCGTGGCGGCAATGCCGATCCGGAGCTTGTTCCCGGAGAGATTCATGGTCTACTTCAACGATACGAGGGTTGAGGGCAGGGGTCAACCGGGACCAGAGCAGGGATAAGGTTACTGAGGGAAAGAGTTAGTGCTTGGCGGGGAGTTTTTGGTTGACGCGCACCGGATTTGGGCGGCGTGTGTAGGCCACGACAAGGGGCGAGAGAATCAAGGCGACAAATGAGAAACCAAGCAGGAAATCGATCATGATTTCCGGTCCCCCCTGGATCGGGCGTTGCTGAACTGTTGAGCAATTGATGGACAAAAGGTAGCGCGCAGAGAGAGCGGCTGGGAATAGCCCTTCTGCGGAATAGGGCTATCCCCTGCCGGTAATTCGGATCACGCAATGGTAGTACTCCTTAAGGTAATGCCGGCTATAGGGCAAAAGCAGACAGTTTGCCTGCAGCCGCCGATTCAAAGTGCGACCGGCACGAGTCTGCCGGCGGCGGACTCATCATCAGGATGGGGGCTCGCAATCTGGCTGCGGCGATATTGCCGCGGTGAACAGGCCATCACTCTCCTGAACGCTTTGCTGAAGGCGCTTTCCGATTCATAACCGAGCGATTGCGCGATGCTCGCGATCGGCTCGTCGGAGTTCTCCAGTCTGTCTGCTGCCAGAAACATCCGCCAGCGTGTCAGGTACTCCATTGGTGATGTCCCAACCGTCGCTTTGAACTTCTGCGCAAAGATCGATCGAGACATGCCGGAGCGCGCCGCCAGCTTCTGCAAGGTCCAGCGATGGGCCGGCTCGTCGTGTATGGCGGTGATCGCCGCGTTCAACTGCTTGTCGGCCAGTGCAAAGAGCCAGCCGACGCCGCCTTTCAATCCCTCCTCCAGATGCAGCCGCAGCGCCTGAATCAGCATCATGGTGGCGAGCTGCTGCCCAACCAGGGCGGCTCCGGGGCGCTGCTCGCGCACTTCCTGGCTCATCCGCTCCAGGCACCAGCGCAGCTCAGCCCTGTCCGCTTCTGAGCGGATATGCACGACAGGCGGCAGTTCGTTTAACAGGATGCGGGCATGATTGCCGGTAAGCGTAAAGTGCCCGCCGACTCCGAAGCAGTCTCCGCCGCCGTTCCAGGTTGCCACGCCGCCATTCAAAGGCAATTTAAAAATTGTGTGCGCGTCGACCGGGGGCAAAGCAATGTCGCTTGCAAGCCGGAAGGGCAGCCCGCGCGGCAGCAGAAAGCAGTCTCCCGTTTGCAGATGAACCGGATCGGAAACGCCCTCGACAACCAGCCAGCACTGGCCCGAGATCAGAGCATAGCATTTGATGCCTTCGTGCGGGCCGAACCGGATGGACCAATCTCCGGCTATGTCAAAGCCGCGAGCCACAGTGCCGCGCGGTTTCAGCACGGAGAGTACATCTGACAGTGGGTCCATTCCGCCTCCGGACGATCGAGCCAGTAATACGGACTCTCAGCATAGATCGCATCGCGTACGTCCCTCATCTTGCATAGAACAGGGCGCGAATGCGGCCAACTCCACACAGTAAAGGATAATGCGATGCGTATTTTTCTCACCGGCGCTACCGGATTTATCGGCTCCGCCATCGTTCCGGAACTCATTAATGCGGGGCATCAGGTGCTCGGGCTTACGCGGTCGGAAGCGGGCGCACAGGCACTCATTGCCGCCGGCGCCGAGGTGCATCGAGGCAGTCTTGAAGACCTGGAAAGCCTGTGCAGCGGAGCCGCCATGTCAGATGGCGTCATTCACTGCGCCTTCGACCACGACTTCTCAAATTTCATGGCGAATTGCGAGAAGGACAGGCGCGCCATTGAAGCTCTCGGAGATGCGCTCGCCGCATCAGACCGCCCTTTGGTCATTACCTCAGGGACCGGGATGGGAAGCTCTGTCCCGGGTCAACCCGCGACTGAAGAGCACTTCGATGCCAACCATCCGAACCCTCGTAAAGCTTCAGAAATCGCAGGCGCTTCCGTTGCCGAACGAGGCGTCAACGTCTCGGTGGTACGCCTGCCTCAGGTTCACGACACGGTCAAGCAGGGTCTTATTTCCTACGCAATCGCCGTGGCCCGCGAGAAAGGCGTCTCGGCGTATGTAGGCGACGGACTCAACCGCTGGCCGGCAGCGCACGTTCTGGATGTGGCCCGTCTCTACCGGCTCGCGATTGAGAGGGCCGAGGCAGGCGCAAGGTATCACGCAGTTGCAGAAGAAGGCGTGCCGGTCCGGAACATTGCAGAAGTCATTGGCCGAGGCTTGAACGTGCCGGTGGTCTCTCTGACTCCTGAAGAGGCCACAGCGCATTTTGGCTGGCTCGCCATGTTCGCTGGAATGGATCTTCCTGCCTCCAGCGCGCAAACACAAGAGCGGCTGGGATGGCGTCCAGTCGGGCCTGGTCTGATTACGGACCTCGAGCAAATGCACTACCTGAAAGTCTGAACAAACCGTGCGCAGCGGCATGCCTGTTGCGTGCCGCAGATTCGGAGTGTGCTTTTCCAGGTCTCTCAGGAGACCTGGAGTGATCAAAGAATCCTAAGGGCGTTTTTAGCCGATGAAGTCAACCATCAGTAGAGCTCGGCGCTCCATGCATAAGCTGAATTTTCTGTCCGTCGCAGAACAGTATCCGATCTCGGAAGATCCTACTGAACAAGGACATCCACACCCTTACCGCCATCGGGAAACTCGAAGCTGAATCCCTCGCCTGCCCGCGTAACCGGCACCGAACTTTTTCCGGCGTCAATAGCAGCCTCGCCGCGGGTAGGCTTCCACCCATAGGCCTCAACGCGCACCTGCTTCCACCATGCAGGATATGACCCCTCGTGCGCGCCGATCCGTATTCGCAGTCCATCGCTTGTTATCTGGCAGGTGAACTTTGTACGGAGGTAGTCGCCGTGTTCGAAAGCATAAGTCTTGCCGTCGTCCAGATAGAGTTCGCCATGGCATGGGTCGCCTGCGTAGATGCGCAGCGTAAGCGGGCCTTTGGGAGTTTCGTCTGTGCTCTGCGTGAGCGGAGCAATGGGCAGAATGGATCCTCCGCGCACAAACACAGGGAGCTGCGCGAGCGCCGGCTCGATGCTGACTGTCGCTATGCCTGATTGCTGTGAAGCCGCGGCTTGCTTGCCTGTCCAGAAATCGTACCAATTCGCTGACGGCAGTTCTGCCGAGTAGCGGTCCAATTCGTCTGGAAACGGCGGAGGCGCGATGAGCAGATCCGGCCCGAAGAGAAACTCACCCGATGCAGGCATGTCCACATCGATGGGATGCCGGTCGGGTGCGGCATCAGGAAACTCGAAAAACAACGGGCGAACCATGGGAATGCCTGTGCGCGATGCCTCTTCGGCGATCGTGTAGATATACGGCATTAGTTCGTAGCGTGTCTCGATGAAGCTCCTGCGAATCGCTTCCTGTTCCGCGCCGCCTACCCAAGGCTCCTGGTCGGCGGAGCCTTTCTCCGTATGATCGCGATCGATGGGCTGGAATGAAGCCACCTCGATCCACTTTGTCAGCAACTCCTGAGTGGGTGTGCCGGCAAACCCGCCCACGTCTGCGCCGCTGAAGGCGAATCCGCTCAATCCCAGATTTTCTAGCATTGGCGTCGTCAGCCGCAGATGATTCCAGCTGCTGCTGTTGTCGCCTGTCCATGTGGCCGCATAGCGTTGCCCTCCCGCGTAGGATGCGCGCGTGAGCACGAAAGGCCGCGCGTTTGGATCGAGCGCGCGCAGCCCCTCAAATGTGGCACGCGAGTTCTCCATGCCATAGACGTTATGAATCTCCGCATGCGTCGCTGTCCGCTGCGCAAAGCCTGGCTCATCGATGCGATGCACGATATCTTCCGGCATGGTCCCTGTTGGAGTCTCAAAGACCGATGGTTCATTCATGTCATTCCAGAACCCTGCGGCGCCGTCGCCAAGAAAATTGCGATAAAGTGTGCCCCACCATGCGCGCGTTTGCCGGCGCGTGAAGTCGGGAAAGACGCTTGGCCCCGGCCATACCTTGCCGGAATACACAGATCCATCAGGGTTCTTTACAAAGTGATCGCCGGCGATGCCGCTGTCGTAAGGCGCATAATGTGCATCGGGCAGATTGGCAATGTGCAGATCGGTGATGAGTACAACGTGGAAGTCCTCAGCCTTGAGCTGCGCCATCATTCCCTTGAAGTCACGGAACGCAGTTGTGTTCACCGTGAATGGCCGATTCTTGTCCTGATAGTCGATGTCCAGATAAATCGCGTCTGCCGGGATGCGATCTTTACGGAAGCGATCAGCAACTTCCAGCACGCGCGCCTGAGTCATGTAGCTGTAGCGCGACTGCTGAAATCCGAATGTCCACAGCGGCGGCAGCGGCGGCAGGCCTGTAAGCCATGCATAGGTTTCCATTACCTGCTTTGGGCCTGGCCCATAGAAGAAGTAGTAGTCCAAGGGGCCATTTGCTGCACCAAACGAATACGCCGCCTGTGATTCCTTACCGAAGTCGAAGCTCGATCTCCAGGTGTTGTCGAGCAGCGTACCAGTGGCCTTGCCTGCGCGAAAGGCCATGAAGTAAGGAATGCTCTTGTAGATGGGGTCCGTTGATTCCTGAAAGCGGTACGCATCGGTATTCCACAGCGTGAATGCCTCATTGCGCCGGTCGAGCGGCCCGGTCTTGTCGCCCAGGCCGAAGTAGTGCTCGTCACGGGGCATCGACTTGTAAATCCGGAAAGCATCGCCGTCGAATCGCACCGGCCGCGCATCCTGCTCAAGCACGTTGCCGTCAAGATCGCGCACAGCAAACTCGAGCGTCTGCGGATTGATCTGCACATCAAGCAGTTTTGTGCGGAAGCCCGCATGATCGTCAGCATTTTCCTGCACAACAGCAGCCGATGCATGCCGCGCTGTGGCAAGCACAGCCCATGATGCATCCTCAGGCATTGAGTCGCCTTGCCAGACGCGGATGCGGAGAACATCGTCGCGCAGCGCGACGATCTCTTCATGCAGATTGCCGCTGCTCGCGGCAATGCCATTCGGCAGCGCAGACACAGGAGGAGCCGCATGCGCACATTGGCATGCCACGAAGACTAGAAACGTTGCTGATGTGCATTTAAAGCTCATGATCACTCCTCGATGAATCGTAACTACATCTGACTGCACGAATATGGAGATGGCGTCATTTTGCTAAGGCGCAGAACCTCGCGCTGCTCCGGGCTCGAAAGGGGACAGGTCGGGAGCTTCCACTCGCTTATAGCCTCGCGCCGCGCGAGCAGATATTGCACTGAGCCGTCTTCATCGACGACCTGAACGCGACCATCAAGGTTGCCGGTATCCTTCCATCCGCAGGGGAGCAGTATACGCTCAACGACGAAGGTGCAACCACAATGGACGGCCTGCGCCGTGGCCCTTCCTTCTTTGTCGGCGCCTTTGACAACGTCTGGAACCCACGGCCGACAACCCGCTACTCAATCATTTCGCCAACGATCCCAACATGACCCGTGCTCCGGATCGCCGATAGCGCCAAGCCGGGCCCCACCCAGAGAATGGTCGACCGCAGCGTGCAGATGGCCGCAAACAACTATCGCGGCTACGCATCATGGCCCGATTCGCCGGCAGCAACACAAGCAAAGCCTGCAGTGGTTGTGGCCGGAATCGGCAAGATATACGCGGCGAGCGGTTCTCGCCGTCTTGCAGCAGTCGTACAATCTGTTTGAAGCCGTAACGGATTAAAAGCCTCTCGGAAGCAGGCATCCGCGTTCTCACGGCAATTCGTCAGGATGCACGAAAAGGAGTTGCAAGCTGCCCGGTTCATCTACATTGATATGCGGCGCACGGCCTGCATGGCGCGTGCTTGCGCGCCGGTTTTTCCGGTTCAGTGAGTTCGCTTTGCTGTTCACAGTGGCTGCAATGCTTCTGCTGGCACCGGCGTCGGGCGGGCAACAGCCGAAGGGCTCGATTTTGAGCGGGTTGGTGCGTGATCCTGCCGGAAAGGCGATGAGCGACGCGCATGTGGTACTGCTCGATAAGAACTCGCGAGTGTCGCGAGAAACAACCACCGATGCAGCAGGGCGCTTCAGCTTTAATGAAGTGGCGGCGGGCACGTTTACCCTGACTGCAAGCTCAGGAATATTGCGCAGCGCGGCAGTTGCAGTCAGCGTCACAACGCCCGGCGAGCAACCGCCGATCAACCTGACGCTGAGCGGTGACAACGCGCAGCACACGGCGCCTGCTCCGCAGGATGCAGGCCAGGCGATGCAGTTTGCCGACAATCCCGACTTTGCCATCGCCGCGGTGACTGACTGGACAGCCGCAGGAGGGCACGGCTCGGATGCGAGTTTGCGCACCAGCGAAGCGCTTACGCGCGACGCTGTGAAGCTGCAGTCTGATAGCACACCACCGACGGCAACGGCATTGCCCAGCGGCAAAGGCGAATCCGGGGAGTCAGAAAGCGTACTGCGCGCAGCCGTGGCGAAAGATCCCAAAGGCTTCGAAGCGAACTACAGGCTGGGGCGGTTCTATGTTCAGGCAGGCCGGTATGCGGATGCGATTCAGCCATTGCAGACCGCATACCAGGCCGATCCCGCCAATTACGACAATGAATATGACCTGGCGCAAGCGCTCAAGGCGGCTGGTGACGCTGTGCAGGCGCGCGAGCATGTTCAACGATTACTGGCGCACCGGCCGAGCGCGCACCTGCATCGCATGCAGGGCGAACTCGACGAGAAGCTCAACGATCCGCTGGCTGCCGTGCGCGAGCTTCAGGAGGCCGCGAGCGAAGACCCCAGCGAGGATAACTATTTTGCGTGGGGATCGGAGCTGCTGTTTCACCGCGCTATATGGCAGGCAAAAGAGGTATTCGACGAAGGCGCCAGGCTTTATCCGCATTCTGCGCGGATGCTGACGGCGCGCGGAGCAGCGCTATTTGCAGGCGCCAGATATAACGAAGCCGCGCTGGATCTGTGCAATGCGTCAGACCTCAACCCGCAAAGCGCGGAGCCATATCTGTTCATGGGGAAGATCGAGATCGCGGCGCCCGATCCGCTGCCCTGCGTAGTGGAGAAGCTGGCGCGGTTCCAGAATCTCGAGCCCGCAAATTCACTGGCCAATTACTACTACGCTATGGCGTTGTGGAAACAGCAGGGCCAGACCAGAGATCCGCAACTCGTGGAAAGGGTGAAAGCCATGCTGAACCGCGCCGTGAGTCTAGATCCGAAATGTGCTGACGGCTACTTTCAGCTTGGCAATCTGAGCGCAGACCAGAAGCAGTGGCAGCAGGCTATAGACCTTTATCTCAAGGCGATTCAGGCCGACGCAGAGCTGAGCGAAGCGCATTATCGGCTGGGTGTGGCCTATCAGCGCGTGGGAGAGAATGCCAAAGCCAGCGAGCAGTTTCAACTGCATGACGCGATTGCACGAGAGCAGGCCGCAGAAGTCCAACGCCAGCGCGAGGCGGTGAAGCAGTTTCTGGTGGTTTTGCCGGGGCAGGCGGGCAAACAGCAGGCCCAGTAACGAGGCACCTCTGCAAGGTATACCCGCCGCTGTTTGAAGATCACAGCGCGCGGATCCTGTGCCCTTTGTTGCTGAATCAGGACTGATGCGGCTTGAAAGCGGAAATGATTCCGCCGCCCTCGCGAATGGTTAGAATCTGATTTGCCTTGACGGCGGTGAAGCGCTCGATTGCCTGAGTGGTCGGCCATTTCACTTCGATCAGGTCGACGGTTTCCGCACGGCCCAGCCCGAAATGCAGCCGCAGATCGCTCTGCGACATAACGCTGTCGCCGCTGTGCACTTCGTCGATCTGTGCATGCTTCCCGACCACTACACGCACGCGTGCGCCAATGGCGGTGCGGTTGCATTTTGTGCCGAGTAGTTTGATCTTGATCCAGTTCTGCTTATTGCCGCCGACATTGTGGAGCAGCGACGGAAGATCGTTCATATTGTTGATAAGGATGTCGATGCCGCCATCGTTGTCGAAGTCTCCGAATGCCGCGCCGCGGCTTGAATAGCGGGCATTGATGCCCGGCCCCATCTCTTTCGAGACGTCTTTGAAGTGACCGTTGCCCAGGTTCTTATAGACGATGCGCGGATTCTTAAAGCTTTCGCCGATGTTGTAGTTATCCACTTCGGGATAAACGTGGCCGTTGATCTGAACGATGTCGGGCCATCCGTCGTTGTCGTAGTCCACGAATCCGCAACCCCAGGCCACATAGCTGTTGTTGATGCCGACTCCGGAGCTGAACGAAAGATCGCTGAAGGTTCCATCGCCGTTGTTGTGGTAGAGATCGCAGGTATCGTCAGCGAAATTGGTCTTGAAGATATCGAGCTTGCCGTCGCAATCGTAGTCGGCCACTCCGATTCCCATACCAGCCTGCTCGTGGCCGTCATCGTTATACGCGCAGCCGGCCATGACGGCCACATCGGTGAACGTGCCGTCGTGATTGTTTTTGAACAGGATGCTCGGCTCAGAATCGACCGCAACGTAGATATCGGGCCAGCCATCATTATCGAAATCGTAAGAGACAGAGGTAATGGAATAGCGCGGGCCCGGCTTCAGGATGCCGGCTTTCTCAGAAACATCCGTGAATGTGCCATCTCCGTTGTTGTGGTAGAGCATATTGGTATCGCCGGGCAGGCCGCGCGGACCACACATCGTGGGAATGCCCTTCCACTGGCAGAAGGTCATGTCGTTGAGCGACGGAGGATTGTCCGGATCGAGCTTGACGAAGTTGCAGACAAAGAGATCCAGATGGCCGTCGCGATCGTAATCAAGGAAAGAGCATCCTGTTCCCCAGCGGCCCTTCTCCTGATAGAGACCCGCCTTGCGCGTCACGTCCGCAAATGTGCCATCGCCATTGTTATGGAAGAGAATGTTTCGTCCCCAGAAGGTGCAAAACAGGTCGTCCCATCCGTCGTTGTCGTAGTCGCCCACGCAGACGCCCGTCTGCCAGCCGGATCGCGCAATTCCCGACTTCTCTGAGACATCGGTGAAGGTGCCGTCACGATTGTTCTTATAGAGGTGTGTTGCGGGCGCCTGTCCCGCAGGCCAATGCGCATCCAGCCGGTTGCCGTTGGTCAGATAGATGTCGAGCCATCCGTCATTGTCGTAGTCGAAGAAGGCGATGCCGCTGCCCTTGGTCTCGATGATGAGCCGCTTGTGGGCTACTCCGCCCCATATATTCGGATCATGCAAGCCGGCCTGCTGGGCCACATCGACATACTGGACTGGAGATGCTGCGGGGTCGGTTGATGCCGCTTCAACCACGATCGGGCTTCGCCACTTCCAGATCGGAGTGGTAAGGGCCTCGAGAAGAGTACCGCCCAGAGCGACGAAAGACGAACCGAGAAAGTGTCTGCGTGGCAGAATCATGAGATGCGGTCATTATAGAGAGTCACATTCATGGTCGTGAATGATCTGTACGCGATGAATCCCGAATGAACCGGAATTCGTTCGTCGCGTCACTGGAGCATTTCCAGGGCCTGTTTTGCGGCGGCATCGCCGGGGCTCACGCGCAGCAGTTCGAGGAGTACTTCCCGCGCCTTTGGGCGGTCGTTTTGCATGACGTAGAGACGCGCCAGGTTCAGGTAAAGCTGATCGTACCGCGGCGCCACGCGGATTCCGGCTTTGAATTGCTCCTCAGCACGCGCAAAATCCTGGCTGCGGACAAAGAGAACGCCAAGGTTATTGAATGCCTCAGCATAATCTGGCCGCAGCACGATGGCTCTTTCGAGATATTGCGCCGCCTGTTCGAGTTGGCCCTGTTGCGCATAGAGCATTCCAAAGCTGTAGTTCACTTCGGGATCGTCAGGCTGAATACGAATCGCCCGATCGAAGCATTTCTTTGCGTTTTCAAAATCCTGTTGCCGGCGATAGACGTTTCCGAGATTGAGAAGCGCGGTGGCATACTCGGGGCGCTGCTCGATTGATTTCTGAAAGCAGCGGATTGCCTCATCGGGATGGCCCGATTGCGCTGCCATCATGCCGAGATTGTTCCACGCTTCGGGGTAAGTCGGCTTCAGCCGCAAAGTCTCTTCAAGGTATTGACGGGCCTGTGCGAAGTTATTTTGTCCGAGCCGGAGAGTGCCGAGATTGTAGTAGGCATCCGCGTTGTCCGGGTGGGCAGCAATGACCTCAAGAAACGATGCCGCAGCCTGGTCGAGAAAGCCATGCTGGAACATCGCCACGCCGTAGGTAAATTCGTTGCGCTGGAATGTGTCCTGTACGAGTTGTCCTTCGAAAGGGAGCGCCTTGCGCATACGTTCTGCCGCCGTTGAAGGAATGGATTGAAGATCGTCGAGCAGATGGTCTATCGCGATGGGCCCCTGATAGACCTTGACGATCATGCCTTCCCGATCGAGGAGGAAGGACAGCGGCAGAGGAATATCTCTGCGGCGGTCAAACAAATGGCGATAGATGATGTTGTAAATGCCTGCGACCTCGGCCGGCGCGAAGAGAACCGGAAAAGAGAAATGCTCCCTTTCTACGAGCGCATGTGCCGCAGAGAGTTCCTTGTCACCGTCGGCGTTCATGGCAAGTGGGACAAGCGAAGCTGCGGCGAGCGCCGATTTGTGCTGCTGGAAGAGGCGAAGCTGCTCGATGCACTCCGCGCTGGCCGCAGACCAGAAGTTCAGGAGCACAAAACTTCCGTGGTACGAGCTGAGCTCGTGCATGTTCTGATCCGCGTCGGGCAACGAAAAGCCGGGCGCCTTTAAAGGATTGATGAGCCAGGTGCCGAAAGTCTGTGGCAATAGTTCCGTTGCGGGCAATGGTCCGGCCTGTGCGTAGCGCGCGAGTGGTGACGCGAAGCGCGCGGCATCGAAACGATCGGAACCTTCCTCGATCTGAATGCGGTGGTTTGCGGGCAGATCGGTGAAATGCTGCGTGAGGCCGCTGGGCCATTGGATTGTAGCGCTGACCTTGCCGCGCGGCGACCCGAGGCCAAAGAACAATTCCTTTGCGTGCTGGGCGAGGAATCCCGAACCAGCTTGTAGAAACTTTGTCTGGCGGAGCCCCTCGGTTTCAACAGTGACGGCGGCGCCTATCGCGTCGCGATTGCTTCTGGTGCCGCGCAGGCGAAACGAAATTGAATCGCCAATCTCCTGCAGCCCGTTGTGCAGAATACGCAGCTGTGGAGCGTTGCGGTTCTTGAGAATGACTTCCAGGCGGCCGTCGTGGTCGATATCCGCGAGCACGAAGGTGCGTGCGTCCTCGATGAAATCGAGGCCAGACGGGCCGGACATTTCAGTGAAAGTACCGTCGTGATTATTGGAAAACAGAACATTGCGCGCAAAGCCATGCCAGGTGCGGTCAGAGCGTACCAGTTCATTGATGGCGTTCCATCCGCGTTCGTAAGCGAGGGCGCTGGTTGCGTCTTCTGGGGACTTGGCCACAACCTGCCTCCAGAAGAAACTCGCCAGGTCGTACCTCTCCGGTCCTGAAAGATAACCGTTCGACACATATAGATCGGAGTAGCCGTCGTGATCGAAGTCGAAGAAATCTGCAGACCACGACCACCGGCCCATCTCGACCCCGGCCTGGCGGCCAACATTCTCAAAGGTGCCATCGCCACGATTGCGATAGAGAGCATTGCCGCGCGCGTGGCGGCGATAAAGCTCGCGGATGCTCTCGGGCGCCGCGGCATGAAACTGCTTCTGGCCGGATACCCTTTGCCCGGCCGCCTCCCACATGCTTGGCACGTAAACGTCCTGGTGGCCATCGTTGTCGAAGTCGCACCACGAGCAGCCCATGCCGGCGCCGACTCCTTCTACGCCCGCCTCAGCAGAAGTAACAGTAAACGTTCCATTGCCGTTGTTGCGATAAAGCTGGGAAGTCCCAAAATCATTGGAGACGAATAGATCGGGCACACCCTTGCCATAAGCGTCGCCCCACGCGCAGGCAAAGGTGTAGCGGTCGTTCTCCCGGTTCAGGCCCGCGGCTTCAGTAGTCTCGACGAAGGTTGCGTTGCCTTCGTTGTGGAACAGGCAGTTCGGCGGACCGTTGCGCGCATCGTAATAAGGCACAGGATAGTGATACTGGTCGAGCCCGAGATAGTACATGTACATGCAGAAGTACACGTCGAGCCTGCCGTCGCGATCGTAGTCCGCAATTGCGGCATGAGTAAATGTGCCCTGCGGCTGTCGTGAAAACCTGAACGCATCGCGCTTCAATCGGAAGACGCCATTGCCCTGGTTCAAATAGAGAAGCGGACCTGTTCCGCAGACGACAAGAAGGTCCTGCAGACCTTTGTTCTCGAAATCTGCAAAGAGCGCGCAGGCGGTGCTGTCTAGAATGCCGAGGCCGGATTTTTCCGTCACATCCTCGAAGGTTCCATCTCCACGATTGCGATAGAGCCGGTTTGGCAAACCTGCGGGCTGGCAGACATAGAAATCATCGAAGCCGTCATTGTCGAAGTCACCCACGGCGACGCCATTGTTGCAATAGACGTCCACGCCAATAGCGCCATCGAGCATGGTGCGCCAGTAGTCAGCGCCGTGCAGCAGTTGTCGGTTATAGGAATCGGTTCCGCCCATGGCCTGCGCGGTAACATCGACAAATGCAGGGCCTTTTGTAGTGGCGATCGACTCCTTGTCCGCTTGCCACTTGCGCGCCTTCCAGCCACCGGATTCGCTGCGGACCCATTCGACGCGCCACGAGCCAACACGCTCTTTCTTGAGTGCGCCGCTGTGTGTGGAGACTACATCGTAGCGTATATCGGTGCGCACAACGAGTGGGCCTTCGGCGACCTGCTCGATGCCGAAGATTTCAAACTCTGCAGTCTCGATCTGAAGAGGCGCTGCGAGCCAGCCACGCAGACTTTCGATAAACCGGTCGCGGCCGCGTACAAGATCAGGTTTGAATTGCCGCCTGACAGTGCGGATGCCGTAAGAAGAACGAAGCACAGCTTCCGAAGCGGACAAAAGTGTTGAGGCCTCGATCGAGTCGTCGAGTGAGCCGGCCAGAATGGTCACCCGCATCGGCGCTGCTTTGAGAGCTTCACTCCACTTATTGAGTATGGAACCGATTTCATCGGCGTATTTCTCGGTGCTGTAACTGTCCGAGCCGGGAGTTACGAGCGAGAGGATATCGGCAAGAGGGGATTTCACCGGATACTGCGGCGTAAGGCGAAGATCGGTGAAGCGAAGGTCGGCCTGCTGAGACGAAGCCAGACTGGGTGCGTCTGCCAGGAACGGCCCTCTGAAAAATGGTGCGGCGCGAAAGGCCATCGGCGTCAGCGCCATGCCTTTTAACATTTCCCGGCGGGTGAGGAGAGGGCTTCGGCCCGTGCGGCGCGACGACATTCCAAGGGCCCCTGGAACAGGCAAGATGTCCGTATCATAGCATCCGGCTAGTCTTCACCTGATCGAGCAATCACGCTATCAAGAAAGGCAGATTTGCAGCCGCAGACACAAACCTTACGCTACAAATTTTGGAAAAATTTTCATAAAAATATTCTGTAAAACGGAGCATGCTGACCGGAACTTGCTCGAGAAATAACACGAGGTCTGTGTTGGGAAGACTCTCGAGTTGTGATGGCATAAGTGGTCAGCATGCGATGAATAAACCGCCTCAAACTTTTGGTTGACAAAGAAAGCACGAATCATCTAAGCTTCTGCCCCAATGTGAAACCGTTTACAGATTAGCTCCCCAAAGGCAGCAGATAACGGTTTTCACTTCACACTTTCTCCCTCGGGAAAGATCAATCGGTGGCACTAGCAACAGTGCTGGAGGGTATTCGGATGGTTCGTGATCGCAGTGTAATGAATCTGGGAAGGGCGCTATTTGGCGTCGTCTTCTCGTGCGTCCTGCTTCTGCTCACCAATCAATTTGCATTTGGCCAGGTTGACGAAGGTTCTATCACCGGCACGGTAACGGATCCTACAGGAGCTGTTGTGCCGAATGCGGAGGTGACGCTGCTGAATACAGATCAGGGCATCACCGTCCAAACGCATAGCGACGCCACGGGCAGTTATACGTTTTCGCCGGTGCGCATCGGGCACTACACGATTACGGTCACTGCCGGGGGCTTTTCGACAACCACGCAGAAGAATCTGACGCTTCAGGTTGCCCAGGTTCTGCAGGTCAACGTGGTTGTAAAGCCGGGCGCGGCCACTGAGACCGTAGAGGTGACCACGGCGCCTCCCTTGCTGCAAACGCAGGAAGCCTCGGTGGGCCAGGTGATCGGTCGCCAGGAGGTAAACGACCTTCCTCTCAACGGCCGCAATTTTACCTTCCTTGCGCAGCTTGGCGCGGGCATGCAGACACCGGAGGCTGACACGCGAGGCAACGCTGCCTCCGGCGCCTTCTCTGCAAACGGCTTGCGCCCCGCGCAGAACAACTACCTGCTTGACGGCATCGATAACAACTCCGACAACGTCGACTTCCTCAACGGCACCAACTACGTGATCCTTCCGCCGCCCGATGCCATTCAGGAATTCAAAGTACAGACCAGCAACTATAGTGCGCAGCTTGGCCGGGCCGCTGGTGCGGTCCTGAACGCCACGGTTAAGTCTGGCACCAATCAGTTCCATGGCGATGTATGGGAGTTCTTCCGCAACGACAAGCTGGACGCAGCCGACTGGTTTGAAGACAATTCCCCGCATCCGGTGAAAGGTGAGTATCGCTTCAACCAGTTCGGAGCGACCATTGGCGGTCCCGTGATCAGAAATAAAGTGTTCTTCTTTGGCGACTACCAGGGAACGCGGCGCGTGCAGGGTACCTCGGCTACCGCTCCGGTGCCAACGGCAAACGAGCGCAGCAGCAGCTACCAAAATCTGCAGGATATTCTCACGCAGAATGCTGGAACTGCCAGAACCGACATCCTGGGCCGCACCATTCAGCGAGGCACCATCCTCGATCCAGCAACAACCCGTTTCGTCGCTGCTGGAACTGTCGATCCGGTATCAGGGTTGACGAATACCTCTGGGGCCGATGGCTATGTGCGCGATGCATTTGGCTGCGCACCATCGCAATCCAACGTTAACACCACCAATTGCCCTAACCTCAATATGCTTCCGGCAGGCCGCATCGATGCCAATGCGGTGAAGCTGCTGAATCTTTTCCCCGCGCCGAACTCAGGCCTTGCCAATTACCAGACCAGCCCGGCTCTCTTCGAGCACGCCAATTCATTTGATACACGCGCAGATTTCAACCCAAACGATGCGAATCAGATATTCGCACGCTTCAGTTATTCCGACGACCCGCAGTTCATTCCGGGGCCGTTCAAGGGCATAGCCGATGGCGGCGCATTCCAGCAGGGTATTCAGACTGCGAAATCGGCCCAGATGGTGGCGGCGTATACCCGCGTATTCAGCCCCAACGTCGTGAACCAGGCGCGCGCGGGCTTTGCACACCTGCACACTACGCGCTTTGGACCGGTGGCTACACAGTCGGGGATTCCATCGCAATATGGGATCCAGGGCATCCCACAACCGCCTACGGACGGGCCGGAAAACGGCGGCCTGCCCGCCATCGTTATCAGCGGGCTGCAGACTCTGGGCAGCAACCAGTACCTGCCCTCCGATGAAGCCACCGCGAATCTCCAGATCACGGACGACTTCACCCGGATTTACGGCAAGCATAGCTTCCACATGGGTATGGAGTTCCAGAACGCCAAGTTCTCGACTTTGCAACCTGCGACCTCGCACGGCCGGTTCGAGTACAGCGGCACTTTTACCGATATTCCGAATGTGGGAGCCACGACTGGCGGCCTGGCCCAGTTCCTGCTGCCTCCAACTACGTTTGCAGCCAGCAATGGGGTGACGGACACCAATGGCTATGACTATTCCGGCGGCTCGAACAGTGTTTCAGCCTCTAACATCGCCAAGACTTACGATGAGAAGAAGTATTTTGCCGCCTACTTCCAGGATGATTGGAAGATGACGCCGAAGCTAACGGTGAATCTCGGCGTCCGCTGGGATTACTTCGGTCCTATTAATGAGACAAATGGCGGACAAGCGAACTTTGTTCCTATTGCCTTACCGGGCTACGGTATAGGCAACCCGACGTTTATTGTTCCGGCAACCAGCAAAGACAATCGGACGCTGTCGACAAACTCCACCTGTTTCGGAACTGGATGCTACGGCCTGGTCAACCTTCTGGCGGCGGATGGTATCACTCTGGATGTAACGAATAAGTACGGGCAAGGGCTCCTGCAGACGCAAAAAACCAATATTGCCCCTCGTCTTGGCATCAGTTACCAGATTACTCAGAAGTTAGTAGCCCGCAGCGGTCTCGGCGTATTCTATAACTCGTTTGAGAATCAAGGATACGGACCGAACATCGGCGAGAACTATCCATTCCAGTTCAATTTCGGTTACACGCCGGCGGCTGATCCTTCCGATCCTCATGCCGCGATTGTTGGCCAGGTTGCACCGACGAGATACAACACTGCATTTGACGGCTGTTCCACAGCCGGCCCAGGCGGCACGGCATCACTTGAATCCGGGTTCTCCTGCATTAAATTCAACCCGGCTTTGGTCAACGCTAAGAACCTCGGGCTGCAGGGTCTGCAATTCAACTACGAGACGCCGCGTTCATACGCCGCGAACCTTTCATTCCAGTACTCGCTCACGCCTTCACTGGCTCTGAACGCGGCGTATGTATACACACATGCCACCAACCTGCAGCGCGGCGTCGGTTACCACAATGTGAGTCAGATTCTGCCTGCCGGCATCACCACCGGGGCGGGGTGCCCGGGCGGAACTTTCATATCAGCTGTTGCAGGGAAGTTTAGCTGCTATCCGTTCCCGGATTTCGGCGGCGGCAGCTACCAGGCAAACATCGGCGTCAGTTCCTATCACGGGCTGCAGACCACCCTTCAGCAACAATTTTCGAACGGCCTCACCTTCCTGCTCACGTACACCTGGTCGAAGACGATGTCCGATGCCGGCGATCTGCTGAACGGCACCAGCGCCGACACACTCCGTGCCTATGCAGTTCCGGGACTGGGTCCAAAGTTCGACTACTCTCTTGCCAACTTCGATCTCCGCAACGTGATTCACTTCAGCGGCGCCTATGAATTGCCTTTCGGGAAGGGCAAGCGATTCATGAACCAGGGAGGATTTGTCAACCAGGCCCTTGGAGGCTGGTCTACAAACTGGATTGTGACCTTGCAGGGCGGACAGCCAATGGGCTTTAGCTGTCCCACCGGATCCACCTCAGGTACAGGCTGCAACGTCGTCCTCGTTTCCGGCCAAAGTCCGAAGCTTGGCATCAAGACCAAAACCGTTGCTGGCAACAAATACCCGTTCTGGATCGGGAACCCGGCTGCATTTGCGCAACCGTGCAAGCTAAAAGTGGATAGCACGGGGGCGATCGTCCCGGATCCAACTTCGATTACGGGTTGCGTTCCGCTGAGTGGCGCGGCGGCTCTGGGCTTCAAACGCGATCAAATTGCGGGACCGGGATTCCATCGGCTAGATTTCTCGCTATTCAAGAACTTCCAGTTGACCGAGAGATTCGGGCTTGTGTTCCGCTCGGAGTTCTACAACATTCTCAACCACCCGAACTTCAATCAACCGAACTTCGGCGGAAACGGCGTGGTAGCGGTCAGCGGTTCGGGCGATATTACAAGTCCTAACTTGGGAGCCATCGGGTCAACCCGTGGCGCTCCGTACAACCCGCGGCAAATCCAGTTTGCTGTGAAGCTTAACTACTAGGACCCGTGAACGGTGTCTGAGACAGATCAGGCGCCATTCGCAGAGGATGATTTAAGATGGACAACACCCCGGCACGGCACGTTTGAATAGTGCCTTACCGGGGTGTTCGTCTTGAGAGTGCCTTGCTCAAGCAGACGACTCGGAGGCAAGCTGTGAGCAAGAAGCCCTGGCTCGGGTGGCCGGCATTGCTGGCTTTATGTGGCTGCGGTGCGCTGCTCTGTGCTCAGGCTGTGCCTACGCAGAAACTTAACGACCTGTATCAGTCCGCGGTGGCCGACTATAACGCCGGGCATTATGCGCAGGCGGCTCACCAGTTGGAAACTATTCTTCCTTATGCCGCCGGGAGTTTTGAGGTGCACGAGCTTCTTGGCCTCGTCTATGCGTCGATGTCGGAGAACGCGAAGGCTCTGGCTCAACTGCAACTCGCTGTCCAATTAAAGCCTGACTCGGCTGCCGGGCGAATCAACCTGGGCACGATGCTGCTGCATGCGGGCAAGGCGGATCTTGCCGCACAGCAGTTCCGCAAAGCGTTGCAACTGGAACCGGCAAATTACGACGCTAATCATAATCTTGGCGAGCTGTACGCTAACTCCGGGAAGGTGGCCGAAGCACAGGCGTTGCTTTTAAGCGCTTACCGGGCAAATCCTGATGCG
>DASZXD010000212.1:0-15361 GCA_035546015.1 Occallatibacter sp.
AGCTCAAATACGCTGACGCACTTGCGCATCTCTCCACCGAAGGCGACCCCGGCCCGCAGGCGCTCGCCGCCGTAGCCGGAATCCTCGCCACAAGCCTGCGTGAAAACCCGCTCCCCGCCAGGGGCGACCACCCGCCTGAGCCTTACATCGAACTCGCCAAGCTGGCCCGGTACGAGAATGTCCACGTCACGCTCGACAGCCCGCTCTACGACAAAGCCAATCAGATCCTCGACGCCAACGACGCCGACATTCAGAAAGCCGACTTCACGCTCAAGGACCTCCACAACAAAAAAATCACGCTCTCCGAGTTACGCGGCAAGGTCGTGCTCGTCAACTTCTGGGCCACATGGTGCCCGCCCTGTCGCATTGAGATGCCCTATCTGGACTCCATCTACACCCACTTTGGTGCGCAGGGCGTGGTCGTTCTCTCCATTACTGACGAGGACCCGTTCAAGGTCAACAACCTCATCAGCCAGTGGGGCTACCACCCGCCCGTCCTGCTTGACTCCGGCGGCAAGGTTCACAAAATGTTTCACGTTGAAGGCATCCCCTGCACATTCGTCTTCGATCGTGACGGTAAGCTCGTAGCCGAAGCCATGGACGAACGAACCCCACGCCAGTTCCTCGCCATGCTCGCTCAGGCCGGTCTGCATCCATAGGTGCATGTACTCGACACCCGCACCCAATTCCTCTAGGCTCGAATCGTGGGCTTTCAGGACTTCCTCGGCAACGCGGCCACCGTCACGCACCTGCGCGAAAGCGTGCGCGCGGGCCGCTTTCCACACTCGCTTATCCTTGCCGGCCCGCGCGGTGCCGGCAAATATACACTCGCGCTCATGCTCGCCAGGGCAGTCAATTGTCTTGAGCAACCTGAGACCGATGGCCTGCCCGACTTCTGCGGGCGCTGCGCCAACTGCACCCGCATCGGCGGCTCAGCCGATCTCGAAGAGCGCGTAGCTGAAGCCGTTGCCGCGCGCGAAGACCTGCGCGAGGCTGACAAGCGCGAAACCCGCATCCTCATCCAGACGCATCCTGACGTGCTCGTCATTCCGCCTGACCCGCCGCAGCTTCTCATCAAGCTCGGTCAGGTGCGCCAGGCCATTCACGCGGCATACTATCGCCCGCCCGTCGAAGCCCGCCGCGCCTTCACGATCTTCACTTCGTCGGCATTCATGAAAGAGGCCGCCAACAGCCTGCTCAAGGTCCTCGAAGAGCCGCCCGCGCACACCACCCTTATCCTGCTCACTGAGAATCCGCAGGAGTTGCTGCCCACCATCCGCTCCCGCGCCGGCCTGCATCGTCTCGGTGCTTTGCCGGCAGCCGAGCTTGAATCTCTTCTCGCCGCGCGTCGCCCGCAGCTTAAGCCCAAAGATCGCGCACTTGCTGCGCGCCTTGCTGAGGGTGCCGTAGGCCGCGCGCTCACCATCGATCTCGACGCATACCTCACCAGCCGCCAGGACGCGCTCATCATTCTTAAGACGGCCATGCGGGAGCCGGACTACTCCCAGCTCTTCCGCGCCACAGAGACCTATCGCGCTGGCGCCGAGGGCCAGGAGAAGACTATCGCCCTGCTCCGTGCCCTCGGCGCTTTGCTTGAAGATCTGCTGCTCGTCGTCGCCGGCACGCCTGCGCTTATCCGCAACCTTGACCTCGCCTCTGAACTGGCCTCGCTCGCGCAGGGTCTCACCGTCGACTGGATCGACTCCGCATCCCGCGCTCTGGTACAGGTGGAGCAGGGAATGCGCCGCAACCTGCTGCGCTCGCTCTCGCTTGATGCCATGGCCGTTAGCCTCGGGTATGTCAACGCCGGATAGTACTTCGGTGTGCATCGCTTCCCGCCGCCTGGAGTATGATGAGAGCAACCTGCACTGAGCGGCCGGCATCTTCTCCGTGTACAAGCTCTCCTGCAAAGCGGGCTAAAGCAGTTCCAGATTTGCGATCATCCAAATCCGTTACAGCCGAGCGGCTTTTTTTCAAGCCAGGGCCGCTCTGCCAGATGTCACAAGGGCCCGTGAATTTTGAAACTGCTTGAATTGGGGAGCCCGCGAGATTCATCACAGAGCAGCTTTGTACACCGTGCGCTCTAAAGGCGTGAAGAGAGAATCTTTCTCTTGTGCATCGCGAGCGAAAGGAGAAGGATGCGAGTCGAGAATTCTGGTAGAGGTACGTTTGCGTCGTTGCGTCATGAAAGTTGGTTGCCTATGAGTACGTCCATCCCGTCGTCTGCACTGCCATTCAACCGCGGTGAAAACAGCGCCGACTCCGGCAGCCCGCAGCCGCGTGTCCGCAAGAGCGTCTCCGCTCCGCTCTCCTTCCGCATTCCTGTGCAACATTCTGAGGTGGAGTCGCAGAACCGCCGCGCAGAACTCTTCTATCTGCAAAAGCAGATTCAGTCGCAGACCCCTATGGTCATCGTGCTTGAAGACGGCGAGCGCATCGAAGGCTGCATCGAGTGGTACGATCGCAACGCGCTCAAGGTCCGCGGCCGCGCCAGGATGCTGGTCTACAAGTCAGCAATCAAGTATATGTACAAGCTGAGCGAAGTCGGCCAGTAAAGCCAGCCCCGTTCCAGTTCTCGCCCAGCCCAAATCCAGATCCCGCTCGAAAATGCTTGCCCCGGGTCCTTCGTCCGCCGTGGCGGGGGGACCTTGGAAAACACAACCCTGAACCGGCCCTTACTCCGTCCGAGCCGCCTTGCGCAGCCGGTCCCGGATCGCCGCTCCCACGCCCTCGGCCGGCGGCAGCGGACACAGAATTACCGTGCACTTCTGCGCATCCAGCGCACGCAGCCCCGCATAGAGCAGCCGCGCCATCTCCAGCGGAGAAGCCCAAAGCCCCCACTCATACACCCGGCTCGAATGCAGTCCCGCCGGTGCCGTCAGCTCTCCCGGCAGCATAATGCCGAGCCGCTCCCTGCCGTACGCGCGTGCTGCCTGTGCCAGCACTGAGTTGAGCTCAGACAGCGGCGCATCCACCAGTACCAGCCTTGCCTCTGGCGCGTAGTGCCGCAGTCCCACACCCGGCGCCGGCAGCGCCTCAATCGGCGCATCTACAAACTCCTCATCTTCGCGGAAGAACCGCGCCGGTCCTGCAACAGCTCTTATCTGTTCTGCCGTCACTGCGCCCGGCCGGTAGATTGTCATCGGACTGGTCGTCGGATCCAGCACCGTGGACTCGAGCCCAAACACAGACGGACCTGCGTCCAGCACTGCATCGATCCGCCCGTCCAGGTCCTGCAGCACGTGTGCGGCCGTCGTCGGACTGATGTGCGCAAACAGGTTCGCGCTCGGTGCGGCAATCGGCACCCCAGCCCGCGAAATCACCTCATGCGCCACCGGATGCGCCGGCATCCGCACGCCTACAAGCGGCCGTCCTGCAGTCACTGAATCGGGAACCGATCCCGACCGCGGCAGAAGCAGTGTCAGCGGCCCGGGCCAGAAAGCCTTCATCAGCGGCCGTGCCGCCTTCGGAATCTCTGCCACCAGGTTGTCCAGCATCTTCATTGAAGCAATATGGACAATGATCGGATCCCATGCAGGCCGCCGCTTGGCTTCGAAGATATGCGCTACTGCCGTCTTATCGAGCGCATTTGCCCCCAGCCCATAGACCGTCTCGGTCGGTAGCGCCACCAGCCCGCCTCTGCGCAAGAGGTCTGCCGCGCGATCCAGCGCCACGTCAGACTCCGGCGTCTGAGGCTTGGTTGGGTCCACAATGAGGCGAGCGGTCTTCACACTACTATTCTCCACTGTCAGGGCCGTTCTAAACCAGTTACCTCCGTGTGACTTATACTGGCTCATTACATGGCCGTCGAGACCGAGATCAAATTCCGCATCGCTGATCTGGACGCACTGGCCCGCCGCCTCCAGGCCGCCGGATTTCGCGTCGAGACGCCGCGCAGCTTCGAAAGCAACGTCCTCTACGACACCCCTGACCGCAGTCTCCGCTCCCGAACCGAGATCCTGCGCATTCGCAGCTATGCTGGCCGCTGGGTACTCACCCACAAGCGCCTCCCTGACGCAGGCCCCGGTGAAGATCGCCACAAGCACCGCGTCGAAACCGAAACCGAAATCTCCAGCGGCGACGCGCTCGCTGAAGTTTTCCGGTCCCTCGGCCTCGTCCCTGCCTTCCGTTACGAGAAATGGCGCACCGAGTGGTCAGACGGCCAGGGGCACTGCGTCGTCGACGAAACCCCCATCGGCAACTACGCCGAGCTTGAAGGCGCGCCCGGCTGGATCGACCGTGCCTCCGAGCTTCTCGGCATCGACGCATCCCAGCACCTCACCCTCAGCTATGGCCGCCTCTTCGACCTCTGGCGCGAAGAAAACCATAGCTCCGCACAGGACCTCACCTTCGCCGCCGTCTCCGCCCAGGACGCCTCCCGCTAAGCCGAGCCGGAGATTGCGCCCTCCACCTCACCCTCAACGCAGTTACAGGCGTTCCATCCGTAATTGGAAGCCCGAAATCCCATTCATACAAGCCACGCTCAGGTCGATGATCTGTATCAGTTCACGCCGGCTCTCGCCGCACTAACCCCTGCGCTGCCGCATTGCGAAAGGGAAGGGAAAACCAGCCCCTTCCTTTCGCGCGCTTTTTTTGCATCCAAGCTCTTGTCTTTGCTTCGAATGTGCCCGCGGCGTGTACATTGGAAGGTGAATTGCCGATAGTATTTCTCCCGCCCTTGCGGAAGGCGGCTTCGGGCCATGCCGCGTCTCGGGATAGAATGAGAGTTCTGCAGGCTGATTAGGAGCAGTCGTGCGCTATGCTGGACGTTTCCAGAGGACAGAATGGCACCGACAGAAAAGCCTTGACTGTCGCGCTAATCGGCCCGCACGAACAGCGCCGCAAGGCGTTCGCTGGCGCTCTGGCTGAACACACCCCTGTTTATATTGAGGAGATTGTCCTCTACCCTCCTGATCCGGATGACCTGCCGCCCGGCCTCGAAGACCGCTGCAAGGTCATCATCATTGACGCTGACAGCGTCCCTGACGTCGCCTACAGTCTCGCCGCCGAGCTCTGCGCCCGCGGGCGGGTTACCGTCATGGCCTACTCCGCTGAGGCCGACGTCAAGCTGGCTATCCGCTTCATGCGCGCAGGTGTCAGCGAATTCTTCACCTTCCCCTTCGACCCCACCGAGATTGCCGATGCACTCGCCCGCGCCGCCGCCCGCGAGCCCGCGCAGACAACGCTCAACCGGATATCCAGCAAGGTCTTTGTCTTTCTCGGCACCAAAGGCGGCTGCGGTGTTACGGCGCTGGCCTCCAACTTCGCCATCGCTCTCGCCCAGGAATCCGGCCGCAACACCCTTCTCATCGACCTCGGGTTGCCGCTCGGCGACGCAGCCATTAACCTTGGCATGACCGCCGAGTTCTCCGTAGCCAACGCCCTGCAGGACACCAATCGTCTCGACGGCAACATCCTGCGTACCCTCGTCGTCAGCCACGCCTCGGGCCTCGCCGTGCTTGCCGCGCCCAACGATCTGCGTAACGAGCACAAGCACGACACCGAAGCCATTAACAAGCTCGTCTCTGTCGCCCGCCAGAACTACGAGTACGTCATCGTCGACACAGGTTCGCGCATCGACCTCATCAACTCCGCGCTCTTTGAGGATTCGGTCATCATCTACCTCATCACCCAGGTGGGCATCTCTGAGCTGCGCAACGCCAACCGCATGATCTCGCAGTTCTTCCCCCGCCGCAGCGACAACCTGCAGATCGTCCTCAACCGTTACAAGCCCGCCACTCTGCTCTTCGACGATAAGCACATCGAAAAAGCCCTCACCCGCCCCGCTGACTGGAAGGTCCCCGACGACTGGGCCAGCGCCCGCCGCACCCAGAACACCGCCTCGCCCATGGCACTCGCTGACTCGCCCATCTCCCAGGTCATCCGCCAGATGGCCCGCCTCGCCGGCGGCCTCACCCCCGACGAAAAAGAGAAAAAGGGCCTCTTCAGCTTCTTCCGCTGATCCACTTTGCATATCCGGCACGAAAATGGGTGCCTCTGGTCCGGATTTTCGGACCTGGGAAGGCACAAACCTGGAACAGGTTTTTCGAAGCTCAGTACTCCACCCGCTTCGGCGCCGCCAGCCACGCCGCAAAGCTGGCCCACGCCTCATCCCCCAGCATCTGGGTAGCCGGCAGCGTCCGCTCGCCTGCGTTCTTCTTCATCTCGTCGTAGAGAAACGCATCGTCGAACCCGGCCCTCGCCGCATCCGCCGCATTCGCACCGTAATAGATCGCGTCAATCCGCGCCCAGTACGACGCAGCCAGGCACATCGGGCACGGCTCGCAGCTTGTATAAAGCTCGCACCCGGCAAGTGTAAACGTTCCCAGAGCCTTCGCCGCCGCGCGGATGGCGTTCACCTCGCCGTGCGCCGTCGGATCGTTGCCTGCAGTCACCGTATTCACGCCCTCGCCCACAATCTTCCCATCGCGCACAATCACCGCACCAAACGGCCCGCCCGCGCCGCTCACGGCGTTCTGTGTAGCCAGCGCAATCGCGCGCCGCAAAAACTCAGCATTCGGCGTTCCGGGCATATCTCTCCGTGAAAATTGGGGGAATGTTGCGTGAACCGCAACCTCAGTATGGCACATGCCTTGTGCCGGTTCCGCCCCCAGAAACCACAACGCTCCTATGCATAAAATTCCGTAATTCCATCGCACAATACCTGTAGCGCCATGTCTATCCGGTCTCCGGATCGGCTGAAAAAACAGCCTCACCCCACCCCCTCCCCGTGCCATGCTGTGTATTATGGCCGCGCATGGATTCATAACTATTTATTAATCAATCGCTTATACGAGAATCCATGGCTCGGGAACCGTCTCTTCAACCGGCAAAACCATGAAGAATTCCTGCAAAACCCGGCAACATCCCGCTACCCGGACGCAGACAGAGCCACCATTCTGCACACGCCCGGATGCGGTCTCCGTCTTAGAATGTTGACGAGAGGTTTTCGTGATGAAGTTCCTGCTTCGCCCCTTCCGGAACCGCTGGGTCCTCGGCCTTGCCGTCTTTGCCATCACCGCGGCCAGCTACGCGCAGTGGTCCAACCCCGCAGACGACGTTCCGGCCTACCATCCCTCGGCCCCGCTCAAAGTGAGCTCGCTGCCCCCGATCCTCTCCGGCGCAAAGCTTACGGGCGAAAACTTCCGCTATCCCTGGCAGGTCCACGTCTACCAGGACGTCGCCAAAGTCGCCAGTGTCGCCTACCAGCTCCCCTGCAACTGCCGCTGTGACCGCGCTTTGGGTCACACCAGTCTGCGCAGCTGCTTTGAAGGCCTGCACGGAACCGAGTGCTCCACCTGCGCGCAGGAAGGCTTCTACGCCTATCAGCAGACCAGACTAGGTAAGACGCCCGCACAGATCCGCGCCGGCATCGCCCGTCACGAATACGAAAAGATCAACCTCGAACTGCAATAGCCATCGCTTTTTAAAGGGCTTTGTAACAGGGCACGACTTGACTTGTGCCGAATGATTCTGCACGAAATGTCGCGGCTCTAGCCGCTGCAAATGCTGAGGACGCAGCCAAAGTGTCTGACAGGCTCTCCGATTCCAGAAAACGGGCCTCAGCTGCAGAATCAACACCGATTCGACATACAATAGAAATATGCAGCACGAGCCGCCAGGCTCCGCGCTCGCACCCGCAGGCACTCCGGCATCATCTAACGGCTGTTGCCACAATACCGGGGTCTCCAACGAACGGGGTGGTAACCGCAGGTCTTCGTCGTTGGGGTGGTAGATGGGGGCGTCACGGTTTCGACGGGATCGATTGCGGCATGGGAGGCATGTCGGGGTGCGGGCACCCGTAATCGCTTGCAAAAACAAAGTTGCCAACGACAATCTGGCACTTGCTGCTTAATTAACTAAGCAGCCGTCCATCGCGGCTTTGCCTATGGGCTGCGAACCGGACGTCATCCAGTAGGCTGGTGGTTGCAGCTCGGTCCGTGTTGCAGCCATAAGATCATCGGACTAGCTTCATGCGCATCTTGTCCGTTCTGAGCGCATGCGGCGAACACATGCGGAACCGGACTGAGCATGGATTCTCCCGGCTGACAGCGATTTCGGACGCGGGTTCGACTCCCGCCGCCTCCACCATTAACTATTTTTTTTCAATAGATTGCAGACGAAATCCGAGAAAAAGGCGAAGAACATTGCTAAAGTTAAGTTACTTAAAATCTTAGAGATATTCATGTCAACTCTGAAAGCTGAAGAACCTGCGCCGAAGTAATCGCCGCGGGGGCAAGATAGGCGCCAATGCGCAGGCCATTTTTTTTGCAGGAAGCAGAGATGTCCGCAAGTACGTTATCGCGGCCGCCCTTCTATGGCGTGCGCGCGATGCTGTAGGGCGTGGTCCTGGCCTGCCACATGCAAAAGCCGCTCACGTGCCTGGCCGCGAATACGACATAGCGCGCGCACAGATTCACGGCGCACTCGGTCCAATTATCCGTATCGATGTCTGGATCGATCTCGCTCAATGGTGTTGAGAAATCGTCGCACTCCCTGTCCTGGAAGGTGTTGGGTGCAAAGTGCACGATCTTGCCGGTCTCCATGTCCTGTCAGGCAAACTGATCGGCGGTCCACACCGCGCGTGGCGTGCCAATGAGCCCGGCGGACTCGGATAACCCGGGGAGCCGAATGACGAACGCGGAAGAAATCGCGGTCGAGCGAAACTTTCGACAGGTAGAGGCAGTGATCATCTTCTTCCAGACCTCCTTTCATTTGGGCGAGGGTGCGTTTTGTAAGAAGGGCAGGATGGATTGCACCACTGCGTTAGCCAGGACTTCAGAGCCCTCATGATTCCAATGGAAGCGATCCCCGCTCGCTAGATTCAACCTGTGGATGATCACTTTATACAGGTCATCTACTGGTATTGCTTCTTCACTCATGATCTTCCTGCAGAGAGCATTCCGCTTCGAGATCTGCTTATCCAACTCATTCAACTCTGTGGGGTGTCCCAGTACTGTGATCGGAGTGGTCGATGCCCAGATAAGCCGGGCATGCGGCGCAGCTTTCCTCAGTACACCGATATATGCACGCATGCGAGGACCATACTGCCCGTCGGGAACTCTGCCGGGAGCCCATGCGTGTAACCCGGACTCATTGAAGTGGATAATGTCATAAGGATATCGTCCGGCAATTTCAGCAGCTTGTCTGTCGAGTTCCGGGCCCAACCATTCTGGAGTGAGCCAAAGATCGACATTGGCCTTTCCCTCAAGTTGCTCGGCTACTCGCGCTCCATAGCCATTCGCAATGGAATCTCCAATAAGGAGAACTCGCGGCAGGGATGGATCTTCGATCGTCGCATATCGCACGCCCCAGTGACCTCCGAGAGGAGGTTGCCCATCTTTCTTTGCAAGAATGGCAGCCCGGTCATTGATCGGCGGTTGGGGCGCCTTCGCATCTGGAGTGATATCGTGTGCGCTGCGGCCGGAATGACCCGATTGAGGTTGGACAATCGATGGCATCAAGAAAATGCAAGCCACCAAGACAAGAGGCAATTTACTGCACGTCACTGTGAAACTCCCGCGGCTTTTCATTTTGATTCCGAAATGGGTACAAGTCCGAATCGCATGGAATTGTGATCGCACGCTTACGGGGATTCATTACACCGCTACTCTATCTCTTGAGCCCTGGCAGGTCGGAATCTGTGCTGATATTTCCTTCTCCGGAAATGATTGAGGCGGAGAAGTCGTCTGAAGTTTCGACACTGTCCGAGGTCCTGAATACAATTCTCTTATTCGGCACCTTATTGATGAGCAATTGGAGCGGCCCGCGGGAGGAAAAGATGCAACCTATCATGTTGATCCAGGTGGGTCCGTAATCGGCCGTGGCTCCGTTGTTCTGAAACAAGATGTGATTGTTGTGCAGCATTGAATTGGCAACAGTAATTGCGTTGACAGGCGTTGACACCCTGAGAAAGTCTGTGGATTCGTCGTAGAGCACTCGAGTGTCTTCAATGAGAATGTTTTCCTGGAGCGGGATCGGCGAGCCGGGATAGTACGAGCGGCTGAAGTGATCGTTGTCAAAGTGGATCGAGAATGCCGGCCGAGCTTTCTCGAGATAGATATCGCGAAAAACGACGTTCCGCACGCCAGCCGTGTATGTCACGTCATCCTGAATCACTCCCCAGTTGATACTGTCCAGAATTCGTGAGCCTGACTCGAATGCCGGACGGGTCACAGAGGTATAGATTTTTCCATCTGGCTTTTCCTGTACCCTGTAGAGCCTTCCATTTGAGACCACTGTGTCGGACTGTTGCACCTTCATGCCGGGGCGCCAATCAATCCATGCACCTGCGAGAATACGGCAGAAGTAGCCCACACGCCGCGCTGGGTTGGGCAGGTCGTGCATGTTCTCGACTACACCATCCTCGATCCAACCCAGCTCGGGATTTCCCGTTGAGTAATCATGACCATTCAGCGCGATGGCATCATCTCCGGTATCGAATGTGCCATTCCGGAGAGTAAAGCGCTTGCCCCGACCCAGGTGAATACCATCCTTGCCGCCTTCGATGGCGACCTTGTCGATCAGGAGATCCGCGAAGGTGCATATTTGAATCGCATACTGGATGCGGCCCAGATCGAGGCAACGAAAGTTATCGATTTCTATGTCCCTGGCGTAAAAGAACGCGATCTGCCCACGCAACCCATAGACTTTCCAATTCAGGTTATCGACGCCGTTCACGATGAGTTGCAAACCCGACACCCGAATACAACGGTCCCAAGTCCTGGTCAGTGCGCCTTTGTTCAGAAGCACCTGCGCAAATGGACTCTCTTCCACCACTTTTTTCACGAATACGTTGTTGCCGAATATCAGCGAGGTGTCGCTTCCGATATAGACTGTTCCGGCCAGTTTGTAGATGCCCGGACTGCTGATAACAACGGTTCCGGTTTGATCCACTGCCCGTTGGAGTGCGCGCATATTTTCCGCGCCGGTAGCGCTGGGAGAAAAGCCGAAGCTGGCTGCGTTTGTGAAGCCATCCGTGACGGCCGCATGGATCGGCTTAAGCATCAGTGAATCTCCTGATGCCTCAGGAGATAAAGGAAAGATGCTTTCTGTCCTGGGATTGCTTCGAACGCCTGCCGTTCTACAGATGCCGAATAGCTCAGTCGAATAAAGTGCTGGCATCATGCCTGCGAGCAACTTCAGCAACCCGCGTCTATTAACGGTCAAAATCTTTCTCCTTGATTGAATGCCGAATTAACTTTGCGGCGAGCCGGCGATACGCAGACCAACGGCGTCTGGCAAATGCACCGGCTTGCCAGTTCTTTGGCTTCTAAGACAACGTTTCGCAACCCGCTGGATTTTTCGTGCATTGACTGCGCCGGACGCTCCGAATATGGCGCTGGTCAGCGTGGTGTCAGACGAGTTGCCGGCTGCATCCTGCGTACCGGTTGCGCTGAAGGCCTCCGCGCGCAGTTGCAGAAAGACATGCTCGCTGATGAGAGTTGTCTTCGAGAGTGTGACATTCAACGATTGGCTGAACAGCTCTTGGAGATGTCACATCGAATATGACATCCCCAAGGCTGTGCGTACTTAGAAACTGAATTGTGCGCCAATCTCGAGTATTCGTGCCGGAGTCGCGGAAGTGATCGTGCCCGTCCCGGTTGTACCGAGTGTCATATTTGGTCGATTGAGATTCTTGTGATTGAAGAGGTTACCTGCATCAGCGCGAAGCATCAGGGTTCCGAAGTCAGCCACTGCGAAATCTTTCTGGAGATTGGCGTCAAAGTACCAGTCTCCCGGGGCCCTGACACTGTTTCGACCGCTGTTGCCGAATGTATAGTCCGCAGGATGCGCGTAGTTCGCGGGATTGAACCATTGAGATGGGTTTTTCGCTGCAGGCTGGTTCCCAACACGATCAGCGAAGAGTGTTCCTGCTAATGCACCTGTATTGTTAACGCCGCCCGCATAAATGGTAAACGGGAAACCGGAATTTGCAGTGAAGTTTCCGGAAGTCTTCCATCCACCGATGATTTTGTCCAGTAGGCCGTCTTGATTTGCGAACCTGCGCCCCTTACCAACCGGCAGCTCGTAAACATACGCGACAACCATACGCTGTGCTTCGTCAAAGGAAGAGACAGACTTCGGCAGTTTGTAAGCGTTCTGATAGTTTCCGCCGTCCAAACCGGCAGTCAAATCGTAGGATGAATCGTCCAGAGATTTGGACCAAGTATAGTTGGCGATCAGCGCCAGTCCACCGGAATAGCGGCGCTGTATAGACACCTCGAGCGCGTTATATTCCGAGGATGCGATATATCCATTTGTCGAAATCCCAAGATACTGCGGAAAGGGGCGCAGCGATTGAGGATTGGTCCGATCGGCAGGCGTGCCCAACAAACCTAGAGGCACTTGATTGGAATCGTAGTTGACAAAGAGATGCCTGCCGGCACTTCCGACATAGGAAGCAGTTGCCGCCAACTGCAGCCCGAGTTGCCGCTGGATTGAAACATTCCATTCCTCGCTGTAGGGCTGCCGGGCATTAAACGGCCACCAGGAGATCGATTGACCATTCAGAATCGAAGGAGTTCGGTCCGACGCGGTGGGTATCACATAAGCTGGCGGTCCGTTCTGGAGTTGGAAAACGGGAGGAGTTACAGGAGTCTGCGCAATCAACGTCTGACTGATCGAAAACCCCGGAGGAGCTTGGTTGGACCCTCGCTGCGCATCCGCCATCTGATTGAAGAGGCCAAATCCGCCCCGGACCACCGTCTTCTGACCGATTGATTCGGCGAACCCGATTCGAGGGGCAAACAGCAACCTGTGGTCCTGCTGAAGCTGCCAGCCAGTCGAGTTGGCGAAGACAATTGCTCCAGGCGTGTTGATCGATGGGTTCATAAGCGTCGGCGAGAAGTTAGCATCCTGCATCTTATGTTCGGAAAACCCGCCTTCGTACTGATAACGCAAGCCGAGATTCAGGGTGAGATTGTGGAGCACCTTCCAGTCATCCTGGATGAATGTGGCCATGGATGCACGGCGTTCCCCGTATTCGGTCAGAGTCGCACTATAGCGATAGTTCTGGACATCGCCAAGAAGAAAATCGGCAAATCCGTTTCCGGTGTACTGTCCATTAAAAGCGAATGTAGGGACCCCCCAGACTTGAGGCTTATTCACTTGCGACTTGTTGAACAGTCCGCCGGCGCTCAATGAGTGTTTGCCCTTGACCCAGTTCAGAACATCTGAGTAAGTGAAGACGTTCTGAACTCCTCCGCTGTAAGTTTCCGGCCCGAGACCTGTGCTTACTCCCGTTGAGATCGCAAAACTTGGAAAGACATGGGGACTGATGCCGGCTGGAAATCCCAATGTGGCGGGGAGGTTCTTGTCCAGGCTGGACGGAAAGTTCCAGTAATGTTCGCGGACATACGTGGCATAAAAGGCGTTTACCGTGTGGGGATTGACGATCCACCGCTCCATCAACTGGTATACATATTCGTTTGTGCCCGAGGAACCACAGTTTTTGATCACATAGCAGTCGGCCGCCAATGGAGGTTGCGGAGTCGAATTGAACACGTTGTGGCCGGTGAAGCTGAGTTGATGTGCGGGAGAAATGCTCCAATCGACGTTCTCGTCATAGTAAGGACTCCTCGGAGAGAGCTTGGCGAGTCCGTAGAAATTGTTGGATGTTGCGCCGGCAGTTCCATAGTTTGGAGATGGCCAGTACGCCAGCAGATTCTTGGCGACCGAATCGAACCGGTCTTGGGGTATCTGATTACCGGGAAACGGCAGGCCCGTTGTCGGGTCAATGATTGGCTTACTGAACTGGCTGAAATCACCCGCGGCCATCTGCTGCGTCGGCACAGTGTAGACGCCGCCTTTTCGGTTGGGGTTCAAGGTGTTCTGATAACTAAAAAAGAAGAACAACTTGTTACGCAGTACTGGGCCGCCAAGAGTGCCACCGAATTGATTGTAGCGAAACGCCGCCTTAGTGGTGGCAAATCCAGCCTTGGCATTCATGAAATCGTTCTCGTCGAACTCAAACAAGGAGCCGTGAAACTGATTCGAACCGCTCTTCATGAGAATGGTCTCCACCGACGAGCCGCTGCCATACTCAGCGCTGAAGTTGCTTGTAATCATCTGGAACTCGGAGACAGCGCTGAGCGCCGGGACTTCGCTGCTGAAATTGTCGCTTTGCGCAAGAACGATGGTCCCTCCATTGAGGGTTGCATCGATTGAAAAAGCTCGCGCCCCTTGCACGCTTACCCTGCCGGGATCCCAGCCACTGATCGCTGACCCGCCATTCTGTTGAGTCTGAGCAATGCTGGTTCCGGGTGCAAGGATCTCAGCCGTCGTGACATTTCGGTTCAGCATCGGCAAGCTCTCCACCAATGCCGACGGCAGCGTCAAATCAACCTGGGAACTGTCCCGTTGCATCTCCGGCCCGGCGGCGGTAACGGTCACCTGCTCTGAAGTCTGACCAACGATCAGGGATGTGTCGACTCTAACCGTCTGCCCTACATCCACCGTGATATCGCGGCGTTGGAAGGTTCTAAAGCTACCATGAGCGACGGTCACGCTGTACACTCCCGCAGAGAGGAATGGCGCGTCATAGTTTCCCGAAGCGCTCGTTTGAACGTTTATGGTGACACCAGTGCCCTGATTTTCAATTTTGACAGTTGCTGAGGGTACCACAGCGCCGGATGAGTCGGTAACTACGCCGGTGATTTCCCCGCCAGAACGGTTTTGGGCGAGAAGGTAGTGTACTGAGAGGCAGCACAGCACAACCGTGAGAATCAAATTTCGTACCTTCACTAGACGGTGGGTTCTCAACTCGGAACCAAACCCTGCATAGCGAGCCGGGGTACTTTGGCACTTCGCGCGACTGGTGAAAATGTTCACTTCAATCTTCCTCCTGAGTGGTTGGTCGGGCCATTGAACTGTGTCGGGCTTTCGCCCACCTGTGTACGGCGCGACTCGTTCTGAGAAATGCTCCTGGGAGCATGGAAGCCGGTACCGAGCGATTCGGCCAGCGCAGGTTTGCCCAAACGAATCAGAGGCAGGTTCAGGATGCCTTTCTGAACCGGCAATCACTTTCGGTTCTGGCCTGCGCCGCGCACAATGCTAAAAACTGTTTCCGGCCAACGTTACGTACCAATCAGACAGGAAAATCAGTACGTTAGCGGACCGCTACATCGCTGTTACGATGTTCTCTGCAGCCCGGAATTCCTGCAGCGTATACTTTTTAGCTGCGTCAGGGACTTGATGATCACTCCAGCTCAAACACCGAATCCCAGCCTTACTCACGAGCAACAAGCTTCCGTTCGCGAGGAGCTCGCTGCGGTTCTTGCGGGCAGCAGTTTCTCCGGCAGTAAGCGTTGTAGCGACTTCCTGGAATACGTTGTGAAGCATTCTCTTTCGGGAGAATTTG
>DASZXD010000213.1:0-5135 GCA_035546015.1 Occallatibacter sp.
TGCTTCGCCGTCACTTCGGCCTTCTCACTGGCCTTGGCTTCGAGCGCCTTCACGTCAGCCTCACTTGCCGTCTGCCCCGTTGCAAGCTGCGTCAGCACGCGTCCGGCCACAGCATCCAGCGCTGAAGGCTCCTTCTTGGTGTCGATGCTCGTGTTCAGCGGCTGCGTGCCCTTCGAGCCGTCGCGATAGATCGCGACTGCCTTGATGCCCTGCCGCCAGCTCTCGGCGTAGGCCTCGGCCACGTCTTCCACGGTCGCCTCGTGGGGCAGATTCACCGTCTTCGAGATCGCGCCCGACAGGAATGGCTGCGTCGCCGCCATCATCTTGATGTGGCCCATGTAGTGAATCGACCGCGTACCCTTGGCCGGCTTGAAGCTGCAATCGAACACCGCCAGATGCTCCGGCTTGATGCCCGGCGCGCCCTCGATCGTGCCCGTTGCGTCAATGTAGCTGACAATCGCGTTCACATCGTCGTTCTTGTAACCCAGCTTGAACAGCGCCGCCGGCACGGTGTTGTTCACGATCTTGATCATGCCGCCGCCCACCAGCTTCTTGTACTTCACCAGCGCCAGGTCCGGCTCGATTCCAGTGGTATCGCAATCCATCATGAAACCGATCGTGCCGGTCGGAGCCAGCACCGTCACCTGCGAGTTGCGATAGCCATACTTCTCGCCGTACACCAGCGCCAGGTCCCAGCACTCGCGGCTCGCGTCAATCAGCGAATCCAGCTGCGCCACATGGAACGGCTCGCCGCTGGTCTTCGACTTGCCAATGTTGTTCACCTCGGCGCGGTGCATGCGGATCACGTCGAGGAACGGCTCGCGATTCACATAGAAGCCGGGGCACGCTCCACCCTGCCGCTCGACTGAAGCCGTCAGCGGCGTGGCCGAAGCCAGCCCAGGGCAGCTCGCCGCAATCAGAGCCGACTGCAGATAGGACTGACCGCACATGATCGCCGTCAGCGCCGCCGCCACATCGCGTCCCGCCGCCGAGTCATACGGCAGTCCGAACGCCATCAGCAGCGCGCCCAGGTTCGCATAGCCCAGTCCCAGCGGACGGTAGTCGTGCGAGTTGCGCGAGATCGCCTCGGTCGGATAACCCGAGTTGTCTACCAGGATCTCCATTGCGGTAATCATCACCGCAATGCCATGACGATAGGCAGCAATATCGAAGGCGCCTGCCGGCGTAACGAACTTGAGCAGGTTAAAGCTCGCCAGGTTGCATGCCGAGTTGTCCAGGAACATGTATTCCGAGCAGGGATTCGACGCATTGATCCGCGCCGTGTTCTTGCTCGTGTGCCACTTGTTGATCGTGGTGTCGAACTGCATGCCCGGATCGCCGCACAGCCACGTGGCCTCGGCAATCTTCTTCATAATGTCCCGAGCCTTGTGGATCTCCACCGGCTCATGCGTCTTGACCGAGCGCGTCGTGAACTCGCCATCCGTCTCATAGGCGCGCATAAACTCGTCGCTCACGCGCACCGAGTTATTCGCGTTCTGGAAGAAGATCGACGAATAGGCCTCGGAATCCGGACCCGATCCGTCATAGCCGGCCTTGATCAACGCAAATGCCTTGGCTTCCTCCTTGGCCTTGCAGTCAATGAAGTCCATGATGTCCGGATGGTCTACATTCAGGATCACCATCTTGGCCGCGCGCCGCGTCTTGCCGCCGCTCTTGATTACGCCCGCAAATGCGTCGAACCCGCGCATAAAGCTCAGCGGCCCCGATGCCTCACCGCCGCCCGAGAGCAGCTCCCGCGATCCGCGGATCGTCGACAGATTCGTGCCCGTGCCCGAGCCCCACTTGAAGAGCATGCCCTCAGTCTTGGCGAGGGTCAGAATCGACTCCAGCGAGTCCTCGACGGCATTGATGAAGCACGCCGAGCACTGCGGATTCTTGTAGCCAGTAGCCGAGTAGCGCACGCCGCCGGTCACCGGGTCCCAGTGCCAGTTCTGCCCGTCTGACTCCGGCTCCAGCCGGTCGCAGCCCACGTTGAACCACACTGGAGAGTTAAACGCCGCTTTCTGCGTCAGCAGCATGTGCGCCAGCTCGTCGTGAAAAGCCTCGGCATCGTCCGCCGTCGCAAAGTAGCCGCCCCTGATACCCCAGTCCCTGATGGTCTCCACGACCCGGCCCACCAGTTGCCGCACGCCCGTCTCGCGCTCCGGCGTCCCAAGCTGCCCGTGCAGATACTTCGAAGCAACGATGTTCGTGGCCGTCATCGACCAGTCCACCGGAATCTCCACGTCCTTCTGTTCGAAGATCGTGTTGCCTTTGGTATCGGTGATCGAGGCCGTACGCCGCTCCCACTGCAGCTCGTCATACGGCGAAATGCCCTGCTTCGAAAACCGGCGAGTAAACACCAGGCCCTTGTCTGTATAAGGCGTCTGCGGAACCGCCGCGGCACTCTGAAGGTGGATTTCGTTCATGGCATCCTCTCGATCGACAAAAGTAATTAAGTGAAATGTCTCTCAGCGTCCGGCCCCAAATACGACCGGAAGGGCTGTTGTGCATCGAACAACGAACGGGAAACTGGGATTGGAATGAACCGCTTGCTTTTCGTTCTCTGGCGGCCCGTGCGGTCGGCTGATCGACCGTTTTTCATTACAATCCGTTTACAGCCGCAGATGAAAAAATACCGCTGTCTATGGTGCGTGTCAACCCGAAACCACAACATCTGGTATTTTCGTTACATCCGCAGGCATCTGATTGCTAAACCCCGCCATTTGCCTGTGGAAAGCTTGAAAGCCCCGCCTCTGGCGCGGTTTTCATGCACCGTTCATGGTGCAAAACCGCAAAAAACCGAACTTTGCGGGCACATCCACCGCACAATTCCAAGCCTAGACCTCATCCCACCCGCAAACAAGACGCGAAGCCAGTACAAAATCAGTGCATTTCGACGTCACAAATGTGTGAATGTGGACAACGGCGGGAAAACCCGCAGCGCCGGTCTCCAGACACGCTGTACCGGCCGTGTCCACGCCGCCAGAAATACTCCGAGCCAGCACTGAAATGGATACCCATCCTCGGTTCGCCGCGGCGGACGCGTCTCCCGAATTGCCGCAGGTAGGAAACCCCGCCACTCTCAGCTCGGCACACCAATTTGGAAACTTCGGAAAGCACAAACCAAAACACGAATAAACCCGCAGAACTTAATGAAGCCTATGAGCTTACCCCAGTGCAACAGCTGCCGACTCACTACCTGCGCAGCGAACGCTGGCCTGCCATTCCTCTACCCTGTCCATCCGCGAATTTCCCACTTCGCTAAGCCGTTACCCTGCTACCCTAATTGCCATGCAAGCCACAAGCCACGATCTGTCCCATTGGCACCCTGTCCCTGCACCGTCTCCGGTCACACTCCGCGGCCGCTACGTCACGCTCGAGCCATTCAACGCACATCACGCCGACGCCGTCTGGCGCGCGGTGCATGCGCACAACGAGCTTTTCCACTGGCTCGCCCACGGTCCTTTCACCAACGAAACCGTGATGATGGAGTCGCTCGATCACTGGCGTCACGTCGAGCACGCGGTCCTGCTGGCCATCATCCCATCGGAGATCGGGCTGGCTGCAGGATGGGCCAGTTACATGCGCGCTGTCCCGCAGCACGGCGTCATTGAGGTTGGCAACGTTCTCTTCTCACCCGACCTCCAGCGCACCCGCGCTGCAACTGAGGCTATGTATTTGATGGCTTCACACGTCTTTGAGACTCTTGGTTACCGCCGCTACGAATGGAAGTGCGACGCGGAAAATCATCCCAGCCGCCGCGCCGCTGAGCGCCTCGGCTTCGCCTTCGAAGGCATCTTCCGCCAGCATATGGTCGTTAAAGGCCGCAACCGTGACACCGCGTGGTTTTCGATGCTCGACCACGAGTGGCCAGTTCGAAAGCGCGCTTTCGAGTCCTGGCTCGCCCCGGAAAACTTCGACGACGAAGGCTTCCAGCGTCAGACGCTCGAACAGCTTAGGTCCCGTGCTTGAAGTTTTGCTTGAGAGATTAGCCCACGAGCGCGAGCCTTACAGAGAATTACCGCGCTGGCGCACCGAACAGCAACCGCCTCATCGCCAACAGTCGAATCTGCACCGCGTCACCGCGGAGCACCTGCAGCAGCCGTTCATCTGCTTCAGCGTTCCGCTCGGCATAATCGGCCATTTCCAGCGCGACGCCCGCTACACGATATGCCGCCTTCAGCCCGCTCCGCCGCGTTGCCGCAGAACCGGCCACATCGGCCATCGCAGCCTCAGCGCTCTGGAACCGCGCCACAAGCAGTTCCCAGGGCCGCGCATTCCTGCGATGCGCCTGCACGCCGCAGTAGCTCACATAGAGCGTCACGGCGCCAGCAAGCAGCCATTCCAGGGAGCACTCGAAGATGAAAAGCGGCGTCACAGCTTCACACGCCGGGCCTGCCAACATGCCCGGCTCATCACCTTTCCCTTACGTACGGTAGGGTGAACCGGCGAGCGAAGCAATACGACTTACCGGGCAAACTTTCTTTGATTCGAATCAAGTAAACGCAGCCGCTCTTATCGGACACCACTCTGTCGCGCATAGAAAACGCCGCCCGAAAGCAGGCGGCGCTATCTCTCCGATGTGGCAGAAATCAGTTCTTCGTCTCAATCCTCATTCCATAGAACGATTTCCACACAAAGAATATCGACACCGCAAAGAATGCAACAGCGAGCACATGTGCGAGCAGCGAGTTGCCCGAACTCAGCTTTACCGCCAGTTCCACAGCAAGCAATCCAAACAGCGTGGTGAACTTAATCACTGGGTTCATGGCCACTGACGACGTATCCTTGAACGGATCGCCTACGGTGTCGCCGACCACGGTTGCGTCGTGCAGCGGCGTGCCCTTCTGTTTCAGTTCCACCTCGACGACTTTTTTCGCATTATCCCATGCGCCGCCGGCATTCGCCATAAAGATGGCCTGATACAGGCCGAAGGTCGCAATCGAGATCAGATAGCCGATAAAGAAGAACGGCTCAAAAAACGCGAACGCAAGCGTAGCGAAGAACACGGCAAGAAAGATATTGAACATGCCCTTCTGCGCGTACTGGGTACAGATCTCCACCACTTTCTTGCTGTCGCTGACCGATGCCTTTTCCACGCCTTCCAGCCGGATGTTCGCCTTGATGAACTC
>DASZXD010000214.1:0-4501 GCA_035546015.1 Occallatibacter sp.
GCTTTGATCGCTGCTTCTTTGCGAATACCGGCACCGAGGCCTGGGAAGGCGCACTGAAGCTGGCGCGCGCGTATGCAGGGCTGCGGCGTAGCGAAGGTGCACAGATCGGCACAAAATTTCTCGCGCTTGAGCAGAGTTTCCACGGCCGCACCTTCGGCTCCATGTCTACCACGTATAAGGCAAAGTACCGCGAGCCGTTCGGACCCGTGGTTCCGGGCGTGGAGTTTGTCCATTTCAACGATGTGGCCGATCTGCGCGCGAAGTTTTCCAGCGAGGTCTGCGCGATTCTGGTTGAAGCGATCCAGGGCGAGGGCGGCATTCGTCCGCTTTCGCAGGAGTTCTTTGCCGAAGCTCGTGCGCTGGCCAACTCAACCGGTGCTTTGCTCATCGTCGACGAGATTCAGGCGGGCATGGGCCGCACGGGTAAATGGTGCGCCTATCAGCATTACGGCATTCAGCCGGATATTACAACGCTTGCCAAACCGCTCGCCGGTGGACTTCCGCTTGGCGCTGTTCTCTGCACCGAAGAAGTGGCACGCGCAATTCACGCGGGCATGCACGGCACGACGTTTGGCGGTGGCCCGCTGGCCTGCGCAGTCGCGATTGCAGTCATCGACACGATTGAGAAGGATGGACTGCTGCAGCACGCGACAGAAGTGGGCAACTACTTTCAGGAGCGGCTGCGCAACCTTGCCACACGCCATGAGTCGATTGTGAATGTGCGCGGCAAAGGATTGATGGTGGCTGCTGAGGTTGACTCGGCGGAGTTGGGCAAGCTGATTGTGGCCGAGATGCTCAAGCGCCGCATCCTGATCAACTGTACCAGCGACACTGTGCTGCGGTTCCTGCCGCCGTATATCGTGCAGCGTGAGCACATCGACACCGCGATTGCGGCGCTTAACCAGATACTGACTGAACACACCGCACAGACTGCGACACTCTCCGCGGGAGGACAACAACGTGGCTAGCAAAGCAACCATCGACCCAATGATTGCCCGGCCGGCGCCGGACATACCTGTACAGAAAGACCCCGATATTCTCGCAGCGGCGGCGCGGCTGGCAGGCGAAGATCTCTGCTCAATCGCCGACCTTTCGAGCGCCGAGGTGCGCGCGATTCTGAAGCTTGGCCACGATGTGAAGCGCAACCCGCGCGAGTATCGTCATGCGCTGGACGCAAAACAGATGGTGCTGATGTTTGAGAAGGCCAGCCTGCGCACGCGGCTGAGCTTCGAGACCGGCATCAACACGATGGGCGGCAACGCTATCTTTGTGGATCACACCAGTTCTCCGCTGGGCGAGCGCGAGTCGATTGCCGATGTGGCGCGCAACGTTGAGCGCTGGGTAGATGTGATCGTGCTACGCACCTATGCTCATGACACCATTACCGAGATGGCCGCTAACTCGCGGGTGCCGGTGGTAAATGCGCTTTCAGACTTCGAGCATCCGTGCCAGGCGCTGGCCGACTTTATGACTCTGCAGGAGCACTTCGGCACGGTGACGGGGATGAATTTCACCTATGTGGGTGACGGCAACAACGTGTGCCACTCACTGATGCTCACCGGCGCACAGATTGGCGCAAACGTAACGATTGCCACTCCGCGTGGCTACTCGCCGGATATTGAGATTGTGACGCTGGCGCGCGAGATGGCGCAGGCCAACGGCTGCGAAGTACGTCTGCTGCAGGATCCGCAGGCAGCAGTGGAAAATGCCGATGCGGTTTATACCGATGTTTGCGTGAGCATGGGCTTCGAGCACGAGTCGACCAAGCGTGCACCGATCTTCAGACCGTTCCAGGTAAACGAGGCACTGATGCAGAAGGCCGCGAGCCATGCGGTGTTCATGCACTGCCTGCCCGCTCGCCGCAACGCTGAGGTGTCAGATGCGGTGCTCGATGGTCCGCAGTCCATCGTCTTCGATCAGGCAGAGAATCGCATGCACGCGCAGAAGGCTCTGTTGCTTCTGCTGCTGGGCGGACTGGCTAACACAGCGAGCTTCAAGAACGAGCAATAAGCAGGCTTGAGGCCTTCGCGGTTTCCGAGTCATCAAAAAGAAAGAGGCAGTGAAGTGAAGATGTGGTCAGGGCGGTTTCGTGAACCGCTCGACAAAGAGTTCGAAGCCTGGCAGCGCTCGATTGTCTTCGACTGGCGGCTTCTCCACGAGGAGATTGCTGCGAGCCAGGCGCATGCGTCTGCGCTGTTTGCAGCAGGCGTGCTCACCGAAGAGGAAACAAAGCAACTGCGCGGGGCGCTCGATTCGATTGGTGTTGAGTTTGCATCCGATGCAGACAAGACGCGCGTGCGCCATCATGAGTCGGCTGAGGATATTCACCACTTCGTCGAACTGAAATTGATCGAGCGAGTGGGCGCGCTGGGGCGCAAGCTACACACAGGTCGCAGCCGCAACGAGCAGATCGCCACGGACCTGCGTCTGTATGTGCGCAGACAGGCCAGGCTCACCATCGACGGCTTAGCTGCGTGGGCGACAGCGCTGCACGACCAGGCGAGGCTTGCCGGCGAAGCGGTGATGCCGAGCTATACACATCTGCAGCGGGCTGAGCCCGTGCTGGTGGCACATTGGCTGCTAGCCTATGTCGAGATGGCGCTGCGCGACGCTGAACGGCTGCGCGACTGCATTGCACGATTCAACTATTGCCCGCTTGGCTCGGGCGCTGTCGCTGGCGCTACGCTTGCGCTGGATCGCGACATTGCTGCGCGCGAGCTGGGTTTTACTGCGCCCACGGCAAACTCGATGGACGCAACCAGCGACCGCGATTTCATTCTCGAATATCTGCAAGCGCTGACGTTTATCGGACTGCATCTGAGCCGCTTTGCCGAGGAGATCACGTTGTTTTCAACGGCTGAGTTTGGGTTTGTGCAGCTGCCTGAGGCGTTTTCGACGGGCTCGAGTGCCATGCCGCAGAAAAAAAATCCGGACCTGACCGAATTGCTGCGCGCCAAGGTTGGGCGGATTCATGGCGCGGCGGAGGCGGTGACACTACAGCTCAAGGGACTGCCGCTGGCCTACAATAAAGATATGCAGGAGACTCAGGAGCCGGCCTTCCAGGTTGAGTTTGTGCCGGCCATGCTTACACTCGTTGCGCGGTTCACCTCAGCGCTTCAATTCAACCGCCAGCGCATGAGCGATTCTGCGCAGTCGGGCTATCTGAATGCCATGGCCGCGGCCACATATCTTGTTCACAAGGGTGTTCCCTTTCGTACAGCGCATGAAAAGATTGGCAACGCAGTGCGCTTTGCGCTGGAAAAGGGCGTGGAGCTTGGCGAACTCACGCTGAATGAGTTGCGCCAGTTTGGCACGGAGTTTGGCGGCGACTTTTATGCAGCAGTAGCTCTCAATGCAACGCTTGATTGCCACGACGTGACCGGCGGCACAGCGCGCAGCCGCGTGCGTCAGGCGCTGGACAGTGCAACGCATCGCATTGCAGCTATCTCGACACAGGAGGCTGTCCATGCTGGTGCGTAAGGCGCTGCTGCACGATGCCTCCAACATCTACGATCTGGTGAACTCGCTCTCATCGGACGGCACGCTGCTCAAGCGCCATTTTGCGGAGATATGTGAAAACATCCGCGACTTCACGGTGGCCGAATCGGACGGCGGCGTGTTTCTGGGCTGCGGTGCACTGCATCTTTACGGGCCGCATCTCTGCGAGGTGCGTTCGATTGTGGTGAAGCCCGAGGCCAAGGGCAAGGGAGCAGGTGGGCGCATTCTGAATGCACTGATTGAAGAGGCCGAGACGCACGGCATCCAGTCCGTGTGCCTGTTCACGCGCATTCCGGACTTCTTTTTCAAGTACAGCTTCCGAGTGGTGGAAGACAAGGCCGAGCTGCCCGATAAAATCTTCAAGGACTGCCAGAGCTGTCCTCGTCTGCATCGGTGCGACGAGGTTGCGATGGTGCGCGGGCGCATTCCGCGTATCTCCATCCTGGGCCCACGCCACGAGGCACAGGAACTGGTGCGCATCTCCGGCTGAACAGTCGCGCTTTAAACGTGCGACCGCTCCCGATTCGCAACATCTACCTTTATCATAGGCAACCTTTTTCTCCCATTCTTTCTGCAAGAACAGGAGTGGATAAAATCCACTCCTGTTCACTCTTTTTGGACAACCTGAGAGCCTAACCGCTGCTTCCAATCGAAAGCGGCGGGAAGGAGCGTTCCTGTTCAAACCGACCGCGTTGTCGAAGACAAATGCTCTGCTTGAGACAGAGTTCCGGCGCCCCGATAGCTCACTCTGCGCCGGAAATTTTAGATTCCAAGGAAAGGTGAGACAGATGAAAAAGACCGTGTTTGTTATTGCGATGCTGTGCCTGACGCCTTTGAGTTGGGCAGACGATTCGAAGCAGACCGTCGACGACCGCCTTGTGCATGCCGGAGAGGTGCTAAAGCAGGTAATGGCCACGCCAGATAAAGGCATTCCCGAAGAGGTGCTGGAGCATGCCAAGTGCGTTGCGGTTGTACCACACCTCGTGAAAGGCGGATTCATTGT
>DASZXD010000215.1:0-21653 GCA_035546015.1 Occallatibacter sp.
CCTAACTTACACAAGTTAGATGGAAATAGTGTTAACACGCCCTAGATCATACTGACTTGATGGGAAGATGTTAGATTCAGGCTCTTCGAGAAAGAAGAATCGCTTATGTAGCGCCTGAGTCAAGTCAAGCGCCTTCGCAACAGCAGACGAAGCCGCTACGTATTCACGGAGTAGCGTGAGTAGTGGTAGAAGCTCTTGCGTTCCAGACGAGAGTACTGGAAGTCTCAGCGTGCGCCCATCAGTCGCTTTGAAAATGTAGTCTGAGCCCGCCGAAACTACTTTGCCAAGGAGAATTCGTTCGCTCTCGGCATCGATCCATTTGGTTAGAGGATGATCTAGTCCTGGCTTGGGAATTCGCCCTTCGAAGCCGTAACTGAAATCCTGCGAGAACCGTAAAGGGATGTCATCTAGTCTCCCCGCTGTCCCCAAAATGGCTTGATGAATAGTCAGGAAAAATGCTCTTGTAGAGGGGATGTATGAATAGATATCCGGCGTATTTGACTCACATAATTCAGTAAGCCGAGTACGTACTTCCCCTGCGAAGAACCTAGGGTTGGGTAAACTTTCGGGCCGCAGCTTCTCTCGCTCGAGCTTGCCGTGTATTGCTTCGTAGGATTCCTCAATGCCTTTGGAAAGATCAAGTTGCACCTGGACCGTGGACTCGCCAAACCGCCTATGCGAAACCCTAATCCAATACGCGCCATCCGAATAATAAATTTCGGAAGTTGATCCATAAATTGGACCTATGGGAAAAACAGAAGCAGTAAACCAGCGATGAAAGACATCTTTTATTCGCTGTTGAAATTGCTCAAGATCTTCAGAATTTTTAATTGCCTCCTCGGCCTGCTCAATGGCAACTTGCTGAAAAAAATATGCAAGCTTACACAGCAAACTCTTGCCACTAGCCTGCGGCCCAATCAGCACAGTGATCTTGCCAAACTCCAGCTTGGCCTCTTTGATCACCGAGAAATTCTTCACCGTGAGAGTCCGCATCGGGCGTGCCTGGTTCCCGTTCTCTGTCATGGCGTTCTCCTTTCTCACGTAAAAGCAACCGCAGATCCTTCGGCTCCGATGAAAAGCGCTTCGCTCAGGATGACAACCTTAAACGACTACGCCTGGCGCAATTCTACCGCCCAAACTTCTGCTTCCCCATCCCCAGCCCACCAAGCCCGCCGCGCATCATGGCTTTGGCCATGCCGCCTTTGCCCATCTGCTTGAACATCTTATTCATCTGCGCATACTGCCGCAGCAGCTGGTTCACGTCCTGCACCGTCGTGCCTGAGCCGGCCGCAATCCGCTTGCGCCGCGAGCCGGAGATGATCTCATGGTTGTGCCGCTCCTTCGGCGTCATCGAGTTGATGATCGCCTCCAGCCGCACAAACTGCTTCTCATCCACCTGGCTCGACGCCTGCTTGAGCCCGGCAAGCGGCCCCACGCTCGGCATCATCTTCAGAATCGACTCCATCGACCCCAGCTTCTTGATCTGCCTGAGCTGGTCGCGGAAATCTTCGAGCGAAAACCCATCGCCCAGCAGCGCCTTCTTGGCCAGTTCCTCGCTCTTCCTGCGGTCGAGATTCGCCTCGGCCTTTTCGATCAGCGACAGCATGTCGCCCATGCCCAGAATGCGCCCCACAATGCGGTCGGGGTGAAATGGCTCAAACGCGTCCGGCTTTTCGCCCACGCCGATGAACTTGATCGGCTGCCCGGTCACATGCCGAATCGAGAGCGCCGCGCCGCCTCTCGCATCGCCGTCCATCTTGGTGAGCACCACGCCCGTCAGCCCCAGCCGCTTGTGAAAGTCCTGTGCGGAGTTCACCGCGTCCTGGCCGGTCATGGCGTCGGCCACAAATAGAATCTCCTGCGGGTTGAGCAGCTTCTTCAGCCGCTCCATCTCGGCCATCAGCTCTTCGTCCACGTGCAGCCGGCCGGCTGTGTCCACGATCAGCGTGTCGCAACCCATGATGACTGCCTCGCGCCGCGCTTCCCTGGCCAGCCGCTCCACCAGCGCCGAACCGGCAGGCTCGCCCTTCTGGTCGCCTTCATAGATGCGCGCCTCGATAGACTTCGCCACCACCCTCAACTGCTCGCGCGCCGCTGGACGGTATACGTCCACAGAAACCAGCATGGGCCGGTGGCCGCCCTTCTTGAGCCATGCCGCCAGCTTGCCGCTGACTGTCGTTTTGCCCGCGCCCTGTAAACCAGCCATCAGGATCACCGTAGGCGGCTGCGAAGCAAACTTGAACCGTGCCGTGTCCCGCCCCAGAATCTCGATCAGCTCGTCGCGCACGACTTTGATGACCTGTTCGGAGGGCGAGAGCGCCGTCAGCACCTCGGTCCCCACGGCCTTGGCCCGGATGTGCTCCACGAGATCCTTGACCACGTTGAGGTTGACGTCGGCCTCGAGCAGCGCCACGCGAATCTCTTTCAGCGCCTCGGTGATGTTTTCTTCGGTCAGCGTGCCCTGCCCGCGAAGGTTTTTGAAGACACGCTGGAGTTTGTCTGTAAGGTTGTCAAACATAGGTCAGCTTCAAGTCTACCAAGGTGCGCAACCTGACTGGCGCCGGCGCCATTTCGCACTGTGACCCGCACCCTTTGCCCGGTGCGATACGCTGACTAAGGCGCTCATCGCAACCCACCGGAGGCAAATCGCAATGGAACGGCTGATTCAGGGACACAAACGCTTTCTCGCCGAGATCTTTCCCGCGAAAAGGCACGAGTATCGTCTGCTGGCCGACCGCCAGGCCCCCGAGTGGCTCTTCATCACCTGCTCCGATTCGCGCATTGTGCCCGATCTCGTCCTCGGCACCGGCCCCGGCGACCTCTTCATCACCCGCAATGCCGGCAACGTGGTTCCCGTCACTGCGAACGACGTGGACGGCTGCACGGCCACCATCGAATATGCAGTACAGGTGCTGCGTGTGAAGTATGCCATCCTCTGCGGCCACTCCGACTGTGGCGCGCTCAAGGCCGCGCTCGACCGCAAGAATCTGGTCAACCTGCCCAAAGCCAGCCGCTGGCTGCAACACGTGGAGTCGGCCTTCGCCAACCGCCAGCCCCTCAACCCCGCTGACGGTGAACACGCCGAGCTGGCCTCGCTCATCCGCGGCAACGTCGTCGCGCAGCTCCACAACCTCAAGGAGCAGCCGTCCGTCGCGCATGCCATGCAGGAAGGCCGCCTCACGGTCTTCGGCTGGTACTACGACATCCTCTCCGGCCGTATCGAGCAGTACGATGAGCAGCAGCGCAAGTTCCTTCCACTGCTCTCTTAAAAAAGAACGCGCGCTCAGCGGCCGATCATCTGCAGAATTTCGTCGACAGCATCCGCTGCCTCACCGCGCGTGCCGGCAAAGCACTGTGCCTCAGCTACCGCGCGCTGAAAAATGCCAACCATCTCCGGAGAATCCGCCAGCGCATGCGGCGTATTGCCAAGCAGCGCCATCATGGCTTCGCCCTGCGACATCGCACGCACGCTCCACGCGCTGTTCGGCTCGTATGCAAGTGCGAAGATCCAGCCCACGCGCGCAGGCGCATCGCCCACTGGCGCCTGCAGCTCGCCTGCCAGCACAGGCTGCTGCTCTGAGCCGCCATCGCGCACCAGCAGTGGCCGCGGATAAGGATGCACGCATCCCTCCGCATCGATCAGCGCATATTCATCGGAGAAGTACGTTGCGCCGCGCCGCAGAAATTCCGTAACAAGAGCAGACTTGCCCGCATGCGTCGCTCCCGGGAAGAGCAATACGCGTCCATGCCACGCGACAGCGCCTGCATGCACAGCACGCAACCACGTCAGCCGCTGGACTACCGTTTCGTCCAGCACCTGAATCAGCGAACGCACAAGGCCCAGCGACTCATCTGCGGCAGCAACAACATCGCCGCCCGCCAGGAGCCGAAATTCGCCGGCGGCCTGATCGATACAAAGATCGAGATCGGGCCTGCCGGCCTTGGCTTCCATTCTTCGCAGCCAGGGCAACGCGTATTGGTCCAGGGTCGTACACGCGTCCGCACACCCGGCCGTCATTCGCAAATGGACGCCAAAGGCTTCAACGTCAAAACTGCCGGAGTCTCTCACGCTGCATTCGCCCTCGCGCCGCGGCTGCTTCGAAATTATCTTTATATATTTATGCAGCCGCGGCACGCATACTTCTGCGCGTCTCCGGAATTTAATCACTGGCCCTGAATAACCTGAATAATTGGCCCGTCAAAAGCAGTTGTCCTGCCGTTCCGCGCTGCACATAGCACTCAATCCGGAAGACCAATCTAGCAGTTGCCAAAAAGTCTTTGGATAAGGCCGCAGCGTGGAATCCGGCCCGGCAGATGCGGATCATGATGCAGACCGCGCGGAACGCCTGAACGGGCTACCACCGCATACGCACGCTGCTCGGTCAATGTCATCGCAACCACGAGAGGCAAGGCAACTTTACCCAGTGTCGTCAGAACTTCGCGCCGCGTTGTCTGCTGCGCGTTCATCTGCTCTGTGTTGACTGACGCGTTCACCAGCTTGCGCTCCTGCAGGCGCTGAATCGCCTCCTGAGCCAGCTCTTCGGTGATCGCGTTGCCAAGCACGCGCCGCATCTCATTCGTTACATCGTAGAGAGAGGTCGGTTCGCTGCATGCATCCCACGCAGCTCCGGCTGTGGTATTCAGCGCATAAACGGTTTCGCTCTTCTCATCCACAAGTATTCTTGAACCGTCAGGAAGATGATTTTCAACCAAGGTATCGAGGGGCCCGCGTTGTATCTGCACCATTTGTCCTTTTCTATTTGGGCAATAGCTAACGGCCGGAAATATATATCGTGTACACCGGCTATTTGCACTATATCTTGAACAGTCTCTTCACTCCGAACAATTCAATCAACTCATTCATTTCTCTGGTAATCGAATCTCTTTTATCGGTACTTCCGGCCGTTATTACCAATAGGGGAGAATCGATCTTGCTACTCCTCGCAGAGACTGGAGCAAAGTAAGCGGCCTCTCGATCTCGACAAGATCATTTCTTCTTAATCGAGTTGCCTGCATCTGCTATCGCAGCATGACAAGTAAAAAAACACGCGCGTGCATCTGCGCAAAGTGAAATGGCCGCGTCTCTGACGCGGCCATCCAGTGATCCAATCCAGCTCATGCGCATCTGCCTTCCGCCGCATTTCCGCTGAGAACGGGGCTTACCAGCAATTAGGATCAAGCCACCACCAGATCGTTTTGCAGGTTGGATCTGATCCACCGCTGGGCGGGTTGTTACCCGGGGGCTTCGACTGCCCCGAACGCGCATATGCTGCCTGTTCGGTCTGTTCGGTCAGCGTCATGGCAACCACGATGGGCAAAGCAACCTTGCCCAACTTGGTCAGGACCTCACGGCGTGTGGTCCGCCGCTCTCCACCTGAAGCGGTCACCAGCTTGTTGGCTTGCAACTGCAGAATCGCCGCTTCAGCAAGCTCTTCTGTAGCTGCGGAGCCTATCGAGCGCTGCATCTCTGCTGTTACGTTGTCAAGACTGGTCGGCGCCTTGCAGGCATCCCAGGCCGCGCCAGCCGTAGCGTTAAGAGCATATACGGTCTCGTTCTCGCTATCCACCAGAAAACGTGATCCGTCGGGAAGATGGTTTTCAACTATGGAATCGAATTGCCCGGGTTGTATCTCCACTCGAGGGCCCCTTTGCAATATTGGAATGGGTGATCACACACAGACGTCAATCCAGTTCGCTCGTCTGCAGCAACTATAAACGTTAGTGTTTCTCAGCAACATGGTCATATCGTTTTTTTTCATACATTCTCTGGTAATCGAATTTTCTTTTTGCGGGTAATGCGCTTGCGATTACTTCCATGGAAAGTCCGTTGGGAATCTGAAGTGTGTCGTCGCGCTCATACAACACTTCGGTTATTTTGCGGCAGTTCATATCAATCTATACTGGCCACGATGCGGCATCGCACCTTACATCATGCAGCAGCAATTGCATCATAACGAGACACCTCGGCTTTCACCTGGGCAGGCATGCTGCCGGCTGCTGCGCGCAATTGTGCGTCCAGCTGCAACAGAAGCACAAATCGACCGGTTCGCGCAGCAGATCGTGGACTGGGACGAACTGCTCAGCGTGTCCAAGGCGCATCGCGTCCTGCCATTGCTCTTCGCGCGCCTCCTGCAGGCTGGTGTGGAATTGCCGGTCGAAGCGCAAAAACGCATCGAACGCGAATACCGGCGCAACGTCTTTCACTGCATGGCCAACGCCGCCGAGCTGATTGCCATTCTCGAATCTTTCAGCCGGCATGCTATCCCGGCCATGCCTCACAAGGGAGTTGTGCTCGCAGCGAGCGTCTACGGCGATGCAAATGCGCGTGCCGCCGGCGACCTCGACCTGCTCGTCTATGCGCAGGATCTCAAGCGCGCCACGGAGTTGCTGCTTGATCGCGGATACGATCTCGACACGCGCGTGCACGCAGACTTCTCACCCGTTGATCCGGAGTGTTTTGAGTATCTCTTCATCCGTATGCGCGACGGCATGGTCGTGGAATTGCGCACGCGGCTTGAACTCTTCGGCACGCGATCCGACCGCGCTCTTGGAATGCACTGGGTGTGGCCGCGCCGCCAGTCCGCCTCACTCGCCGGAGCCGCCGTCCCCGACATCGATCCCGAGACTACGCTGCTCATGCTCTCGATGCACGGCAGCAAGCACGCATGGACGCGGCTCGCGTGGATCGTAGATGTCGCACAACTGCTCGCCGCGCACCCGAATCTCGATTGGAAAGCAATCGAACGTGAAGCCCGGCGCACAGGCCTCTGGCGCACACTCGCACTTGGCGTGCTGCTCGCGCACAGCGTCGCAGACGCGCCGGTTCCACAACAAGTTCTTCGCCGCTTTGCATCTGTTGGCACAGTGCGCAGCCTCGCAGAGTATATTGACGCCAATCTGCTCGATCCTGCCGTGCGCAAGCCTCCAGGCAGAATGCCCTATGCCATGCGCCTGCTTGGCTTCCGTGACCGCTTGCGGCTGGTCTTGTCGCTCAGTCTCTTCAAGCCCGATTCACGCGACCACGCTTTTGTGGAACTTCCGCGCTCGCTCAGCGTGCTCTATTATCTCGTCCGGCCCCTGCGGTTGCTTCTCGACCGCTCGGCGCGATAAGTTGCAATCTCTCTTCGCTCTTCAATGTGCGCCCGGCGGCGGAGCCATGTGCTTAGGCTGCTTCCTGAAGAGCCACGTCGCCATCGCGCAGATGAACGCCAGCACGGCCGTCCAGCGAAACACATCGATATACGAGAGCATTGCCGCCTGCTGCTGCATCAATCCATAAAACTCGCCCATCGCCCCGGGCCGCGCGCTCGGCCGTGAAATCTGGTGGCTCAGATATCCGGCCAGCATCGCCGACTTCTGCTGCAGCATCGCCGTCGATGGCGTCAGGTGGTCGCTCAGATAGGTCTGGTGCAGAGCTGAGCGCCGCACCAACGCTGTCGTAGCCATCGCAATGCCGATCGATCCGCCGATGTTGCGCAGCATGTTAAACAATCCCGTCGCATTGCCCATCTCGCTGTTGCGAATCGTTGCTGTAGTCATGGTGGCCAGCGGCACAAACACAAAGCTCAGCGCAAATCCGGTGAGCGTAATCGGAATCAGCAGCGTGAACGGCCCGATATCGAGGTTCACCGTGCCGAAGATATATGAACAAATTGCGAACCCCAGGAACCCCAGACACAAAAGCAGCCGCGGATCGATGCGCGAGGTGAGAAAGCCCACCAGCGGCGAGCCCACAAACGAACCAACGCCACGTGGTCCTACTACGAGCCCCGCGGCAAAGGCCGTATAACCCATCACTTCCTGGTAGTAGAGCGGCAGAATCGCAATCGTGATGTAAATGCACATGCCCAGCAGTGCAATCATCAGGCAGCCGGTTCGAAAGTTGCGGTCCTTCAGGACGTGCAGGTCCACCAGCCCCTTCGGATTCGTCCACGATCGCCACACCCAGCCCACAAACGCAATAATTAGCGCCGCAACTGCCCACCGCACCCACACCGCGCCGAACCAGTCGTCTTCCTGCCCCTTGTCCAGTACCACCTGCAGGCACCCTGTCCACACAATCAGCAACCCGAAGCCGAGATTGTCGAACGCACTCACCTTCGCATTTTTGATGTACGGCGGATCGTGCACAAACCGGCTGATCATCACCACTGCCAGAATGCCCACCGGAATGTTGATATAAAACGCGTACCGCCAGCTATAGGTATCCGTGAGCCATCCGCCCAGTGTTGGCCCCAGCACCGGCGCCACCACAATGCCGAGCCCATACGCGGCCATGGCTGCCGCCCGCTTCGCCGGTGGAAAACTCTCCAGCAAAATCGACTGCGAGAGCGGCTGCAGCGCGCCGCCGCCCGCGCCCTGCATGATGCGCGCCAGCAGAATTACCGCCAGCGATGGCGCCGCGCCGCAAAAAAACGAGGCAATGGTGAAAATCACGACACACGTGAGCAGAAACCGCTTGCGTCCAAACCGCCGCGCAAACCAGTTCGAGGCCGGCAAAATCACCGCATTCGCCACAAGGTAACTTGTCAGCACCCAGGTCGCCTCCGAGTTCGAGGCCGAAAGCGATCCGGCGATATACGGCAGCGCCACCGACGCGATTGCCGTGTCCAGCACCTCCATAAAGGTGGGCAGCATGACGGAAAGCGTCACCAGCCACGGATTCACTCCCTGGCTGAGTGGATACTTTGCATGTGCTGCAGAGGAGGTCATCACGAGAACTTATCGAGGGTAAACGATGGCCACGCTCTCCGCCAGTGCCCGGCGACACACCCGCCGTCCCACACCGCAAAGCCCCTGCTTGACACAAGCAGCCCGGCCCTTGATGCTAAACAGTTCCGGTTCCTTTTTCGATCTTCCCCTTCGGAGGGCCACTGGTTTTGCGGGTTCGTGTCTTTTACCACGACAAATGCTTTGACGGAGCTTGCTCGGCCTCGCTGTTCACACGCTTCCACCGTGAGCGCATCTCCAATGGCGCGAGCTACGAGTACCATGGCCTGGTGCACCGCGCCGGCGCGCTCTTTGACGAGAGCGAGTTCACCGGTGACGAGAACGCCATAGTCGACTTCAAATACTCCGCCTCGCCGTGCATCACCTGGTGGTTCGATCACCATCAGTCCGCATTCCTCACGCCGCAGGATCACGAGCACTTCCTCGCCTGCCAGCGCGATCCGGCCTGCGCCTCGCGCAAGTTCTTTGACGCCACGTACACATCCTGCACCAGCTTCCTGGCGCACATCGCGTCCACAAGGTTCAACTTCGACACCGCGCCCGTCGCCGACCTCATCAAATGGGCTGACATTGTTGATGGCGCGCGCTACGAGAGCCCTGAGGCCGCCGTTGAGATGGCCGCGCCAGCCATGAAGCTCACGCTCATCATCGAGTCCACGCAGGACCCCGAGTTCATCCCCCGGCTCATCCCGCTGCTCACCGAGATGCCGCTCAGCGAAGTCCTCAGCCAACCCTTCGTCGCGCCTCTGCTTCCGCCGCTGCTTGAGCGCCACCAGCAGGCCATCGCGCTTATCCGCAGCCGCGCAGAAGAGAAAAACGGCACCATCTTCTTCGACATCACTGACCACCCGCTCGAAGGCTTCAACAAGTTCATCCCGTACTATCTGCATCCCAACGCGACGTACTCCATCGGCCTGTCGAAATCCAGCTTCCGCACCAAGGTCGCCGTCGGCTCCAATCCCTGGACCAAGGCCGACCCCGCGAAGATGGTCAATCTCGCGCAGATCTGCGAGCGCTACGGCGGCGGCGGTCATGCCCGCGTCGGCGCTATCAGTTTCCCGCCGGACAAGGAAGATCAGGCCCGCGTAGCCGCGCAGGAGATCGTTGCCGAGTTGCGCCAGAAAAATCCGCTCTGAGCCGTTTTTGTAATTCGTCAGCCGCCAGCCGCGCCGAATGCCCGAATATCTCTTCACCTACGGCACTCTGCAGCCCGGCCATGCACCGGCCGCCATCGCCTCTGCCGCCGCGCGCCTGCGGCCCATCGGCGAAGGCCACGTCCGCGGCACGCTCTATGACTTCGGCCGCTATCCCGGCGCCATCCTCGGCTCAGACTCCGGACGAAAAATCTTCGGCACCGTCTATGAGTTGCCCGACGACCCTGCGGTTTTGCAGCGTCTCGATGACTACGAAGAGTGCATCGCGGACGCACCCGCGCTCAGCGAGTATCTGCGTATCCCGCATCCGGTGGAATTGGCCAATGGAGAAACGCTCACCTGCTGGGTCTATATCTACAACCGTGACGTGAGCTCCGCGCGCATCGTTGAGAGCGGCCGCTGGCTCCGCCGTCATGGCAAAGAAAATTAGCTCCGCTTGCGCTTTCACCAGCCGGACGGGCTGCCCGCGTTTCAAAACGAGGTCAGTGTTGTGTCTGGACCAACAGGAACAGTACAAATGCACCCGCCAGATGCAGAAAAATCAGCGGAGCAAGAGCAAAGCTCAGCCGTCCGCGCAGGCGCAGATTCAGAGTTACCCACAGCCCTTCCAGCGGAAACTGCAGGAACATCACAATCTGCGGCAGATAGCCGCCCAGTTCCCAGCGCAGGCCAAACGCCGGCCACTCCACCAGTAGCGTAAAGGGAAACGTCAGCCAGAGAACCCACTGGTTCAGATCGCTCAGCAGCTCACGCAGCGTGGGCGCAACAACAGCCAGAATTACGCCGATTACAAACGGCCAGATGGCGGTGGAAAATCTGTGCCGTCCGCGCCACCCCTCGCCACGCTCATCTTCGCGGTCGAACGGATGCAGCACTTTCCCGCGCTCGTCAGAGCGTGGTCGGCCTTCGGCAGGGGGGAGCATGCCATGAAGATCGGACATAGCTGTTATCAAGCAGTATGAACGAAGAGGGACCGGATTCCTTTACATCATGGAACAGAGGTTTGGACGCACGCAAGCACTTTTTGGCATCGCCAAAGTCCCGCCCGCAGCCCGCCACCCGGCATTCCTGAAGCCCGGATCAGCACGAAAAGCGATATCCGGCCGGCCTCAGTTGGCTACATCAGCGCCTGTCCCACTGCTCCGCTGATCATCAGCAGTTGCAGCAGGCACAGATAATGCAGATAAAGGACCCGCCCGGCAACACCCGACACCGTAACGCTCCTCTGCTGCCGCATCGCCCACTGCACAATCAGTCCTTCCACCGGAAACTGCAGATAGAGAATGGCCGCCGGCAGAACATTTGCCAGGTGCGCGTCGGCGTGGATCTCAGGCCGGCCCGCAAGCAGCACAAACGGAAACACAACCCACATTGTCCAAGGATCGCGGCGGAGCAGCAGTGCGCGCAGGTGAGGCGCCAGCACTCCCAGCACCAGCCCCAGCGCCAGGGGCCAGTAATCCAGCAGGCGCAACAGGCCCTGCCTGATCCGCAGTAGCCGTAGCCACGCGCGGAACGCCCGCTGCTCCTCTTCAAGCTCCGCAATATGTTGAGGGAATGCAATGGCTTCTGCGCGGAAGCGCTCGAAGCGGTACACCGAAGTGTAGGTAGGTTCGTGCACAATAGTATCGGTGGCCGGTTCAACGCACGAACGGCGGTAACGTTACTGCAATCCTCACCGCGGACTCCTGTTTTTGCAACACCAAAATACTCCGTACCTGTTGAAAACGCGTACCTTTCTGGTCTTTGTCCCATTTCGGGCGTGCCACAATGGAGGCCAGCCTCTGTATGAGAATAGTTGCCATCATGCTCATCGAGCTCTGGGAGCGCCTGCGCGGCTACAACAAGTGGACGGAGACGCAAGCAAAGATCGAGTCCAGCAATGTGGAGAAGACACCGGTGACCGACCGCTCAGGCCGTGTCGCCGGCTATAGTTACTCGTCTGGAGACATGCTGACTTGGATTGATGCTTCTGGGGAAAAGCAGTACGCCAATTTCACTGTGCATGACGACTCGCCCCTCTACCAACTTATCGGCGGTGAATCAGTGGCAATCCGTTACAATCCAGTCGATCCCGCGCAATATTATTTTCGCGAGCTTCTCAGAACTAGAATCAACCGGTTCTTCAAAGTGTTGCTCGGCGTGGCTGCAGTCGTTACATTCATTGTCTTGAATGTATGGATGCAGACGCATTTCGGAGGCAGGCGGCATTAGCAGCTCCTCACAACCCCAGCTCCCCCGCCCGTCTCTTCATCGCCTCAATGCAAAATCCGATGTGCGCATCCAGTTCCACGCCCAGTTCCTCGGCTCCCTGAATCACATCCTGCCGGTTCACGCCCTTGGCGAACGCCTTGTCCTTCATCTTCTTGCGCACCCCACCCACTTCCACATCCGCAATCGCTTTGCTTGGCTTAACCAGGGCGCAAGCCGTTAGAAATCCAGCCAGCTCATCGCAGGCAAACAACGCTTTGGCCAGGTGTGTCTCCCGCGGCACGCCCGAGTACTGCGCATGGCCCAGGATCGCCGTCCGCACCGCCTCCGGCCAGCCCAGCCGCTCAAGCTCACGCACGCCCACAAACGGGTGCTCCTCAAGAGACGGGTGCCGCTCGTAGTCGAAGTCGTGCAAGAGCGCCGTTGTCTGATAAAGCGCCAGCATCGCCGCCCGTTCCTCGCCTCCGAGCGTCTGCCGGTCAGCCTCCGTCTCGCCATAGGCCGTTACGCAGGCCTCCACCGCCAGCGCATGTTTGCGCAGGCTTTCGCTCGCCGTCCACTGCGTCAAAAGCGCCCATGCCTGCTCGCGCCCATAGTTTCCGCTCATCTCCGGATCACTCCTGTTGCATACCCTGGTTCGCGTTTCTTCGGGTTTTTTAGGGTCTCTTACCAGAAACTTCGGTTTGACCCTTAGTTTCTACTTGACAATTATGGTTCATTTAACCGACAGTATCACCTATTGGTGCAGAAAATGGCACCTCGGAGACCACTGCTCTGGCGCTCCGCACACAGCCGATGGCTACCACCACTTTATTGAGCGTGGAGACACGCGAAGTTGTGCGGTGTGAGTACTGCCGACTAATGCAGTACAGAACCACCAACTCCCTCTGCAGGCGCTGTCACAGACCCCTTGACATTGAGGAGCCCGCACATCTGGCTCCGCAGCTGGTGACCAGCCAGCCCGAACAGGCCGGCTCTGAAGCAGGTCTTCAGGTCGCCGCGCAGGTTCGCGACATCCGCCGCGCCCGTCACCTGAGCCAGCGCCAGCTTGCCGGCCGGATGCAGGTGCCGCGCACCTATATCTCCAAAATCGAGAACGGCAAGGCCATCCCGACCCTCGGCTCGCTTGAGCGGCTCGCCCTGGCCCTGGAAGTGGATGTCTGCCAGCTTGTGCGCGATGCCCGCAGCCGCCGCGAAGAAGAAGTTGCGGCCATCATGGGAGATCCGTTCCTGGCCGAGATCTCGGCTCTGCTGCCGCGGCTCGACTCGCTGCACCGCACGCTGCTGCTGAGCGCGGTGCGCGACGCAGCCACCGGACGCCGCCGCACGGCATAGGCCCGACGGCTTCCTGCCGGCGCTGATCAATGCTGTCCGGTGGCGGCGCCTCGCCATCGGACACACCGCTGTCGCTGGTGCGTCATTGCAGCCCATGGGCGCTTGTGCTACGGTCGATGATGGTACCCCCGGCTTGCAGGCTGAAGGGTTTTCCCACGCCGGCTTCAGACCGGTCCGGAAGCCGGGCACAACGCCCGCCGTTCGATTTTCAAGTCCGGAACGGCTTCTGGAAGCCAGCGCGGAAATTGTTATCGCATTATTGAGGCAGAGCCTTTGTCTTCTTCCAGCATGCTGCGCATTCATGAGCTATCTGCGGAAGAACGCGCCGTCTACGCAACGCTGAAGCCGGAGCGTCTGCCCGAGCATGTCGCCATCATTATGGACGGCAATGGGCGCTGGGCCGGTCGCCGCTCGCTCAAGCGGTTCCTGGGCCATCAGCAGGGTGCACGCGCCGTGCAGAACGTTACTGAAACGGCCTCCCGCATCGGCCTGCCCTGGATCACCCTCTACGCATTTTCCCTTGAAAACAGCCTTCGCCGTCCGCGCGCTGAAGTCAGCTTTCTCATGCGGCTGCTTAAGAGCTACCTCGAGAGCAACGTTCAGCGCATGATGGACAACAACATCCGCATGCGCTACATCGGCCGCATACACGACCTGCCGCCCGACGTGCAGGAAAAGATGTACTGGGTGCAGGACGCCACATCGCGCAACACCGGAACTACGCTCACGCTGGCGCTCAATTACGGCGGACGCTCCGAACTGGTTGATGCCTTCCGCGGCCTGGCCCGCGAGTTGGAGCGCAAGCACATCTCCCCCGACCGCATCACGGAAGAAGACATCCACCGCCACCTCTACACCGCGCACATGCCTGACCCCGACCTGCTCATCCGCACCTCGGGCGAGATGCGCATCTCCAACTACCTGCTCTGGCAAATCGCCTACACCGAGATTTACGTCACCGAGCGCCTCTGGCCCGACTTCCGCGGCATAAACCTCCTTGAGGCCATCGCCGACTTCCAGCGCCGCGAGCGCCGCTACGGCGGCCTGGGCGAAGCCTGCGGCGAAGTCGAAGAAAACCCTGACCGCATCCAGATCGCGGCGAGCTAAACCCACCGGTATCTTTTCTTTATCTCATCCCTAGTTTTGCCCCCGCCCCGGCAGTGTATCCTCTTCCCTGAATGAAACGTGTTCTTACCGCTCTCGTTCTTATCCCCATCGTTCTGGTCATCGTGTTTCTTGGCCCCAAACAGCACTGGCTCTTTTCCCTTGCTGTGGCCGGCGTTGCGGCTGCGGCCGGCTGGGAGTACCTGGGCCTTACCCAGCAGCGCGGCGCGCACCCCCCGCGCATCGTCGTCATCGCTGCATTGCTTACGCTGTTCTTCGCAAACTTCGAGTGGCCTGACCGCACTCCGGACGTCTTCGGCATCCTAACTCTCGCACTGCTCATCCTCTGCACCTTCCGCAAGCCGGTCGAGCAGGTCATGATCGATGCCTCGGCCTGCATCTTCTGCATGTTCTACATCGGCTTCACCCTGCTCACGCTCATCAGCCTCCATGAACAGCCCAACGGACCCTCGCTGGTGGTCTTTCTATTCTGCGTGGTCTGGGCAGGCGACTCCTTTGCCCTCTACACCGGCCGCGCCTGGGGTAAACACAAACTCGCGCCCGGCATCAGCCCCGGTAAAAGCTGGGAAGGCTCCATCGGCTCGGTCGTCGGCAGCCTCATCGCCGCCGGAATCCTCCTCGAGCTCGCCTCTCAACTGCAGGCCCGCGACATTGCAGTCCTCTCCTACCCCGACGAGCCGTGGTACTGGCTGGTTCTCGCTGTCATCGTCAACATCGCCGCGCAGGTCGGCGACCTGGCCGAGTCCGCGCTCAAGCGCTCCGCGGGCGTTAAAGACTCCGGTACCCTGCTCCCCGGCCATGGCGGCATGCTCGACCGCATCGATGCGCTGCTTTTGGCCTCGCCCGTGCTCTGGTATGCGCAGGCGATTCTTCACCGGTTCTAAGCACCGGTTCCAGCCAAATCCACTGCGCAATAATAGACACAAGGACAGATAGAGAAATCTTGAAGCGACTTGCCATCCTCGGCTCCACCGGCTCCATCGGCCAGAGCACACTCTCCATCGTCGAGCAGTTTCCCGAGCGCTACTCCGTAGCCTCGCTCGCCGCCGGCCGCAACCTCGACGAGGCCTTCGCGCAGGCCAGCCGCTGGCGTCCAAAGCTCGTCTCCATGGCCACTGAAGAACTGGCCGCCCGGCTCGCCGCATGGCTCAGGCAAGCCGGCATCACCGGGGTAGAAACTGTCCACGGCAGTGAGGGCACGGTCGCCTGCTCCACGCTGCCTGAGGCCGACTTCGTCGTCTCCGCCATCGTCGGCGTCGCAGGACTCGAAGCCACCCACGCCGCCATCCTTGCGGGCAAGCCCGTAGGACTGGCCAACAAGGAGTGCATGGTAGCCGCCGGCGAAATCCTCACCGCCGCCGCCCGCCAGCGCAACGTGCCCATCCTGCCCATCGACAGCGAGCACAACGCCGTCCACCAGTGCATGCGCGTCGGTGCGCATCAGGAAGTAAAGACCATCTGGCTCACCGCCTCCGGTGGACCTTTCCGCCAGACGCCGATTGATCAATTTGAAAGCATTACGCCTGCGCAGGCCCTCAAGCACCCCACCTGGGTCATGGGCCGCCGCATCACCATTGACTCGGCGACCATGCTCAATAAGGGCCTCGAAGTCATTGAGGCCTGCCGGCTCTTCGACGTGCCGCCAGGCAAGGTCCGCGTCACCGTCCATCCGCAGTCCACTGTCCATTCTCTCGTCGAATTCGTTGACGGCTCCATCCTCGCCCAGATCTCCGTAACCGACATGCGTTTACCTATCCTCTATGCGCTGGCCTACCCCGAGCGCCCGGCCTCCTCGCTCACCTTCGATCTGGCCGCGCTCCGCCATCTCGACTTCGAGCAGCCCGACTTCGCCCGCTTCCCCTGCCTCCGCCTAGCCTTTGAGGCCGCAGAAAAAGGCGGCGCGCACTGCATCGCGCTCAACGCTGCTGACGAGGTGGCCGTCGAGGCCTTCCTCGAAGGTCGTATCCCCTTCACCGGCATCCCGCGTACAATTGAATTGGTGCTCGCATCCACGCCGGAGGTCCACCCAGCCACCATTGCTGAGGTGCTCGCCGCCGACCGGGAAGCGCGTCGAATGGCTCATGCAGTGCTTGCATGACCCCGCTGCAGGCGCACGCTGCCAAGAGGTAAGTAACCCGCATTTATGCACGCATTCTTAGTTTCCGCCGTCTCATTTCTGGTCCTGGTCGGCATCATGGTCGTGGTGCACGAGTTTGGACACTTCATGGCCGCCAAGCTCTGCGGAGTCCGCGTCGAGGCCTTTTCCTTCGGCTTTGGCCCGCGCCTCTTCGGCGTCAAATACGGTGAGACCGACTACAAGGTCTGCCTGCTCCCCTTCGGCGGCTACGTCAAAATGACCGGCGAAGAACCCGGCCAGAATATGGACCTGCCCGTCGGCCGTCCCGATGTGGCTGCCAACGACCCCGGCGCCTTCACTTCGCATCCGCGCTGGCAGCGCATGATCATCGGCTTCGCCGGTCCGGCAGCCAACTTCGTGCTGGCAGTGGCGCTCATGGCCTTTTATTTCGCCTTCATCAACGAAGTCCCCACCACCCAGGTGAAAACCACCACCGTCGAATGGGTTGCACCCGACTCCGCTGCCGCACAGGCAGGCATTCAGGCCGGCGACATCATCCGTCATTTCGACACTACCGACAACCCCGACTGGGATGAGGTCTTCGCCCACACCAAAGTCAACGCCAATCAGCCTGTCTCCGTAACCGTCGACCGCAACGGTCAGCTTCTTCCGCTCACATTCCACGTTCCGGCTGCCGCCAAAAACGACGACTTCGATCTCGGTGATGCCGGTCTCCTGCCCGAGCTTCTCTCCGGCCCCATTCCAGTGCAGGAGGTGCAGCCCGGCACTCCTGCCGAGCGCGCTGGTCTCCACGCGGGCGATGCCATCCAGTCCGTCGACGGCCACGACTTCCACAACGTCACTACGCTGCTGGCCTACATGCAGAGCGAGCAGGGCAAGCCGATCGCACTCTCTGTGCTGCGCCACGGAGCGACCATAACGCTTAATGCCACCCCAGCCAGACTCGATTCAGGCTGGAAGCTCGGCTTCGTCGTTGGAATCCCGCCGCATCGCAACCAGCCGCTGCCGCTCGGCCAGGCCTTCACCAGGTCTGTAGCTTTCTGCAAAGAAAACTCCACGCTGGTTCTCGAGTTCCTCAAGCACCTGTTCACGCACCGCGTCTCGATCTCTCAGTTACAGGGTCCGGTTGGCATTGCGCGCATGGCCGGCGACGCCGCCGAAATGAATAGCTGGTATCCCAAGTTCGACCTCGGCGCAGAGATCAGCCTGCAGCTCGGCATCCTCAATCTGCTCCCGTTCCCCATCCTTGACGGCGGCATGATCCTGTTCCTCATCATTGAAAGCGCCCTGCGCCACGACATTAATCTCATCATCAAGGAGCGCATCTACCAGGCTGCCTTTGTGGTGCTCGTTGTCTTCTTCGTCTTTATCCTCTTCAGTGACGTCACCAAGCTGCCCATGTTCTCGCACGTCAAGCCGTAAAGCAGAGATCAGGGGGGGCAGCGATCCGCTATCCTTGCCCCCGAAAAGACTGATCTCTGATCTCTGACCACTGATCTCTGGAGCAACCATGCCAGTCACCACCCAGGTTAGGGTGCGCTACGCCGAAACCGACCAGATGGGCATCGTTTACTATGCCAACTACTTCGTCTGGTTTGAAATTGGCCGCGTCGAACTGCTCCGCTCTCTTGGCCTCGCCTACAGCAGCCTAGAGAAAGACCACAGCCTCATCCTCCCAGTGGTCGACGCGCACTGCCGTTACCGCAATCCCGCCCGCTACGACGACGAGATCCTCATCGAAACCCGCCCCACGCTATTGCGCGGTTCAGTGCTGAAATTCGGTTACAACATCCTGCGCAAAGCCCATGAAGGCGAAGAGCACGCGCTTTTAGCGGAAGGCGAAACCGTCCACGTTGTCTGCGACGGCGACCTCACCCGCCGGCCGCTCCCCGAACCCTACGCCAAAGCCCTTCGCGCTCTCATGGAAGATGAGTAGGCCTTCCATTCCCGGTTCCCGCTATGCTTTCACACATGGCCCCGCCCCGCACCACCGACTCCGAACTCGCACCGATCCTCGCCGAGCTCAGCGCACGTGAACCCATCTTCCACCGCCCCGAGTTCGGCACTACCCGTGCCGACTTCGAAAACCTCATGGTTGCCGACTACTGGGAGACAGGCGCATCCGGCCGCCGCTACGAGCGCGCGCATATTCTCGACATTCTCGAAGACCGCTATTCCGGCCCCTATAGCGACATCTGGGAAACCAGCGACTTCCATTGCCGCCAGCTCGCTCCAGACGTCTACCTGCTCACCTACACGTTGTTGCAGGACAAAGTCCGTCTCACCCGCCGCGCCACCATCTGGCAACGCGTCGGAGACACTTGGAAGATTGTCTATCACCAGGGCACGATCGTTCAGGATGGACAATAAAAAGACGGCACAGCACAAAATGAATATGCCGGGACTTTAGTCCCGGCATATTCATTACAAAAATCCCACAGTCCCCGGTGGCTTATTTCACCACCACCGCAATCGCAAACCCATCGTAGCCCTTGACGCCCACATTCTGCACCACAGTCGCAGACAACCGCGGCTCTTTCGCCATCAGCGACGCCATGCGCCGCGTGCCGACTACATCTGCATCTTTGCTCTTCGCATCGGCCACCTTGCCGTCGCGCACCACATTGTCCACTACAATCGTCGTGCCCACGCGCGCCAGCTTGAGCGCCCATTTAAGATACTGCGGATTGCTCGGCTTGTCCGCGTCGACGAAAATCAGATCGAACGGCCCCGCGCCTTCGGCTTCGAGTTTCGGCAAACTGCTGACAGCCTTGCCCACGCGAATATCCACGCGCTTCAGCAGCCCGGCAATTTCAAGATTCTTCCGCGCCACGTCCGCGTGCCTGGGATTGAATTCGAGAGAGACGATGCGTCCGCCCTTCGGCAGCGCACGCGCCATCCAGATCGTGCTGTAGCCGCCCAGCGTGCCGATTTCAAGCACGCGCTTCGGCCTGAGCATCTGCACCAGCACTTCCAGAAACTTTCCCTGCAGCGGCGAAACATCGATCGCCGGCAGCCCTGCCTCACGATTCGCCTCAAGCGCCGCATCGAGATGCTTATCCTTCGGCGCAAACAGGCCACCAAAGTAATCGTCAACCGCAATCCACTCAGGCCTGGCAACCTTGAGGTTGACTGGATGAGGATACTTCCGCTGCAGCTTCTGAACTCGCCTGATCACGATCTACTTCTCCCGCGCCACAACAAAATCCGGCACCCATAGCAGCGCGCGTTTGAAGTCCGTGTCAGGAAACGCCGCCAGCGCCTGCCGCGACTGCTCCGCATAGCGAAACGCCGCAGCCATCGCGTACTCCACTGACTCATTGCGCACGAGAATCTCACGGATCTGCTGCCGGCTTACATTCTCAAAGCTGCGGTCGTCCAGCACGCGCTGAATCGCTCTGCGGTCTTCGGCCGTGCCATGGTCATACGCGTGAATCACCGCCAGCGTCGCCTTGCCTTCGCGCAGATCGCTGGCCACCGGCTTGCCCAGCACCTCTTCGGTCGCCGTCAGGTCCAGCACGTCATCAACGATTTGAAACGCCAGCCCCACCGCGCGCCCATATGTGCCCAGATTCGCTTCTTCTGCCTCGGTGGCGCGCGACAGCACCGCGCCCAGCCGCATTGATGTCGAAAACAAACACGCCGTCTTGCGGAAAATCAGATCGTAGTACTCTGCCTCGGAGACAGCCTTGCCCAGCTTTTGAATCTGCAACAGTTCGCCTTCGACCATCTGCTGCGTAAGTCCTATCAGCAGATCGAGCACGCGCAGGTTCTGCTCTTCGAGCGCCACCTTGAAAGCCTGCATATAAAGCCAGTCGCCCGCCAGCACGCACTTCTCGTTACCCCACGTCGTATTTGCAGAAGGCCGCCCGCGTCGCGTGTCAGCGCCGTCGATAATGTCGTCGTGCACCAGCGTAGCCGTGTGCACCATCTCCACCACTGCGCCCAGCCGCACCGCGCCCTTGCCTGAGTAGCCAAGTTGATGCGCCGCCAGCAGCAGCAGCGAAGGCCGAATGCGCTTGCCGCCGCCCTCGCGCAGATATTCTGCGATCTCCGTAATCGTGCTTACGCTCGATGCCGCGTCGCGCGCCAGTTCCTGCTCGATCGCAACCAGGTCCTCGCGCAGCAGCTCAAAGACCTCTTTCGCCGTCGCTATGGTCAGTGTGCTCAAAATGCTCCGATTCTCACCGTTCCCACTCCGCTTCGGGTGCCCAACCTTTGCCGGGCGCCGGGCACCCCACCCTCGCCGCGTCTTTGTTTTTGCGGCTAGGGTAGGTTCGTCAATTCGTCCGGTAATTCGTAAACGTCAGTTCCACGCCCAGGTCTTTGCCGCGCAGCATCGCAATAATCGCCTGCAGCTCGTCGCGGTCCTTGCTCGACACCCGCACCGTATCGCCCTGGATGCTCGCCTGCGCCTTCTTCTTCGAGTCCTTGATGAGCTTCACTATCTCTTTTGCGCGCTCGGATGGAATGCCCTGTTGCAGCGTAATCTTCTGCCGCACGCTCTGTCCGGCGGCCGGTTCCACCTTGCCATAGGTCAGATTCTTGAGCGATACGCCGCGCTTCACCAGCTTGTGCCCCAGAATCTCGCGTACAGCTTCAAGCTTGTACTCACCCGCTGAGGCAAGCTGGATCGCATCGTTGCCTTCCAGATTGATTTCGGAGTGCGAATCCTTCAGATCGAAGCGCTGACGAATCTCCTTGAGCGCCTGATCGATCGCGTTGCGCACTTCCTGAATGTCCACTTTGCTGACAATGTCGAATGAGTTTTCCTGAGCCATTTCCCTTGTTCCTTGCAGCCGGCCAAAATGCTGCCCTGCGCAGTACCAGTTTCACACGTCTGCCCGCAGACCAAAAAGCCGGAAAAAGTTTTTCGTGGTCGCCTCGGCCACTTCGTTCCCATCCCTGCCCATGCACTCGGCCAGAACCAGCGCCGTCTGCCCCACAAAAGCCGGCTCGTTCCGCTTGCCGCGATGCGGGACCGGCGCGAGGTACGGCGCGTC
>DASZXD010000216.1:0-5091 GCA_035546015.1 Occallatibacter sp.
CGCCCGGTAAATTATGGGCAGCGAATGTTTATTACATGAGTCCGGTCAACATGAATGTGTCTTTCGCCAAGGCTGGAAAGTTTATCAAAAATCTTCCGGCGGATAGCGCCGCAAGAAATGAAATAGAAGAAGAATTGTATGAAAGTCTTGCATACCGTATCAAACATACGGAGAATACGCTGACTCAAATCAATGCGAACAATGTTTCATTTTCCACAGTAGACGGAGAGGCTCTGACCCAAGAAGAGAATGATCTCATCGTGCAAGGAAAGGCTGCGATGTATTTCATTGATATTGTTTCGAATCGATATGGACATCCTATTGCCGCATTATGCATATATAGAACAAGCGAATCTCAGGCCGTGACTCTGTGCCACGATCATAATTTTCCGTGAGGATTAAGTGAAACCCGAACATCATAAAGGTGCAGATGTGCGCAAGAACTTTGAAGACACAATGACCAAACTTTTTCGCGTTCCGAAGCCACCCAAGACGGAAAAGCCGCCTAAGAAAAAGGCGGCTCCGGAATCGAAGAAGAGCTGATGCGTTTTCCTCTTCCCCACCGTTTAATTCGTGTATCAGTCCACCCTGTTGCCAGTCAGTTGCGCGTAGGTAAAGCGGCGGCCGACGATCTGTGCCATGGCCGGTGCGATGTGATCTTCGAGCGGTGCATGTTGCGAATCTTACCGCCGACAAAGGTTTCATCCACTTCAACCGTCCCGCTATCCGAGCCACCCATCTTTTCGATAGCACTGCTCTTCATTGCCTCACGGATGCGGTGAAGCATGAACCACGCTGATTTTTGAGTGACGCCGATGGTCCTGTGCAGCTCGTAGCTGCTGATGCCGTTTTTGTAGCTGCAGATCATCCACACTGCGGTCATCCACTTGTCGAGGCCAATCGGAGAATCCTCGAAGATAGTTCCTACCTTGATGGTGAATTGCTTCTTGCAACCATTGCAGAACCAGATTTTTCGCGTCTTCACAAATGAGTTACTATCCGATTCGCAACGAGGGCACGTAACCTTGTTATCCGGCCAGCGGAGAAACTTCGCATACTCAAACGCGCGGTCAGAGTCAGAGAAGTAAACTATCGCCTGCTGAAGAGTTACGGGCTTTTTCATATCTCGTGCGCTCAATCTAAGAAAGCATACATTATATCTACTTGTGCGTCAAATATATTAATGTAAAAAATATTTGACATCCTGAAATTTTCGAGCTACGCTCCTCCATGTTAAGTATTTTTGACATTGGAGTGAGTCGCGATGGCGCTTTCCTACCGGGAGAAAACTCTTTACGCTTCGCTGGTGGTGGAGCTTCTGGTGTATGGACCGTACTTCTTCTTTCACCAGCAGAACTCCATCAACAAGATCGCCGGGACGATCGCCGTCATTATCGTCCTGCAATTTCTTTTGCAGGGCATCATCGCCATCTTTACGCGCAACCGCGTAACCGATGAGCGCGACCGGCTCATCGAGCTGCGCGGCTATCGTGCCGGCTATCTCACCATTGCAACGCTGATGGTCATTGGCTTCGCCATGTTGTGGTTCCACGCCACTGCCGGTCATCTCCGGCTCGACAGCAGCAAAATGGGCCTGCATTTTCTCAGCGTCTTTTTCGGCATGTTGGTGATCGGCGATATTGCCAAGACCGCAACCCAGATCGTGTCCTATCGGAGAGCCCTCTAGTGCCGGCCATACGCAATCAGATTCGGGAGCTCAGGGCGAAGCGGGAGATGACCCAGCAGCAACTCGCCGACGAAGTCGGCGTAACGCGCCAGACGGTCATCGCCATGGAACAGGACAAGTACTCGCCATCACTTGAGACAGCGTTTAAAGTTGCCCTGGCGCTAGGAGTAACCCTCGAGCAGTGCTTCCAATATGAGCCGCGCGCGAAACGATAACGCTTCTCAAGCCGCCGGGCGTTAGCAGGCAGTGCTGTGCGTTTACGAACAGCTCTGTGCGAGATCGGACATCGCTGCGCGAAGAAGTTCCTGCAACAGGCAAAGTCGAATCTGTAACAGATATCCGGGGACTGCAGATATAACCCCGATTCCCACCTGCGGACTAAGGTCTTTGCATCGGATGACCTTTTTCGGGATTTTCGTCCATACCAAAGTTGGCATCTGAAATGCTCATGACTCTCCGGCTATCGAGCCTTCTTCACGCAGGAGACGCCGATGCAGATACTGCTCCAGGATCTCCGCTTCGCACTGCGGCAGATCCTGCGTAACCTCGGGTTCTCTCTCACCGCAATCCTGTCGCTGACCCTTGGAATCGGCGCCACTGTTGCCGTCTACAGCGTTCTCTACGACGCGGTCCTTCATCCATGGCCCTACGCGGGCATCGATCGCATCTGCCAGATCTGGCTTACCGACAAGGCCGGTCACGAAGACACATGGGGGCTCACCGGGCCGCAGATTCGTCAATTGCGCCAGGCGCAGGCCGTCGAAGGCATACTCGGTGTCGACGGCTGGAATCTCACCGTAACCGGCAGCGACGTGCCTGAAGACGTAAGCGCCGTCATGCTCACCGGCAACGGCTTCCAGTTCCTCGGCCTTCCCGCATTGCTTGGGCGCTATTTTGTACCCTCAGACGCGCCGGACGGGCAGGATCCGCAACCGGTGGCCGTGTTGAGCTACAAATTCTGGCAGAGGCACTATCGTGGTGACCCGTCCATCGTCGGAAAAACCATCCAGCTCACTCACAAGACATACACGATTCTTGGTGTAATGCCGCCGCGGTTCACATGGATGGACGGAGACGTTTATCTGCCGTTGAATATGGCATCCGATCAGGTGCACGGATACGGGCTGATGTTGAAGCTCAAACCGGGCGTCAGCACCGCAACTGCAGAAGCCCAGTTTCAGCCTCTCTACCAGCAGTTCGACCGCGAACGGCCGAATCACTTCCCGAAGGATTACAAGATCAGTGTCCGCGGCCTCGCTGAGAGCTACGTGCGCGATCTGAAGAAGACAATGTACCTTCTCTTCGGGGCTGTTGCGCTGCTGCTCGTCATCGGCTGCGGCAATGTTTCCATCCTGTTGCTTGCCAGAGGCACGGCTCGCCAGCATGAATTTGCTATCCGTTCTGCCGTCGGGGCCAGCGGTTTCCGCATTATCCGGCAGCTTCTCACCGAGTCGCTGCTGCTATCCGTCGTCGGCGCCGGGTTAGGTGTGCTTCTTGCGTACCGTGCCGTTGGGCTGATCGTTGCCCGCCTTCCTGAATACTCCTTTCCGCATGAAGCCGACTTCCATATCAATCTGCCTGTTTTGTACTTCAGTGTGCTCATTGCAGTGCTGAGCGGAGTGCTGTTCGGCCTGTTCCCGGCGCTGCAATCGGCTCAGCCTGAGATCGGCCAGGTCATGCAGGCCGGCACGCGGCGGCTCAGCGGCAGCGTGAAAGGCAGGCGTGTGCACACCGCGTTGATCGCCGGCCAGATCGCGCTGACCTTGCTGCTCATGACCGCAGCCGGTGCGGCCATCCAGGGATTCATTCATCTGAACCGCGTACCCCTTGGCTATGAACCGCAGCATGTCATGTCGGTAGGAATCCCGCTCCATGACAACACCCACACAGTCTGGGCGGAACGCGTTCGATTTTTCACGCAGCTTCGCGAAAAAATCGCCGGCACTCCCGGTGTAATTTCCGCGGGCATCTCAACAAACGCCACGCCGCCGGCCAGCGGCATGAGGGTTCCCGTCGACATCCTGGGCAAGGCCGCTTCAGACGCGCAGGAAGCTCATGTGGAACTGGTCAGTCCCGAGTACTTCACGACGCTCCACATTCCTCTTATTCAGGGACGCATGTGGAACCCGGACGAAGTCATGCGCGGCGCAACGATGGTGCTGGTCAATCAGGCATTCGTTCGCCATTATCTCTCCGGCGGCGACGCACTGGGACACTCTGTCCGCGTACCTCGCCTGACCAATAATCCGCCCTATCAGTTGGCAGCGCCGGGAAGCGACGGATGGCTTCAGATCATCGGCGTTGTAGGCGACTCTCTCGACGATGGGTTAGACAAGCCGGTTGCGCCTGCAGTCTATGCGCCCTACACAATGGTCACATGGCTCTGGACGCAGGTTCTTGTTCGTACCCAGGGCGAACCTCTGGCCGCCTTGCACAGCATCCAGCAACAGGTTGCTTCAATCGATCCCGACCAACAAACCTCAGGTGACGTGCGCGATCTCGAAGGCTGGATTCAGCGTGAACCGGAGTACTCGCGGGCCCGGCTTATCTCCATGCTCTTCGGCGCATTCTCCATACTGGCTCTCACTCTGGCGGCGGTGGGTCTCTACAGCGTCGTCTCCTACACCGTTTTGCAGCGCACGGGCGAGCTGGGCATTCGTGTTGCCCTGGGCGCGCAACGCCGAGACGTGCTGCGTATCGTCCTTCTCTCTGCGGGAACCAGCGTGGGGCTGGGGATCCTCTCCGGTCTCATACTGAGCCTTGCATTGAATCAGGTCATCTCGCGCTGGATTGCGAATGCGGCTCACGATCCGTTCATGGTTCTTACGGTGTCGTTCATCCTCATTACCGTCGCTGCTTTAGCATGCCTGGTTCCTTTGCGCCGCGCACTCGCCATCGATCCCATGGAGGCTCTGCGCTGCGAGTAGTCACACTAATAAATGAAGAATTTCAATCGGCAAATCCAGTTGTTCGCTCTGGTTTCTTTAGGCAAACGTCTGTTTTTATGCAGAATGACCACCGTCAAAAATGCTCGGAGACGCTGCGCAATGAAGAGAAATCGCCTGCAATTCTGGATGGCGCTGGTTGCGGTTGCAGCAACAGGAACAACCTGCGCCGCTGCAGATCCCATCGCCTGGCGCTAGGTGCATCACTGGGACATCGCTCCTGCCATCGCAAAAGTGAAGCTCGCCGCCGGCAGGAACGTGCTCACAGTGCACATCCTCACCGAAGGGCAGATGCTTCTGGCCTGGTTCGATTTCAAAAAGGCAAATTAACTCTACTGCCTCCACCCCGAATTTCTTCCACCGCTGAGCCACTACCCAGTTAACAGGTCCGGGGTCTCCAGCCCTGTAAAATCGACCTGATACCAGCGGAGGACCTTTGCTTTACTGGCTGCTCTACGA
>DASZXD010000217.1:0-3845 GCA_035546015.1 Occallatibacter sp.
ATTGTTGGCGCGGAGGGCGGCAAAGGCGCCGTGACCTGCCGCACGAGCAGCGGATGGAGCGCACCGGCGTTTTTTGATATTGCAGGCGGAAGCTGGGGTTTGCAGATCGGTGTGGAAGGCATCGATCTGGTGATGATTGTGCAGAACGATAAGGGCATGCAGGAGCTGTTGCAGAGCAAGTTTCAGATTGGCGGAGATGTTTCCGCCGCGGCTGGTCCCATCGGCCGTCATGCCTCAGCAAACACTGACTGGAAGCTGAATGCAGAGATCCTTACGTACTCGCGCGCCAGAGGCATCTTTGCCGGGCTAACCCTGAACGGCGCCGCTGTGCACCGCGATGACGATGCCATGAAGCTCATTTATGGTCCGTCGGTTTCAACACGCGAAGTTCTCTCCGGATCTGTGCCTGCAACTCCGGATGCCAGCCCGTTTCTGAGTGCGGTGCGTAATGCACATGCGCAGGCAGCTGCATCAGGAGAGTAAGCCTGCCGCGCGTTTCCATTAAACGCGGAGCAGCGGTGACGTACGGGTGACTTCATTGCGTGCGCGCCGTCTGAAGAAACCATGAGGGCTGCTCCCTGCTGTGTGAGAATCTTCGATATGGCAGTTCTCGCGCGGTGGGTAGCAGCCTGCTCAGTTCTGGTTCTGTGGCGATTCGCAGGCGGTGTTCATGCACAGCAGCCCGATGCTGCCACGGTCATCCGCGGTGTGGATGCTGCTGTCCAGTCACGCTACGAGCGCGTTCTCTCTTTCACCGACGTCGAGCACTATGCCGTGTATCGCGGCGGCGATATGACTCATCCCGCAGCCGAGATGACGGTGAAGGATACCTATCGCAAGGATGTGGGCAAGACCTACGATGTCCTTTCGCAGAGTGGCTCGGGAACTATCATCCGATTTGGGCTGAATCCACTGCTCGATAACGAGAAAACGATCAACCTGCCAGCCAATTTGCCAAGCTCATGGTTTATCTCAGCCAACTACGAGATGAAGCCGAAGCTCGGCCAGACTGTGCAGATGAACGGCCGCGAGTGCTTCGCCATCGATATAACGGCGAAGCGCAAGGCGCCGAATGCCATCAACGGCAGCATGTGGGTAGACACGAAGGATTACTCGCTGGTACAGATTGACGGCACTGCCACTAAGAGCCCGTCCATATTTTCTGGCCCTGCGCACATGATGCGCCAATATAAGCAGATTGACGGGTTCTCAATGGCTACCCATGCACGGGCCGAATCAGACAGCTTCCTCTTTGGCCGCACGGTGGTGACCATCGACTACTCCGACTACCATCTCCAACTCAAACCGGAAAAATAACCGCCGCAGTGTGATCTGCGCCACACCGGTTTCCCATTTCTCCTCTATACTGTGTCCGTGACCGTGCTTCCCAAAGACCTGGGCCTGTATGCCGCTCTGGGCTCGTGCCTTCTGCTAGGGCTGCGTCACGGATTCGACTACGATCATCTGGCGGCCATCTCAGACATTACAGCCGTGCAACGGAACTGGCGCAGCGGACTGCGACTGGGCATGACCTATGCGCTTGGGCACGCCTTTACGGTGGCTGCGCTAGGCATCGCGGTGCTTGAACTGCACATGGGGCTGCCCGATGGACTGGATCACTGGACGGAACGGCTGATCGGGCTGACGCTCATTGTGCTGGGCATCGGCGTTGTGGCCGGTATTTTGCGTAAGGACGTGCATGGACACCGGCACGGACGCGTGGAAAGCCGTTTGGCAATTGCGATCAACGGGATTCTGTGGGCGGCCTGGCAGGTGCGGCGGCTTTTGAACCGGCGGGCTCCGCGGCCCGAGCGGTTCCAGTGGATGTACACGGGAAAGTCGGTGTTTCTGATCGGCATGTTGCACGGAGTGGGCGCGGAGACACCGAGCCAGCTCGCCCTCTTCTTTCTGACGGCCAACCTTGGCGGCACATCGCGCGGGCTGATGGGACTGCTGGCCTTTGCACTGGGCCTGGTGACCATGAATGCGATTATGACCGCGTCCATGGGCGGGGCCTTCAGCGCGGGCGGTCACCGGCCGCGGCTCTATCACGCCATTGCATGGACCGGCGCGGCGTACAGCTGCATCATCGGCGCGATCTTTCTGTTTGGAATCTCCGACAAACTGCCGCCTTTAGGCTGACGCTTTTTCTCACAGTTTCACAGAATTTGTGAGAGTGGCGGGCGTTAACGCCTTTCTTTTGAGCGCCGCCTGTTTCGTCGCAGTTTTCACAGCCGTGAAATTTCGAGATCTGTTCTGAGTGCGGATTTGTCGTGCTATAGCAGGAGTTTTGCAGCGGTGTCTCAGAACACATCTGCGTCTATTGTGAAGCAGAAAGGCTGAATTTTCTGCAGACGTAAATCCTGGGTTCAATCGATGTGCGGAGAAATGGACTTTCCACTGAATCACTCAGGAGCTAAAGCCCATCCCAAATTGATATGGATCCTGGCCCGAATTAAGCCGGGTCGTCTCAAAACATATATGCCTGGCACAAGCGTACGGGCTAAAGTTCGTACCCTTCAAGCAAAGACCCGTTCAGCGCATGTAGTGGGCCAGCTTGATCACGTAGGCGTAGTCGCCGGGGAGCTTGTCGGGCAGCGTGATCTTCAGGTTGTCGCCGTCGGCCTTCCACGCCAGCGGTTTTGAGTCGCCGAGCATGTAGACCTCAAGCAGCGGATGCGCGGGCACATCTTCGATTGTGACGGTATGCGCCTTGGGGCTGCCGAGGATGGTTGCGTAGAGTTCGGCTCCGGTGCTGCTGCGGGTGAAGCGTATGTCGTCGCCTTCGACGGAGTGGCCCACGGCGCGGTCCCAGGGCACGGTATCGTAGACGGCTTCACCGTTCTGCTTGAGCCAGGCGCCTAGGGCCTTGAGCCGCTCCATCTGCACGGGAGGGATAGTGCCGTCGGACTCGGGGCCTACGTCGAGCAGCAGGTTGCCGTTTTTACTCACAATATCGACCAGCAACGCAATGAGGTCGGCGGGCGCAATGGTTTCTGCTTCGCCTTCGGCGCGGTTGTAGCCGAAGGAACGGCCAAGGCCACGGCACTCTTCCCACTTCTTCGGGCTGATGGCGTCAAGCTTCTGATACTCGGGCGATGTGAAGTCGGCGTGCGCGATACCGAAGCGGTCGTCGATTACGCCATCAGGCACGGCATTGTAGTAGTCGGCTTCAACCTGCAGTGCGTTGCCAGTTTTGGGCCAGTCGATGTCATTCCACAAAACCGATGGATGGTAACGGTTGATGAGCTCGTGAATCTGGGCAAAGGCGTAGTCACCGTAGGCCTGGCTCTCGGGCTTCACGCTCTGATAGTCGGCTGCGGTGCGGATGGGGCCGGGTACGAAGGTCCAGTCGTAGCCGCCGGAGTAGTAAAGTCCCATGTGCATGCCCTGCTTGCGCACGGCGTCTGTCAGTTCGCCTACGATGTCGCGCGTGGCGTGCTGACGGTCAGCGGGCAGCGTGGGATTGGGAGTGGAACTGGGCCAGAGAGTGAAGCCTTCGTGATGCTTGGTGGTGAGCACCACGTAGCGAGCGCCTGCCTCGCGGAAGATGGAGGCCCACTGGTCGGGGTTCCACTTCTGGCTGTCGCGGTTAAAGATGGGCGCAAAGTCATAGTAGTTGAAGTTGGCACCGTAGTGCTCGCGGTGATAAGCCTGCGTGGGCGAGCCATCGATGCGCACCACGTTGTAGTACCACTCAGCGTAGGGATTGTTGACGATGTAGTCCTGCGAGGTGAAGTCGTGGCTGGGATGCGAGAGCGGGGCCCAGCCTGGTACGGAGTAGAGCCCCCAGTGGATAAAGATACCGAGCTTTGCACCTGCGTACCATTGCGGCAGCGGATGAT
>DASZXD010000218.1:0-7804 GCA_035546015.1 Occallatibacter sp.
GGCGATTCGGTCATCCGGTGGTAATCGTGAAGAGCTACGCGGCGCCGCTCGCCGCCGTGGCGGACCCTCTGCTTGCGCCGGGCAGCATCCACCAGGATTCGCCGCATGGCCTCTGCCGCGGCGGCGAAGAAGTGCCCGCGATGATCCCAATGCTGCCCCTGGCCGTCGCCCAGCAAGCGCACGTACGCCTCGTGAACCAGGGCGGTGGCTTGAAGCGTCTGCCCGGGCCTCTCCCGCGCCATTCGCTGAGCCGCGAGCCGGCGCAGCTCGTCGTACACCAGCGGCAGCAACTCGGGCGCCGCATGCCGATCGCCCGCCTCGATCGCGAACAGGATCCGCGTTACTTCGCTCATGCCCAAACCTTGATGGTAGCGGCGTTCACGCCGGCGACGGGACGAAAACACAAACCGTTGGCCAAGACTGTCAGTTGCGGTTAAACCTTCGGTTCCGGAGGCCGGTGGCGAACCGTGGGATGCAAAACGGCGAAGTCGTTATTCGGCAAGGACTTCGGGAATGCAGCTCGCTTCTCTCTCGCTTGCGACGACGTGCAAATTTTACCGTAATTTCCATCCCTTACCAGCGATTCTGTACCGGATTCTGTACCCGCGAACCGACGTTGCGCAGACCATCCACGCCTTGCGATAATCGCTGGCTCCAATTTCTTGGTCCGTCTCGTAATCGCGAGCAAAGTTGACGCAACCGGTGCTCGTGCCGGCCTTCTGCAACGCGGGGGCTGCGTGCCGCCAAGCGAGGTCGCGGAGATTGGCCCGGTTCGGGAACTTTGCCTTGGTGGAACCGCGATCGGCCAGCCAGCGGTTAGGGCAACCGAAGCGTTAGCCTTGAAAAACGATCGGATCGCATTTGCGATCGCAAATGTTGGCGTCGATCAAGAGTTCAAACGGATCAATGTGGCCCTTCGGGTTCCCCCGCGGATGCACAGGGGATCGGCTGGACGGCCGTGATCGGGCCGCGGACTTGGCGCGCGGCGGATGCCTACCGTGTACGGTGGTCCCGCTGTTTCTTCGGGAGGTTGACAAAAAATGTAGCCACATCTTCAGCCTTCGGAGTCGTCACCGAGCCCCAGCGTCCGCCATGTGCGCGCACAATCTTTTTGACGGTATAAAGGCCGATACCACTGCCATTCACATGCAGCTCTTTGGCTCGCTTGCCCCGCCAACCAAAATCCCACATATGAAGCCGTTCTTCAGCATCTAGGGGCACACCGCGATCGACAACCCGTATTTCAACATGATTCTCATCTGCATCCAATACCATGACGACATAAGACGACCCCCTGGCATATTTTATCGCATTAAGTAGTAATTGTGTAATAGCAGACTGAATCGCCTTCTGATCGCCCCACAGTTCTATGTCGTCACCAGGCATTTCAATCCTGATCTCGATATGGCGTTCCTCAGCCTCACTTCTACATAGATCACTCACCTCACGAACCGCGGCCGACAAGTTAAACCAATCGGCCGATGATAGATTGTAGTCCGGATCGACGGTTACACCCAATGTATCCGCACTCCGATACGCTGCCATCATTTCTTGTTCAGCCTCACGAATCTTCACCATGGCAGACTCTCCTTTCAGGAGACCGCGGCTTACAGCGCGAAGCTTCGCAATGATTGCCTGCACAGAACTCGCAATATCGTGCCCAACTTCACGGACATATAACTCAGTTATACGCACCCGCTCAGTCATCTCGCTGGCCGACAAAAGTAAAGCAACACTGTTTACCATGTCGGCGACATCGTGCCTCATCTCATTGGCAATTGTCATCTGGTTGTCACTGTCTGAGAAGGCAACCATCACAAAATCATAGTCGCCCGCAAACGCTGGGACAAAGAGTGCTTGATGTCGCCAGGCTGATATGTTGGTCAATCGCTCAAGCGCATTCCACAACGGTGTGTCAGAGCATTTATGAACATGTGTTGCACAGCGCACGTTAACGCATTGTCCGACAAACTGAGCAAGTGCGGCATTCCTTGAACCGCGAAAGGGTTCTGTAGGAATGCCGTGCGCTGATAAAACGTCGGCAGTGCGAGTATCAGCATGCCATCGGCAGAGGAAGCCGGCGACAAAGTTATTGTGGTCAATGACGCGTTGGAACAGATGAGTGATTAGGGGCTCGACGCTGACGTGGCCGCTCTCAGCGTGCTCTGCCAACTCACGAAAGGACACGCGTCACCTCCTGCTCGAATCGCTCAGGATCGACCGGTTTTTTCAGCAGAAACTGAAGGTGGGGAATTTCACGGGCATCCGACAAATCATGACGGGATCCCGTCAGTATCGCCACCTTTGTAATCGGGTGTCGGCTGACAATCTCTTGGCAAAGTCGGACTCCGGTCATCTTAAAGTCTTTGGTTTCTTCCGCATTCCACTGAAAACCGGAGCCGACCTGCAGATCTACAATTGCCAAATCAACGGGTCTCGCCGCCATTTTGTCCAAAGCATCCTTTGCATTTTGGGCAAAGATCACATGGTATGTGTTCATTAGACCTAAGAACAGGTCGTGCAACTTCCTTACTTCGTCGTCAATGACCAGAATCACCTTACGATTGGCTGAAAGCGCCTTTTCCTCGATGCGGTCCCACACTGGACCTCGATGAATACTTGTTGACAAATCGTGCGACTCGACCGCCGAGATGTGTATTCCCCATGTCTCTGCCACAATGCGGGCGGCACCTTCATCCATTAGGACCCTTGCAAGGGGGCGCCGCACTTGCGTCAACCAGTAGGGTATTGATGAAGCCGTCTGGGGATGAACAGCTACCTTGAACGTAATTCGCGGCGTCGCTCCAGGGATTATGTCAACGTTATGACCAATACGCCATTCCTGGGTGATATTGTGCTTAAACCAATGCCAGCATGAGGTCGCATCCATTTCATTGAAGTGTGATTCAAGGACGGTGCCCGGCGCCCGAGTTGGCGACACGTCGAGTTCATCAATGACACGAAGCAGTGCGCCGAGCGTTTTGGCAAAGCCATCCTGTGTGAAAAGGTCGACCTGGCGGTGGTTGCGAGAAATATCTCGAATTAGCGCGGCATCGCTCGCGCTTAATCCCAGAGACGTTAAAAAATCAAAATGCGATTTAACGTAGATGTCGATTAGGTTGTGGTGCGATATCCTGATTTGCCTGATCAGATCAGCCGGATCGGCAGGTTGAGGCATACCTCGAAAAAGCTCGCTTCCAGTAAAATCCTTTAATGGAACAACCATGCCGACGTCGTGGACGCAGAGGCAGCAACCTAACAAGAAAGCCTGGTCTTGTCGTAAGACGAGGCCCGCTTCCGCCAAGATATCGACGATCTCGAACAAATTCGCGAAGTGCTGCTTGCCATGAAGGGTAAAAAAGCGAAAATGCGGCGTTAGATCCAACAGCGTTGAGGCGTGCTCATAAAGTGCTGCCAATTGCGTGCGCTGCTTAGAAGTCAAAACCGAGTCGATGAAGGGCATAAGTGCGGGACCGCCCGGTAGGGCGGCGGCGATGGTCGTTCTCTTTTGCCGCGGGCACGTTTGCTCACTACTCATGCCGCAGGCAGTCGTGCGGGAAAAGCGATAGAAGCCAAATCGCCGTGACGCGATCCGCTACGGCACACGGAACTCGTCAGTATCGAATGTTTACGACGCACCGTCAAGGAGAGGGTTCGGGCTTCAGGCTGGTGCATGTTGGTCGGGATGACACGATCACCTAGCGATTTCGTCGACGGTGCCGCGCATCGACGTTTTTCGCGGGGCCCGTGGAACCGCGTTGTCCGAGGACTCAGCGTGGTCGGCGGCCGGCAGACACCGGCAGTCAATCCGACCGGGCTGCGTCGGGCAGGTCCATGGGCAAGGCGACGGATGGTTCCCTCCCGCGAAAGCCACTCGCGAGCAACTTCAGCAGTTCGAGACTGTCACCCTCAATGGTTGCTTTGGTCGCCCTGCTGCGCCCAATGACATTCAAGCCTCAAGCCCCGCCGCTCGATGCTTGGCCGCGTTCCGTTCGGCCGGCTTTCGCAACTCCTGGGTTTGCGTTATTCTGACGTAATGGAGAATCATGTGTCGCACACCCCGGAACGTGACCGAGCGATTCCGTGCATTTCGGACGCCGTGGCCTTCGAGGCAAACTGCGACGCAATTGACCAGCTCGTCGGTGAATGCCGGTACCCATACATCGTCGCGTGGGGGAAGTTTCTTGGCTTCACTCCTGAAACCGTTCGGGAACACGTTCAGAATGCTGAAGTCGATGATGCTCCGATGGACGCGATTCAGAAGTGTGATGGCGAATGGTTGCTGCTGTCGACCATCAAAAACGACACGAACCGCAAGAGGGTGGTGGAACTCTCGCGCGATAGTGCTGTGCCGTAGGTCCAGCCCAGGGCTAGGGTCGTTTGCGTTTAACGATTCTTTGTCGGATGGCCGCCTGGTTCTTGGCCGGTCGCTGCTGCTGTAATTGTTGCTTGAAAGCGATAATAGCTTTAGCGCAGCACTTGCCCACTACCTCAGCGAAGTCACAAGGTAGCGCATTGCCGACGATATCACAGGCGTGTTCCATGAATGGCGTGTCAAACACATAGTCGGGAGGAAAAGTTTGTAGAAGAGCAGCTTCGTAAACGGAGATGGTTCGATTCTGAGTCGGGTGTCCGAAACGACCTTTACTGAACGTTGTACATCCGCCGGTGATGGTCGGTGAAACCATGCCCCATTGCATGCGCCCGTAAACATTGCTGAAGCCAGCATCCTTGCTTTTGTGGCAGTCAGGTCGCAAGCGCTTTGGAATCCCATGCCACCACGCATTGCCAGGTTTCGCTCGTTTGATGCGGCGCATGTTGTCCTCTGACAACGAACGCACGACATGCCATTTAACAAAAGTTGGTCCACCGCGCGCCTTAGCCTTGTCGAGGGTAATGGGCTGGGGTAGCCCTTTCAATACCCCGTCAATCGAAACCCATTGTGCTAACCCATTTGCGCCGTTCCATGAGTGCGTCGGTTTCGGCAGCTCAATTCTGAAGCCCTTTCCCGCTAGAAGGACCAAGCGGCGCCGGTTTTGCGGGATTCCAAAATCTGCGACCTGAAGAGTCCCGTGCGTCGGCGTATAGCCCTCATCCGCTAGTACGCCAAGGAGTTCGTCTAGTAGCGGCTTTCCTTTAACTGCTAAGCCTGGCACATTTTCCATCATCAACGCGAGCGGTTTGACCTCCTTGATAAGGCGTCCCATCTCTCGCACAAGCGAGTTTCTGGGGTCGCTACGCCGGTACTTAGCCGTAAGGCTCGAAAAGCCCTGACACGGCGGGCACCCGGCCAGTAAATCGACGATGCCTGTTGGCGAGCATCTTGTCAGCGAGGCACCATCGACAGTCCGAATGTCCTGCCGATATGCAGTCACTTCAACATGGTTCGCCTTATAGGTGGCAAATGCATGTGGCGCAATCTCAACTGCAGACACCACCTGGAAGCCTGACCGCTTTAAGCCTACGGTCAAGCCACCACCGCCGGCAAAAAGGTCTATCGCAGTCAGGGATTCTTCAATGTTTTTTTGCCGCATCCTTGCGCTGCCTTTCCGCCTCATTGAGAAACGCCTCGTGCATTTTTCGTGTGCGAAGCAGAAACGTTTTCCAATTGATGTAAGTCAACTGTCTTTCCGAGACCAGCCCGTCAAAGGCTGTTTTATGCACTCCCTTGAGACTGAGTTTGTCACAGACGAGCGTGACATGGAATTTTGGGAACAGTTCTTTGAATTCCTTGTTTCCAGGTTGCTCTAGGAACTCTTTCATCAGTTCGACATATTTGTTCATCCTATCCATCTCGTCGTTTTGAAATCCATGGTTAGGCTTCTTGATTTCAATAATGTGTAAGATGCCATCTTGGCTTGAAAGCACGAAATCGGCACGCTTCGCTCCGGCCGAAAAAGGATCGAGATGGATTTCCTGTCCTGTTTCTTTTTTATAGAATTTCGCAAACTCTTCCTTCAGAGTAGAGAATGCCTGATTGCTAGTGATCGGCGACCACTGTGGATTGATTAGCCAAGGGGCCTCCGAAATAAGGCTCTGAAACGCCTCTTCGAGGGTCGCTTTATCGTCCTTGAGTTGTTCTATCTTTCGAATAACTTTGACGCGGTCGTCAGCTATTTGCCCGAACGCGGAGAGTTCGGCGATCCGCGCAGTACGCAGGATTCCCGTGATGACTGACAAAGGGTCGTCGTTCTCTTCGGCTGCTTCTCTGAGTTTCTGGTCGAGGGTGATGTGAGGACCGAGAAGCATGCTCAAGTCCACGATCGCGTTGATCTGGTCTGGATTCTGAAGCTCGTCTTCGCGGGCTGTCTGCGCAATGGCTTTTGCGATATCGAGCGTGTTCGCGCGGATTGCCTTTTGACCTTCCATGGGAAAGGCTTTGCTAACTCTTTCTTCTAGTTTGGATTTCTCTTTAAATGCCTGCCACGCCTTTTTTCGGCGCGGTTCCCTTGTGAGAGCACCGATCTGCTTCACAACGGTTTGGCCCCATTCTTCGAACGCTCTTCCGAGTTCATGAGACCAAAGAATGTCTTGCCGGTCAGTCCGGATTAGGTCTTCGGCTTCATCTAGCCAATCCGCGTGCAACTGACCGACGAGATATGAACGAATGTCGTACTCTCCTGTAAAACCGGCCTTCAGGTTAAAAATGTGTGTCTGAGCGGCTATTTTGCCGCGGCAATAAATGCGTACTCCGGCCATCAACTCATCTTTGTACGGCTGCTTTGAATACCCCATCCAGCCCGTCAGCGGATAGAAATCGCCATCGAGAGTAAAACCGGCGGCTATGTTCTGCAGTTCCTTTCCGTCCGGACCAATCGTGCGGTATTTAGTGACGCCTCCGTTGGTAAGCGATTGAAACTCAATGACGGTATTCTCCATTTTCTCGACAGAGAAGTCCCCAACGATGCACGACGCATCGGGCGCACCGGTGGTCTTCAGCGAGTCGGTCAGATCGATCTGCCAATCGGCGGAACTGACGCCGAAACGTTGGGAGAGTTGCCGTTCAAAACTTGCGAGAGACGGTACGCGTCGGTGATCAAAATTCGTGAGCCGTAACAGCGTCCCGCGTTTCTTGCGGACGATCCCGTCGAGCTTACCGACATCTGGATGATAATCGGTGTCGGTGTCGGTCAGGATCTTGTCTCGCTCAAGGATCAAATGGGAAGTGAGGTATCCTTTTGCTGCGCTACCGCTCTCATCGACTCCATTTACCTTTGGGCCGCCGGAAGAAATTATTTCGATACGTTTGCAAACCCCAAATGGAGCCAACTTTCCAACTCCTTTGCGGCCCATCACCTTTCGATGGAATTTTGCGGAGGTATCCCCGCGCCGAGGGTCGTTTCGTCGTTCGGCTCCCACGACTAGGTAAAAGTCGTTAATTTCTGATGGAACCATGCCGCATCCGTCGTCGGACAGCTGGATGCTGAATCCCTTGTCAGTAATGGTCGAACCGGTCCTCGTAGCGAGGAGTTCATCCATGGGGGCGACGACCTCAACGCGTGTCGCGTCTGCATCGTAGGAGTTGGCGATTAGCTCGGCGATCACGGCTGAAACACGGTCGTAGAGCTTTACGCCAAGCTTGTCGACCGTCAGGCGGGAGATGGTCATCGTGTAGCGATGCTTGCTCACCATAATGGCCTGTGGTAAGGAAGTTAAAGACGCGGGAAGCCAGACTGCCACCCACCAAAATAGGGCGGGTGGTGGGATTCTATCAGGACGCGATGCGTACCGCAAGTTGCAATACGACAACAACTTATGACCCGAACCAGCACTTATTTTTGCGACGAGAAGACTTCGTCACGGA
>DASZXD010000219.1:0-14965 GCA_035546015.1 Occallatibacter sp.
CGTGGGCGGGATGAGATAGCCGGAGTTCTTGATGGCGGCGCGCACGCGGTCGCGACTTTCGCGCACGGCGGCGTCGGGCAGGCCGACGGTGTGAAAGTGATCCTGATCGCTGACGACGCCACTGTAATCGACCTCGACATCAATGAGGTTGGCATCGATTCCGTAGACTGCTGCGCTAAGGGCCTTGAATAGCATGTGGAGGGGATCGGAAGCGAGTGTATCAGAAACGGGGAACAGGGAGTAGGGGTTAGGGAATGCAGGCTAAGATGAAACAGATTTCAGGCGCGCGGGATAAGACAATGGACGACGAGAAAAGGATGCTGCGGCATTTTCTGGCGGCGCTGGCTTACAGAACACAGAAGGCGTTGCGCGATGCGCCGGCGGATTTCGCATCGTTTCGCGCAGCGCCAAAGGTGCGCACACCGCACGAGTTGATTCGTCACATGGACAGCGTGCTGGGTTATGCGCGTACGCACTTCATCGGAGGCAGCTACCGGCCGCCGGAGTTTGAGATTTTTCGCGACGCGGTGGCGCACTTCCATGAGGTAGTGCAGGATCTGGCGCGGCATCTGGAAGCAGGGACAGCGCTGCACGGTATCACGCCGGAGATTTTGTTGCAGGGCCCGTTTTCTGACGCGATGACGCACGCAGGTCAGTTGGCGATGCTGCGCAGGCTTGCGGGAAATCCCGTGCCACCCGAGAACTTTATCTTTGCGGCAATCACAGCGGAGAATCTCGGTCCGCATCAGCCGCTGCCTGTGAGTCCCGACGCGGAGTGGCCGGAGAGGCCCTGAATGCAAGAAAAGCGGAAGCTCTCTCCATTGCATCCCGGCTACAATCTTAGGCGTGACAGCGAGTCTCTTCGAACTCTACAAGATCGGCGTGGGCCCATCGAGTTCGCACACCATGGGGCCAATGCGTGCGGCGTGCCGGTTTGCGCAGCAGCTTGCAGAGCGCGGCTTGATGGATCGCGTTGCCCGCGTGCAGGCAGAACTCTACGGGTCGCTGGCTCTGACGGGCGTTGGACACGCTACGGATCGTGCGGTGTTACTCGGGCTGGCGGGCAATGAGCCGGCCACGATCGATCCGGCACTGATTGAATCGACGGTGGCCGCGATTCGCAGCGGACACAGGATCGATCTTGGAGCAACGCGTTCTATTCCTTTTGAGGAAGCGCGCGACCTGATCTTTCATCGCGATGAGCTTTATCCGCCGGGCGCGCGCATGCAGCATCCCAACGGACTGCGGCTTACGGCATTCGATGCGGCGGGCATCGAACTCGATCGGCACACGTTCTTTTCCATCGGTGGCGGATTCATTGTGGAAGACGGCGTGGATCAGCAGGCCCGTGTCCAAAACCAGAAAGAAATTCCGTTTCCATTTCACAGCGCGGCAGAGCTGCTGGAGATTGCGCACAGGAATGAGCTGTCGATCAGCCAGTTGATGCTTGAGAACGAGTGTGCGCGCGTTGCGAGTGCGGACCGTGCGCCGGTCGATGTGGTGCGCAACGGCATAGACCTCATCTGGGCGACGATGCGTGGTTGCATCGCGCGCGGCATTGCGACCGAGGGCATCTTACCAGGCGGGTTGAACGTGAAACGGCGCGCGCACCGGCTGGCCGAAAGGCTGCGTGAGAAAGAAGCCGATGGCGAAACAGGCGATCCGCTGGCTCCGCTGGACTGGGTAACGGTGTATGCAATGGCGGTGAATGAAGAGAATGCCGCCGGTGGGCGCGTAGTAACGGCGCCGACGAATGGAGCGGCAGGCGTAGTGCCCGCGGTGGCCCGCTACTATGAGCGCTTTATTCCAGATGCCGATCACGAAGGCATTCTGCGCTTCTTTCTTACGTCGGCGGCGGTAGGCAGCCTCTACAAAGAGAATGCATCAATCAGCGGCGCCGAAGTGGGATGCCAGGGCGAAGTGGGCGTTGCCTGCTCAATGGCCGCGGCGGGGCTCACCGCAGCGCTTGGCGGAACGAATGGACAGGTCGAGCACGCTGCTGAGATTGCAATGGAGCATAACCTGGGCATGACCTGCGATCCGATTGGCGGGCTTGTCCAGATTCCATGCATCGAGCGCAATGCGATGGGCGCAGTGAAGGCCGTTCACGCGGCGCGCATTGCGATGAATGAGTCTGAGGCGCATAAAGTCTCGCTCGATCAGGTGATACGCACGATGTATCTGACCGGTCTCGATATGCAGTCGCGTTACAAAGAGACAAGTCTGGCGGGGCTTGCGCTGAATGTGATCGAGTGCTGAGGAGAGCAAGCAAAGTTGCGTGGAGCAGTCGATGAGTGAGTCCGCGCGGCGTTCTCGAAGCACATAAAGTGCGATTCGAGCTCCATAGCGATTCCTTTTACGCATCGTTACCATTCCGCGCCGAAAAAATTGTTGCTCATTTTTCCACTCTTACTACGTTTTTTTCTTGACATCGATGCTGCGCGATTCTATACATTCTTCAACTGCAATCTACGGATTGCAGAATCGATGCAACTCATCGAAAAGGGAGAATAGGCAAATGGCAACCAAGAAAGCAGCCAAGAAGGCAGCAAAGAAGGCACCCGCGAAGAAGGCGGCAAAGAAGGCCGCAAAGAAGAAGTAGCGGACCAGAACCAACAAAAAGGCAACACTCAAGGGGAACGCTTCAAGCGTTCCCCTTAGTGTTTATGCGGTGATTTACACTGCAAGCAAATGGCAAGGGAGACACAGACACAATGACGCGCCGCCGCTGGATTGCCGAGCACTGGGATGAAGCAACTGCCACTTTAGTGGGACCGCAGGCCGAGCACATGGCTCGCGTATTGCGCGCGCAGAAGGGAATGGAGGCGGACGTTGTGGCCGGTGGGCATGTCTTTCATGCCGAAGTTGCGGCAGTGTCGGCGCCGGGTGAGCCGAGCGAGGTGCGTTTTAATCTGATCGCCGAACTTGAGGCCGATCCGGCGCTGCCGGTGACGCTTTCCATTGCGATCTACAAGTTCGATCATATGGAGTGGGCTATTGAGAAGGCCACTGAGCTTGGCGTTGCGGGCATTGCGCCGATGATTGCGCGGCGGACCGATAAGCATCTGGCGCAGGCGGCGGAAAAGCGCGTGGAGCGCTGGCGGCGCATTGCGCACGAAGCTGCGAAGCAGTCGCGCCGCTCGGATGTGCCGATGATCTACGATCCGGTTCTGCTGCCGGCGCGCGTGCAGGCGATAAGCGAGGCGACGCGCATTGTGCTGGCCGAGCAGGAGCGCACGACGACTCTGCGGGCTGCAGTGGAGGAGGCGCAGACAGCGGCGGGCAACGGGATGCCGGTGCTGGAGCTTGCGATTGGACCTGAGGGTGGATGGGCCCCGGCAGAAGAAGCGCTGTTCGATGCGAATGGCTGGCGCGCGGTGTCGCTGGGGCCGCGGATTCTTCGTGCCGAGACGGCGGCGCTTGCGGCGCTCGCGATTGTGGCTTCGTATCTCGAATGACCGGCGAGTCTTTTTCCGGCTGACTACAGTGAGACGCCGCGTTTCCAGGGGATGAAGTCGACCTGGCCGCGTTCCTCGGCCTTGGTGTGGAGCGTGCCGCTGGCCACTTCAATCGAAAGCTCCAGAAGCTGCTCTGCGGCGGAGGTGATCGTTGCTTCTCCGGTGACGATGCCGCCGGCGTCGAAGTCAATGATGTCACCCATGCGGCTGGCGAGAGTCGAATTGGTCGAAATCTTCAGAACCGGTGCGATGGGATTGCCGGTGGGCGTGCCGAGGCCGGTGGTGAAGAGCACCAGCGAGCAGCCGGCGCCTACCTGCGCTGTCACGCTCTCCACATCGTTGCCGGGCGTGCACTGCAGCGTGAGTCCGGGCGAGCGTACGTATTCGGGATAGTCGATGACGTCGCTTATGGGTGCTGTGCCACCCTTGCGCGCGGCCCCGGCGGACTTGATGGCGTCGGTGATGAGGCCGTCACGGATGTTACCCGGCGAAGGATTGAAGGCGAAGTCCGATTGCACGGCGCGGGCGCGGGCGGCATAAGTCTGCATGAGACTGGAGAAGCGCTGAGCGAGCTCATCGGTGACACAGCGGTTGATGAGTTCCTGCTCGACTCCGTGCAGTTCGGGAAACTCGGAGAGCATGGTTTTGCCGGCGAGGCCGACCAACAGATCGGAGAGGTGGCCGATGACCGGGTTGGCAGAGATGCCGCTGAAGCCGTCAGAGCCGCCACACTGCAGGCCGACGGTGAGCGCCGAGAGCGGCGCAGGTGCGCGTTCAGCGCGATTGGCTTCAGACAAAGCAGAGAAGGTTTCGTTGAGCGCCTGTTCGATGAGCGCGGACTCGCGGCCAGACTTTTGCTGCTCGAAGATCAGCACCGGCTTGCCTAACTTTGGATCGCGCGCACGCAACTCTTCCATCAGGATGCCGGATTGCGCGTTCTGGCAGCCGAGGCTCAGTATGGTTGCGCCCGCTACGTTGGGGTGATGAATATAGCCGGCGAGAAGGCCGCAGAGCGCGCGCGCATCCTGGCGCGTACCGCCGCAGCCGAGCTGATGGGTGAGGAAACGTACGCCGTCGAGGTTGGGAAAGACTTTTTCCGATTTTGGATGATTGCCCTGCTCGGCAGCCGCATTTCCATTCGCCTGCGCGCGTATGAGATTGCGGACGTGTTGCCGGTAATACGAGTTGGCGCGGCCGTAGCCAAGTTCTTCTTCCAGCGCTTCGCGCATCTGCTCTACGTTGCGGTTCTCGCAGAAGACGAGCGGCAGGACGATCCAATAGTTGCGGGTGCCCACCTGGCCGTCTGCCCGATGGAAACCCATAAAGGTGCGGCTCGCCCATGGCGATGCGTCAGGGAGGGCAACGGACGAAGGATGGCGCTCGGCGGAGTAGTCGCCGGTACGATGGCGAATGTTGCGCGTCGTGATCAATCCGCCGCGCGAAATGGCTTCGACGGCTTCGCCTACAACCATGCCGTACATGTAGATGAAGTCGCCGGGCTTGAAGTTGACGAGCGCCATCTTTTGCTTGGGAGGGATAGCCTCAGCCGCAATACATGATTCTGAGCCGGCAAAGTTCACAGCCAAACCGGGCTGTAGCGCGGCGAGCGCGACGACGACGTTATCGCGAGGGTCCAGTTTGAGAGCCGCTTCCGGCATGAAACATCCTTTCTTGCGCGGCGCAGGCGCGATGCACAAAGGATACAACCGTGTGAAGCGCAGTTAGAGATGCGCGTAATGGAGCAGCAGGCCAGCGAGCGCGCCGCCGCCGAGGTCTCCGACGAGGGGAATGATGGCATAGCCCCAGTTGGAGCCGCCTTTGCCGGGAATCGGTAACAGCGAGTGCGCAAGGCGTGGGCCGAGGTCTCGTGCTGGATTGATGGCGTAACCGGTAGTGCCGCCGAGCGAGAGACCGATGCCCCAGACGAGGCTTCCGACTAGCCATGGACCGAAGCCTGCTGCCGGGCCTGTTGCGGAGACGCCGTGCGAGAAGATAGCTCCGGCGACCAGGACGAGCACCATGGTGCCAATGACTTCACTGGCAATATTGGCGAGCGGCCTGTTCACCGCTGGAGCGGTGCAGAAGATGCCGAGCTTGGCAGCAGGATCGGGTGTGATGCGCCAGTGCGGTGTGTAGTGAAGCGTCATGATGGATGCGCCACAGATGGCGCCGAGGAACTGTGCGGACCAGTAGACGAGCAGCTGCGAGTAATCTCCGCTGGTGACGGCGGAGGCGAGCGTGACGGCTGGGTTGAGGTTGGCGCCGGGGCTGCCGAAGGCCTGCGCGACCAGAACGCCGCAGAGCACGCCGAGAGCCCAGCCGGTGGCGATGACTATCCAGCCGGAGTCAGCCGCGTAGGACTTGCGCAGGGTTACGCCGGCGTTGACGCCGGTGCCGAGGAGCACGAGAACGAGCGTGCCCATAAACTCGCCGAACCAGATTGAATGCATGCCGTTTTCCTTGGAGCGCGTTGAAGATATGTCGATGAGACGCTCCATTGTATCGAAACCGGAAGCTGTTCTTCTTAATCTGGAACGAAGTGCATTGAGATTCATCGCATCGACAGGAAGCATTCCGCGCGGCTAACTTTCCGTCCGCGATTCCGCATCGGAGGGAGAAGGCACGAGAAGGCGGGAGAAAGTGCCGCTACCGTTGCAAAGGGAGATACACATTCAATGAAAAAGCAGGCCGATATCCATACGCCCAGCAGAGTTCGCGAAAGTGAAACAGTCATCAACAACATTCCCGCTCCTGCGTATACAGAGAGCAGACCCAAAGGCGTGCACGATTATGCGCATCCAAGTCACATCAGCCGCGGCGCTGCCGAGTCGCAGACCGATCCGGTAAAGGACAAGCCGCTGGTCTCAGATTCCGGAGATCGAAAGTAATCCGCGCATAGCCGGCATAAAAGCCGCAATGAGCAGGTCCGCGCGTTATGGAACTTGCGCAGGCTCTTCTTTCGCCTGTGGTGTGGCCTGCTCATACTGCGGCCAGTGTGTGAGGATTTCGTTCACGACGGCGTGACCGACGGTATAGGCGGCTTCGAGCGAGGGCAGATAGGCGGTGAAGCCCGCCATACGTTGCATATCGAGGCTGTCGGCTGCGGTCATGCCCTTCGGCTGCTCGTCAAAGTTGCTGATGGTGCGCAGGACGAGGACGCGGTTGAAGTCAACGCGGCCTGCGTTCGATAGAAACTGAAGCGACTGGAGGATGCCCGAGTCTTCCATTGCAGTGGTGGCGTAGACTCCTTTGCCGCCGGTGAAGTAAGGAACCCACTGCGTGGCCCATGCGTTCAGCACTTTGCCGTGCCAGAAGGTTGATGAAGAGATCTCATCACCTTCGGTCACGAAAGGTGGCCTGCCTGCCGCGGCGCCGACGAAGTGGCTGCGCGCCTGCTTCAGCTTGTCGGAGTCTGCGAGTTGCGTAGCGCGTGTGAGCCGGAAGGCCCAGTCGACGAGGTTTCGATTAAGTTCATACACCTGGCCCGGTTGTGGCTTCGCGGGTTCTTCAAAGGGTGTCTTCTTGCCGAGCGGGATATAACCGGTGGGCCAGTTGGACGGAATCTCGCGCGGATCGATCTCGTAGCCGAGATCACCATCGACTACATAGCGCGCCCAGGCGGCCGAACCGAGCGAGACGCGATCAGGCGCGCCGCCTGCGATGGCAGCGACCATCCAGTATGCGTGACTAAGGTCGAAGCGCGGATCGAGGCCGAGGGCCATGATGGTTGCGGCTGCATGTGCCGCGCCTTCGCCGGTGGTTACAGTCATTTCGCCGTCGGCGCTCATGTGCAGCGCGTGATAGCCGGCGGGCAGTGGCCAGGTCTGATCGAGATGGTCGCGCTCGACCCAGTACTGCAACTCGCCTGGACGGTCGCCGGTGTCTGCACCTACCTCAAAGGTTGTGACCACAACGACCTTCACCGGAATGGGCCGCGCTTGTGCTGAGGCTGTAAGCGCCAGCCCCGCAATCAGAGAAAAAATGGAAAGAGAGCGAATATAGGCCATCATTGAATGCGATGGTAGCCCAGATCGGCTGTGCGGCAAAGCAATTCGTCGCGGCAGGCGATACGATGAGTGAAAACGGAGGGCCGGCGTGTGCGGAATATCTCGAAAGTTATGGTTGCCGGGGCGATGGCGGTGTGCGCAGTGAACGGTGCGGCACAGAAGAATGGCCGCTGGGCGATTGTGCTGCATGGCGGCGCGGGCGTGATCGAGCGGGCATCGATGAAGACGGAGACCGAGGCAGCATATCGTGCTTCTTTGAAGCAGGCGCTGGAGGCTGGCGCTGCGGTGCTCGACCGCGGCGGCTCGTCGCTGGATGCAGTGGAGGCGGCGATTCGCATTCTGGAAGACGATCCGTTGTTCAATGCGGGGCGCGGCTCAGTGTTTGCGGCCGACGGAAAGAACGAAATGGATGCGGCGATCATGGACGGTGCGACGCTGAAGGCCGGCGCGGTTGCCGATGTGACGCGCACGCGGCATCCCATCAGCCTTGCGCGTGCGGTGATGGAAAAGTCGCCGCATGTATTTCTTGTGGGCGACGGCGCAGATGAGTTTTCTGTATATGCCGGGCTAGAACAGGTCGATCCCAGCTTCTTTTTCACAGAGCGGCGCTGGCAGTCATTGACCAAACAGCTCAAAAAAGAGGGATTGCCGATTCCTCCGCGGCCTGCAGGCGCGCCTCCTGAGCCGAAAGAGCCGATTGCAGAGATCGAGCCGGAAGATGCGCACAAGTTCGGAACCGTGGGCGTGGTTGCGCTCGACCGCAATGGCAATGTTGCAGCGGGAACGTCGACGGGAGGCACACAAGCCAAGCGCTGGGGACGCGTGGGGGACTCTCCGGTAATTGGCGCGGGCACTTACGCCTCGAATCAGTCGTGCGCAGTGTCTGCGACGGGAACCGGAGAATACTTTCTTCGGCTGACGGTTGCGCGCGAGGTTTGTGCGTTAGTGCAGTACAAAGGCCTGAAGCTGCAGCAGGCGGCGGATGACGTGATTCACAAGGAGCTTGAAGCGATTCACGGCGACGGCGGGGTGATTGCGATTACGCCGGACGGGCAGATGGCATGGAGCTTCAATACGCCGGGGATGTATCGCGCGCGGCTGGCCGAGGGCGGCACGATGGAGATCGCGATTTATCACGATGAGCCGTGAAGAGCGCGAATGGTTGATTGTGAGCGGGGCCGTTGCCGGGCATCTTGCATGCCGCTGTAGAATGCTTGCCATGCAAACCATCCAGTACAACCTGCCGCAGGATCGCATTCCGCGCGTCTGGTACAACATCCTTCCTGACCTGCCGGTGCCGCTGGCTCCGCCGCTGCATCCGGGCACGCTGAAGCCGCTTGGTCCGGACGATCTTGCGCCGCTTTTTCCGATGAGCCTGATTTTGCAAGAAGTGAGCGGAGAGCGGGAGATTGAGATACCGGACGAGGTGCGGCAGATCTACGCGCAGTGGCGGCCTTCTCCGCTGATGCGTGCACGGCGGCTTGAAAAGGCGCTCGATACGCCGGCGCATATCTACTACAAATACGAAGGACAGAGCCCGGCCGGCTCGCACAAGCTCAATACCGCGGTTGCACAGGCTTACTACAACAAGCAGGACGGCACGAAGCGGCTTTCAACGGAGACGGGAGCGGGACAGTGGGGCTCAGCGCTCTCGATGGCCTGCTCGTTCTTCGGGCTCGAGTGCAAGGTGTACATGGTGCGCGTGAGCTACGACCAGAAGCCCTACCGGCGTGCGCTGATGGAGGTGTTTGGTGCGTCGGTGACGGCGAGCCCAAGCAACGAGACGGACGCGGGTCGCGCGATTCTGGCCGAGCATCCCGATTCAAGCGGCTCGCTGGGCATTGCGATCTCAGAAGCCGTGGAGGTAGCCGCAAAGGACCCGCAGACGAAGTACGCCTTAGGTTCTGTGCTGAATCACGTGCTGCTGCATCAGACGGTGATCGGGCAGGAAGCGATCGAGCAGATGGCGCTGGCCGGTGAGGAGCCGGATATTGTGATCGGCTGCACAGGTGGCGGCTCGAACTTTGCAGGGCTGGTGTTGCCGTATCTGGGGCGCAAGATCACGGGGCAGACTGCGGTGCGGGTGATTGCGGTTGAGCCGGCAGCGTGCCCGAGCCTGACGAAGGGACGGTTCACGTACGACTTTGGCGATACCGGCCACCTGACGCCGCTGGTGAAGATGCATACGCTGGGCAGCACGTTTATTCCGCCCGGGATTCATGCAGGCGGGCTGCGCTATCACGGTATGGCGCCGCTGGTCTCTCATGTCATCGAACTCGGACTGGCAGAAGCGGTGACGGTGCAGCAACTGGATGCGTTCGCGGCCGGTGTGCAGTTTGCGCGCGCGGAGGGCATTGTGCCTGCACCGGAGTCGAATCATGCGGTGGCTGAAGCGATTCGCCAAGCGCTGCGTGCGAAGGAAGAAGGGAAGCAGATGACAATTCTCTTCAACCTGAGCGGACATGGGCACTTCGATATGCAGTCGTACATTGCGTACCACGCGGGGAAGCTGGAGAACTACGACTATCCCGCAGAGGAGATTGCGATGGCGCTGGCGGGACTGCCGACTGTGGAGTGAGCCGCCGGAATTGCAGCGCAGCAAAAAGGCCATCCCGCCGGATGGCCTTTGTTATTTGTGCCGGGAAGCGCTTGCTCTTACTGCGGAGTTGTTGCAGCGCTGCTGTTGCGGGCAACCGCCTTTTCCGCCTCAACCTTGTGCGCGTGCTCTTCAAGGGCCTGCGCCTCGGGCAGATAGGTGAGCGCTTTCTGGATCGTGGGATCCCAGTCAGCTATCACGCGCAGCCCTTGCAACTGGCCAGACTCGATGGTGACGACCTGCTGCTTGATATTGGCCTTGATCCAGTCAGAAGCGCCGTTGATGTTTGCGTCGGTAAAGTCGACGCCCTGGCTGGTAAGGTACTTCTTGAAATCAGCCATCACGGCATCGTCAACCTGGAAGTTTTTATCCACGGCGTGATCGGAGACGTACTCGGGGGCGAAGTGGAAGAAGACGTCCCGCGCGGCCAACACATCCTGGAAAGGGGTCGGTTTAGGGGAATCGATCTTTTCATCGGGTGTGATGCCTCCGCCTCCATACACGGTGCGGCCCGAGTCAGTGAGCTTGACTTCGCGGTTGCTGGAGTCGGCGGGCAGTGCGCCGGCGTGGTTGTAGTAGTCGTAAAGTGAGAGACCTGCGTAGTTGCGCTGGATGAGCCGGCCCGACGGCGTGTAGTAGTGGTAGGTGGTGAGCGCAAGGCCGGTGTTCTCGCTCAGGTTGTAGACCGTTTGCACAAGGCCTTTGCCAAAGGTGGTTTCTCCCACGATCAGCGCGCGGTCATGATCCTGCAGAGCGCCGGAGACGATTTCGGCGGCTGAGGCCGTGTTCTGGTTCACCAGCACCACGATTGGAAAGGTCTTGCCGCCGTTGCCGTGGGTTGCGGTGTAGTTCTGGTCAGGATATGCGCGCCCGCGCTGCGAAACGATGGTCTGTCCCTTGGCCAGCAGGTGATCGCATACATCCACTGCCTGGCTCAACAGGCCGCCGGGGTTGTCGCGCAGATCGAGCACCAGACCTTTGAGATTGCCAAAGCCGTTGATGGCATCCTGCATCTCCTGGCCAGTCGTTTCCTGGAACTCAGTCAGATGGATGTAGCCTACGCCGGGGCGAATCTCATATTTGAGGTCGACGGAGGGGTGAGGAATTTCGTCGCGGACCAGATCGAAGACGAGGGGCTTGGCCTGACCGTAGCGAACCATGGTGACCTGAACGTGCGTTCCCTTGGGTCCTTTGAGAGCTTTGGCGACCTGGTCTGAGGTCCACCCATCGGTGCTCTTGCCGTCAACGGCCGCAATGATATCGCCGGGGTGAATACCCGCACGATACGATGGGGTGTTCTCGTAGGGTTCGCGGACGTAAACCTTGCCGTTCTGCTGCTGGATGACCATGCCGACGCCGTAGTAGTGGCCGCGCTGGTTCTCGCGCATCAGGGCGTAGGCTTTGGGATCGTAGAAGTGCGAGTGCGGGTCAAGCACTTGCAGCATGCCGGGAATGGCGCCGTCGTAGATGACCGCATCGGCCTTGTCGCCGGCGATGGGGTCAGCGTAGTTGTGTTCCACCAGCGCATACACATTGGTGAAGGACTTGAGGCTGTCGCGGAGCTCGCTTTGGTCCTCAGAGGACTGTGCGCCCACCTTGCGCTGCAACACCGTGCCCACCACGGCGCAGATAGAAAAGAAGACGATGATGGAAAAGACAGCGCGGCGCGCGCGAGGAGTCATAGCGTGACCTAACCTCCAGACAGCTCTCGTTTGCTACCGCTCCGCGTGGACCCATCTATCCGCATCGAGCCAGTGGCAATTCGTCGCTCGATACAAAATTGACCTTGCCCAACTGCGGCAAGGCCTGATGATGGGAGAACCCGCTCAGCAGAGGCGAGCAGAGCTATCCTTCCTGCAAGTATAGCACTGGGCTATTGGACGCGGGTTTCGCGGCAGCGGTAGCCGTGGAGGGACCTGAGGCAGTTTTGCGTGGGATCAATAGCGAATTGACGGTGATAAAGGGCTCGAAGCAAATCGGATGGAAGGAATCGCCTTTTTCGTGCGCCGTCTTCGCTCTCCGGGGATTTACAATGACGTCTATGCATAAAGTGGCGTTTGTGCGCTGCTGAAGATGCCGTGAAATTATGAGACTCATATCCCTTTCCACTCCCGCAGCGTTTGCGTTTGGCGCGGTGCTGCTGACCGGCGCCGCGGTTGCGCACTCCCAGGCAAGTTCTGCTTCAAACTCGATGGGTGGCGATGTGGTGGAACGCATCGTGGCCCGGGTCAACGACCAGATCATCACCCAGTCAGACTATGACCGCGCGCTCAAGGAGATGGATCAGGAAGCGCGTCAGCACGGTGACACGATGCAGCAGATGTCTGTCGAGCACAAGGACCTGCTGCGCAGCCTCATCGACCAGCAGTTGTGGCTCTCCAAGGGTAAGGAACTGGGCATAACCGGCGAGACAGAGCTGGTGAAGCGGCTGGACGATATCCGCAAACAGTACAATCTGTCTTCTCTCGAGGACCTGGAGAAAGCGGCGCGGGAGCAGGGAGTTTCCTACGAAGATTTCAAGCAGAACATCCGCAACCAGATCATTACACAGAACGTAATGCGCCAGGAGGTGGGCGAGCATATTCAGTTCACCCCCGGTGAGGCAATGCGGTACTACGAAGAGCACCAGCAGGACTACACGCAGCCGGAAAGCGTGCGGCTGGGCGAGATCCTGATTCCTGCTGACGCCGACGACCAGGCGAAGCTGGCTGAAGCCAAGACAAAGGCGGACGACATAGAGGCGCGGCTGCACGCGGGCGGAGACTTCAGCCAGCTGGCGCGTAGCTTCAGCGGCGGCCCGACGGCCAGCTCGGGCGGTGACCTGGGCCAGTATAAGCGCGGCCAGTTGCCCAAACTGCTGGAAGACAAGACATTTCCGCTGCAAACCGGGCAGTACACCGATCCCATCCTGACGCGCCAGGGTTACATCATCTTGAAGGTGACGCAGCATACGGCTGGCGGTCCGGCGCCTTATAAAGATGTGGAGCAGCAGGTGGAAGAGGCTCTCTACGAGAGCCGGATGGAACCGGCGATTCGCGAGTATCTGACCAAGATGCGCGAAGAGGCGTATATCGATATCGCACCGGGCTATGTGGACACCGGCGCCAGCCCCAACGAAACCAAGCCGATCTACAGCGCTTATGTTCCGCCCTCGCCAAAGAAGAAGCGGAAGGTTGAACGCACGCGCTTCCGTGAGAGCACGCATACCTTCCGGCAGAAAGGGCCTGTGGCGCCGGTAGATACAGAAGACGAGGCAGCGTCTGCTCCGGATACGGCAGCCACCCAGGCAAAGGCTGCGCCCGCCAAGCTGACAAGACAGGAAAAGAAGGCGGAGAAGAAGAAGGAGAAACTGGCCGAAGAGGCCAGCGAAAAGCCGGGCAAGAAGGAAAAGATCCGTTTTGGCCAGGCTCCGCGCGAAACCCTGCCAAAGGCGCAGAAGAACACAGAGACTGAAAACGCAGGAGCCGTGCCTGAGGCCGAATCCCCTGCGGAGACTGCGGATAACTCCGCGACACCGGAGAATCCGCTGGAGCCTACCGCGTCTACGCAGAAGACACGCTTTAGCGAGCGGGCAAAGGAGTCAAAAAAGTCCAAAGCGAAGAGCAAGGCAGCATCGGCCGACTCGCAGGCACCTCCTCCTCCGAACGCGGCTGAGATCGCTGACCGCGCTACGCAGTCTGCTCCGCTGGGCCTGAACGGCGATACCAGCAATAAGAAAAAGAAGTCGCCGAACGCTACGCCCGAGAAGACGCGCTACGCGCAGGAGAAGAAGAAGGAACAGGACAATACGCCGCCTCCTCAGCCTACGCCGATTGCTCCGGTTCCCGGAGCGCCGGCTCCGGCAGGAGCTCCGCAGCCACAGCAGCAGTAGCCAGATTCATATCGACTGGAAAACATGGAGCGTGGGATTCATAACCCCAAGGTCCATGTTTTTGGGCGGAGTGCGTGGTTTGCGTTAATCTTCTCGGAAGAATGAAAGATATCTATATCGCCGATCTGGCCGCATTCGAAGAGGGGAAGCTCTTTGACGGATTCTTTCTGGTGCTGGCCAAGCAGCAGCGGACAACCAAGACCAACAAGCCTTACCTGACCCTGTTGCTGGGCGATAAAACCGGTCAGATGGAGGCGCGTGTGTGGGAGCCGGGCGACCCGCGTGTTGCGAAAGAGTTTGATCGTGGCGACGTGGTCAAGGTGCGCGGCTGCGCATCCCGTTTTGACGACCGGCTGCAGATGAAGGTGGATCAGCTCCGGCTGGCCCAGCCAACAGAGATCGACAAGACCGACTTGCTGCCCGCGACGGACTTCAGCATCGAAGAGCTTTGGGGCCGGTTGCAGGAGACGATTGCTGGCTTTACCAATCCCCACCTGAAGCAGTTGATCGACGCAATTCTGGCCGATCCGGCGGTTGCTGCTGCGTATCGCGAAGCGCCGGCGGCGCGGCAGCTGCATCACGCATGGCTGGGCGGGCTGCTGGAGCACGTGGTGAGCCTGCTGGGGCTGGCTGAGCGCGTGGCGGCGCACTATCCTCTGCTGGACCGCGACCTGCTGCTGACCGGCGTGATTCTGCACGATATCGGCAAGACGCGCGAGCTGAGCTGGGCCATCGGATTCGACTATACCGTCGAGGGTATCCTGCTGGGCCACATCCAGATGGGCGTGGAGATGGTCGAGAAGGCGATTGACGGGCTGCCCGACTTTCCGCCTCGGCTCAAGACACTGGTGGTGCACATGATTCTTTCGCACCACGGCAAGCTTGAGTTCGGCTCGCCCAAACTCCCGATGATTCCCGAAGCGCTGGCGCTCAACTTTGTGGACGATTTCGACGCCAAGATGCAGGCGGTGATGAGCGAGTTTGAGAAGTCGCTGCGCGAGGGCAAGGGACCGGATGAGTTGACGGGCAAGGT
>DASZXD010000220.1:0-4810 GCA_035546015.1 Occallatibacter sp.
CTGAACGCGAAGATCGACAAGAGCAGTGTCAGTTACCGCAACCAGCCCACCGGCGATCTCAGGCTTTTCCTCGATATCCGGTTCAGCATCCGGCTCGGCTGCGCCGGCTGACTCCAGCCACCGGTCCAATTCGGCCGGATACGCGTAGACCGAGGTCTTTGCTGCGCCCGGAACGCGATGCACCGGCAGTCCACGTTCACTTCCCCAGCGCTTGACGGGCCGGGAAGCCTTGGAACGATCTACAAGATTACGATGTCCGGCCAATTCTCGCTGCTGGCCACCTTCGGAGGGACGGGCGGTACATCGAACATCGGTATCGGCCCTGTGGCCATGATTCAGGGATCGGACGGTAATCTCTACTTCACCAACGGCATCGGCGTTTACAAGATCTCCAACAGCGGCGGTGCTGTCAGCACGGTTTACTCCTTTACCACCGATCCAACAACCATGCTGCCATCCATGGGCACCGGGGCCACTTCTCTTCTACAGGCCAGCGACGGCAACTTCTACATCACTCTTACAGTCCAGCCCAACATGCCGGCCGGCAGCACTCCGGTTGGAGCCATTGCGCGGCTTACGCCGGACGGTCAGTTAAGCATCGTCCACACCTTCGCCAGCGACAGCAGTGAAGGCAATCAATCGCTGGGACCGCTGGTGCAGGGCCCCGACGGCTATCTCTACGGCATGACCGCGTACTCCGGCAACTCCAACAAGGGGGTTGGCATGGCCTTCAAGGTGCTGCCCAGTGGATCGTTCATTTCCCTTGGCCAGCTTCCCGGCGGCGTTACCTCGCTGGCCGCCGAAACTTTCCTTCTTGGCGACGACGGCAATTTCTACGGCACAACGATTTTGGGCGGCGACACGGCATCGGCCAACTGCGCTCCGATCGGATGCGGCACCATCTTCCAGATGACACCCGGCGGCGCATTTACCGTCCTGCATAACTTCGAAGGAGGCGCAGCCACCGATCCAAATCAGCCGCTGAATACCCAGGTGGATGGCGCAACACCCTGGTCCCCTATCGTGGAATCGGATCAAGGCGATTTTTTCGGCGCCTCAGAAGGCAATGCGCACAGTGTCCCTGCACTGTTTGAACTCGATACCTTGGGGAGGCATAACGCACCCGTTCAGGTGACGGTGAACCCCACAACCTCGGGGATCAACCAGAATGTAACTATTAACTGGAAAGTGCTCAATGCATTCTCCACGACCGCACAGCAGTGCGGCGCATATTTGCGGGGCGGCACAGGCGGAGGTAACTGGTCAGGGCAGCAGACTGGTACATTCGCCAATGGCATCTATAGCGGTACAGCAACCGTGAAGCCCACCAAAGCCGGCAAATACACCTACGCATTGGTATGCGGAGGCTATGAGGCGGGTTTCGCAACACTCGAGGTCTCGCCCAACTTCCAGATCACCTCTCTCGTACTGCCGCAGGGTCAGGTTAACGACACGTACAGCGCGGGCCTCACGGCGATTGGTGGCCAGTCTCCGTACACGTGGTCGGTTGCCAATCTGCCGCAGGGCCTTGCTCTCGATACATCCACCGGCATTATCTCCGGCAAACCACTGCAGTTTGGAGACTACAGCCTCGCCGTCACGGCTACCGACTCCTCCACCCCCCAGCAACAGGTCAACGGAACGGTGACGCTGAAGATCGTCACCGGTCTCACGATCGAGACCACCTCGGTCACCAAAGCAACCATCGGCGCGCAATACAACCAGAAGATACGCGCACAATTCGGCCTGCCACCTTATCAATGGACCATTACCGGTGGGACACTTCCACACAATGTCAACTTCACATCGGGTACTCCGGACATGCTGCTCTCCGGTATTCCTACGGCCACCGGCAATTACACCTTCACCGTGCAGGTCGCAGACTCGGAGACCAATCCGGCTACGCAGAACATGACCTTTGTGCTCAAAGTCTATGCCGACGTGGAGATCGCCGCTGTCGAATTTACCCAAGCTATTCAGCAGTATCAGACTCTTGACGATCTCGATAGTTCGCTGGCCGCCAGCGGCGAACCTCCGGTTCCTCTTGTTGCGGGCGAGTGGGCGGTTATGCGCGTCTACTTCACTAGGCTCAAGGACAAAACCGACATCACTCTTAGCGCCACTGGATCGGTCGTCGGCGTAAAGCCGTTCTCGCTCGCCCCTGGCTGTGATCCGATAGACCAGCGCGCAGGCAACTTCTTCTGCAAGTCACTGGACTTCTACTTCATTCCGCCTCCCGGCGCATGGTCCACGGTGCTCACGCTCAAAGACGACCAGGACAACCAGCTCGAGCAGGAGACGCTCAACCTCACCAGCCGCACTACGTCTTCCATCCTCTACAAGGGCGTGAGCATCTGTTCTGTTCTCAACCAAGGCAGCTCATGCCAGAATCCATCAGGGCTGTTCAACCTCACCTGGTTTGCGAGCAAGATACTGCCAACAATAACAATCATCCCCACTATCACCGCGAGACGGTATCCAGAAGCTCTGCCGGCAAATGCCAGCGCTGCGCAGATCGGTGCCCGGGAAGACAAGGTCACAGACGATATGAACGGCCTCTACTCGCCGGCCGATGCGCAGGCGGACACCACCGGAGGCCAACGCACAGACTACGTTGGTGTCTACAACGGTGCGATCGACTCGACCGGAGTCGGTGTTCTCTCCGGAAACGGGCTTATTATTCCCAATCAGGCTACGCGCCAGGGAGTGGATGGCACCGCGCAGATCCTCGCGCACGAGACCGGCCACACCCTCGGACTAACGCATACAGGAACCAACATACCTTCAGGTTCGACCCTGGGAACCTGCTGGGGAGACGGCCAGACAGATCCGCCCTCTGACATGAATTGGATCTTTATCAACAACAGGCTGCAGAGTCTCAATGGCAACATCGAATATGGCTTCGATACAACCCAGCAGTCCGTGATCGATGGCGGCAATAAATTTGATGTGATGGCCTATTGCATACCGCGCTGGGTCTCGCCCTATAACTACAAAAACATGTTTCCCGCATTGAACGGCGGCAACGTGACTTCGCCGAACGTGAAATCCGATCCCGGAAAGATCGAACCGGAAGCCAGGCCAAAGCCGCAGATCAACTACACGCTGGGTTCCTATATACAGGTCGGCGGAACCATCCCGAGCGCCGGCATCGTTCTCAATCCCATCTTCACCGAAAGCATGCTCGGCACATCCAATCCCGGTGGCGGAACCTACTCGATGCAGGAGTTGGGTGCAGGCGGTGCTGTTTTGTACACACGGAACTTCACACCAACCACCGGCACAACGGACACCATCGGATCCGACTTCCAGACAGATCCGATCTTCAACGAATTCATCCCCTTCACCGCGGGCACTGCCAGCATTGCCGTGCTCGACCCCACTGGCAACACGCTCATCTCGGTCGCGCTCGGCACGCCGCCCACCGTTACTATCACCAGCCCTGCAGCCGGATTCATCGGCTCAGGCCAACAGAACATCGCGTGGACTGCAGCCAGTTCCACCTCGACCACCTTCTACTCGCGTATCTACTACTCCATTGACAACGGCATCACCTGGGCGGACGTGCTCGACACATCCGGCACCAACGCACAACTCGACTTCAGCACGCTCCCCCCGGTAGCGCAACACCTGCGCTTCTCCGCATCGATGTCTCCGATGGCGTCAACACCGGCAGCGCCACCTCGGTCCCCTTCAGCGTCCCGAAAAAGATTCCATCCACAGTCATCATCACCGCGCCCACAACCGGCTCGACATTCGCCGCGGCCAATCCCGTATATCTCGCTGGAGCGGCCTACGACGCCGACGACGGCGTGCTCCCCAGCTCCGCGCTGCGGTGGTCTGACAGCGAAGCCGGCAGCCTCGGCTCCGGTTCCCCGCTCACCGTTACGCTCGAGCCCGGCGTGCATACCATCACGCTGACCGCGACCGACTCCGACGGCAACACCGCCACTTCGACTACGCAAATCACGCTCGGCGGCGATGCGCCCGCTATTACTCTGACCACGTCAAATCCCTACGCAAACTTTTCGAGCTGCTTCACAGCAACCATCAACGCGACGCCGGGCGCACAGGGCGCAGATCTCAGCACCGTGAGCTACAGCCTTGACGACGGCGCAATCTATACCGCCGTCCCGCTCACCAATCTGCCTTACACATTGCCGATCGTGGGCACGGGAAACATCGTTCTTGTCGCGGCGGCGCAGGATGCCAGCGGACAGGTCGGCGCGCAGTCTACTGATCTCAATCTCGGCGGCGGCTGCACAGCCACTACTCTCACGGCGAAAGGGGCGCAGACCAGAGCACCGTTGTTGGCACAGTTTTCACTACTGCGCTGTCAACGCTCGTTGTCGACCAGAGCGGTAATCCCGTCTCAGGTGCGACGGTGACGTATGCTGCGCCTTCGAGCGGTGCAAGCGCGACCCTCTCTGCCACCACCGCCACTACAAGCTCCTCCGGCATTGCAACTGTCACGGTAACTGCGAACAGCACAGCAGGCTCGTACAACGTCACCGCAACCTCATCGACGGGAACAACCACTGCAACCTTCGCGTTGACCAACACTGACTTTCAGATTGCCGCAACTTCATCCACGCTCAACGTTGCGCGCGGCTCAAGCGCTACTGACACTATCACGCTCAATGCGCTTGACGGATTCAACAGCACGGTCACCTTCTCATGCTCGGGACTCGCCACTGGCGCGACCTGCACATTCTCGCCCTCCTCCATCACGCCAACTGGGGCAAGCTCGACCACTACTTTGACCGTAGCCGCAACCGTACTGGCGCAAGTTGGGTGGCCGTGGACAAGC
>DASZXD010000221.1:0-27659 GCA_035546015.1 Occallatibacter sp.
CGCCATCGATGACTTCTCTCAGAAAAACGGGCACCACTACTCCACGAATCACGAGACCGGCTCCGTGGCCGGCGTTGAAGCCGGCACTGACACCGATTGCGGCACATCCTATCTCGCACTTGGCGATGCCGTGCGTCACCACCTCATGCCTGAGTCCGAGCTTGACACTGTCGTCAAGCGTCTCTTCACCGCGCGTATGAAGCTTGGCATGTTTGACCCGCCGCAGAACGACCCTTACTCCTCTATTCCCTTTAGTGACGTCAACTCGCCCGAGCACGCCGAGCTTGCGCTGCGTGCCGCGCGTGAGTCGATGGTGTTGCTCAAAAACGACGGTCACTTTCTGCCGCTCAGGAATCAGACCATTGCCGTCGTAGGTCCCCTGGCAGCCTCTCGCATCGCGCTTGAAGGCAACTACAACGCAATCCCTCTGCATCCGGTCCTTCCCGTCGACGGCATCGTCTCTGAGTATGGCGCTGAGCGCGTTATCTATGCTCAAGGCGCGCCTTACACAGCGGGCGGCTCAGTGCCTGTGCCGCGCACCATGCTGCGCACGGCAGACTCCAAGGAAGCCGGTCTGACGGGCGAGTATTTCGCCGCTCCCAGTTTCGATGGCAAGCCGGAGATGACCCGAATCGATAAGGAGATTGACTTCGACTGGGCCTTCGCTAATCCAGTGCCGAGCCTCTCGACGCATCCTGAGGAGCAGAGCTTCGCCGTGCGCTGGACAGGCACGATCGCCGCGCCCGTTGCTGATACTTACACCTTTCAGCTTCGCGTTCCCTTCTGCTATCCCTGCGGAGGCAAACTGCAATTCGCAATCTATCTCGACGGCAAAAAGCTCGACACCGCACCGCCGCAGCCGCAGGCAGGCGTGAGGCTGCCGCCCAGCGGACGTAACTTTGGGGGACTGCAGCAGTTCTCCATTCCCTTTGCCGACACCAACCCGCACGCGATTCGTATCGAGTACATCCAGAGCGGACGCATCCCGCTTGGCGGCATCTCTTTCGAGTGGACACCGAAAGATGACCTGTTGCAGCGGCAGGCTATTGAAGCGGCAAAGAAGGCCGATGTCGTTGTAGCATTCGTCGGACTCACTTCACGCCTCGAAGGCGAGGAGATGAACGTTCACATCGACGGCTTCTCCGGCGGCGATCGCACGAGCCTTGTGCTGCCAGACGTGCAGGAACAGCTTCTGCGCGCGCTGGCGCAGACCGGCAAGCCGATGGTTGTCGTGCTGCTGAACGGCAGCGCACTCGCCGTCAACTGGGCCGCGCAAAATGCAAAGGCGATCCTTGAAGCGTGGTATCCCGGCCAGGCTGGCGGCCAGGCCATTGCCGAGACGCTGAGCGGCAAAAACAATCCTGCCGGGCGCCTGCCTGTCACCTTCTACACCAGCGTCGATCAGCTGCCTCCATTCGACGATTACTCGATGGCCAACCGCACCTATCGCTACTTCAAGGGCAAGCCGCTGTTCGCGTTTGGCGACGGCCTGAGCTATACGACCTTCGAGTACTCGAACCTCAGGCTCTCCACTGAAGAACTGCACGCAGGCGACACGCTCACCGTTGAAGCAGACATCAAAAACACCGGCTCCGCAGCGGGCGAAGAAGTCGCTGAGCTCTACCTCACACCGCCCAGGACCGATGTCTCTCCCAAACTTGCACTCAGAGGTTTCGAGCGCCTGTACCTCGATGCCAACGAGACAAAGCACGTCGTCTTCCATCTCGACCCGCGCCAGCTTTCGGTCGTCGACGACAAAGGCGTGCGTGCCGTTGTTCCGGGCGAATATCGCATCTCGCTTGGCGGCTCGCAGCCGGACGGAGATGAAGCACCGGGCGTTCGTTCCAGTACATTCACCATTGTGGGAACACACTCGATTCCGCGCTAGTCAAAGAGCACGGGCTGCGGCTCAGCAGCCCGTGTTTCCGGCTCCTGAAAGTTGCTGAGCCCCACACCCACGAGCCTGAATCGCTGCTGTGCGCCCAGGTGCACGCGCTCGCGCAGCGCCAGTGCAATACTTGTCAGCTCATCAAGTGATGCCGGAGGCGAAGCAGGTGTAAGGCTGCGCGTCAGAATCCTGAAGTCGCTCGTTTTCAGCTTCAGCACAACCGTTCTCGCCACCCGCGACTCCTTGCGCGAAGCGGCCCACGTCTTCTCCGCGAGCCTGCGAATCAGCAACTCAGTCTCTGCGAGCGGCAGATCGTGCTCAAACGTATCCTCGGCTGAGATCGACTGCGTTGGTCTGTCCGGAACCACTGGGTTCTCATCGATTCCGCGCGCGAGTTCCCAGAGCCGCTGCCCATGCCGTCCAAAGCGTGCTTCCATCTCTTCAAGCGAATGTGTGCGCAGATCGCCCACTGCGCGCACGCCGAGCTTTTCCAGCCGCGCCTCGGTCACTTTGCCCACGCCGGGTAACCGGCCTACAGGCAACGGCAGCAGAAATGTGTCCACATCCTCGGGTTGAATGACAAACAACCCGTCGGGTTTACGCCAGTCTGAAGCAATCTTGGCCAGAAACTTGTTAGGTGCAACGCCGGCTGAGGCTGTCAGGTTCAGCTCTTCACAAATCTGTGCGCGAATGACGCGCGCCACTCGTGTTGCAGTTGGCAGGCCGGTCTTGTTTTCGGTCACATCCAGATAGGCTTCATCGAGCGAGAGCGGTTCAATCAGATCGGTGTGCCGCTTGAAGATATCACGCGTCTGCCGTGAAACGGCGCGATAGCGCACAAAGTCCGGCGGAATGAAGATCGCCTCCGGGCAAAGCCGTTCCGCGCGCGTCGCAGGCATGGCAGAACGCACACCGTAGCGCCGCGCCTCATACGATGCGGCGCAGACGACCGACCGGTTGCCGCGCCATGCCACCACAACCGGCTTGCCGCGCAGCGATGGATCATCGCGCTGCTCCACCGACGCATAAAACGCGTCCATATCTACGTGGATGATCTTGCGCAGAGCCATTCTGATGTGAATTTTATGCCCGCCGGGTCGCGCGGTCGATGCGATGGGCACTGCTATCATCAAACAGCAAACAGGACCGCGGCGAAGATGGCTGGGATCAATCAAAAAGCATGGCTGGGCATAGACATTGGCGGCACCAAGACCGCGGTCGTTATCTCGCACGAGCCACCCACAATGCTGGCGCGCATCGAATTTCCCACCCTGCCGCAGCAAGGACCTGAACGAGCCATCGCACTCATTAAGCAGTCAATTCACGAAATACTGCGCAAAACCGGCATCGATAAAACACAGGTTGGTGCTATCGGCATCAGCTGCGGCGGCCCGCTCGACCAGCGCCGAGGCATCATCCAGGCTCCGCCGAATCTTTCGACATGGGTCGATATTCCCATCACCGCGATTCTTCTGGACGAGTTCGGCCTCGAGTGCCGGCTAGAAAACGATGCTGATGCCGGCGCGGTGGCCGAGAACCGCTACGGCGCAGGCCGCGGCACGCGCCACATGGTCTTTCTCACCATGGGCACCGGTCTAGGCGCAGGAATCATTGCGGATGGACGCCTTTTGCGTGGCGCGTCGGGCCAGGCAGGCGAGATCGGTCACGTGCGGCTCAGCCCTGACGGCCCGGTGGGATATCACAAGGCCGGCTCGGTTGAGGGATGGGCTAGCGGCGGCGGCATGGCGCTGGCTGCCGCGCGTGAGGTTGAAGCAGCCGTCCAGCGCGGCGAATCGACATTGCTGGCAGCAAAACGCGCCAGTCTCACCGCCAGGGATATAGCCGAGGCCGCACAACGCGACGATAAACTCGCAATCCGCATCATCGAGAGCACGGGCCGCCGCCTGGGCGAAGCACTCGCCATTCTCGTCGATCTCCTCAACCCTGAGCGCATCGTGATAGGCGGGCTTGCCATGCGCCTGGGCGAAACCCTGCTCGTGCCTGCGCGGCAAGTAATGGCGCGCGAGGCTCTCCCCGGTTCGGCAAGGTTCTGCGAAGTTGTTCCGGCCAGCCTTGGGGAAGCCATTGGCGATGTGGCCGCAATCTGCATTGCGATAGGCTTTGACGGGCAGAAGTGAATAGAATAATTGCAATGAGTCCGGTCGCTTCTGTGCGCACTCCAGCCGGTTCGCTCTAAAGGGCCATTGATGTTTCGGAGAAGTCAAATTGCCTGAAGCTACCGGTAATCCAAACCTGAACAAGTCGAAGCTGCGGGACCGTGCGCCGGTGGCCCACCGCAAACCCACCATGAGCGACGTGGCCCGCCTGGCCGGCGTGGGCACGATGACCGTCTCACGCGTTCTGAGCGGCACGGTTCGGGTCTCTGCCGAGACAGCGCAGCGTGTACACACTGCCATCGAGCAATTGAAGTATCGCCCGAACGAGCTCGCACGCGCCTTTCGCGGCCAGCGCAGCCGCTCCATCGGTCTTATCATTCCCTATCTTTACGACCCGTTTTTCGCTAACTGTGCGCATGCCGTCACATCGGTTGCCAAAGAGCACGGCTACTCGGTGATCATCACCACCTCTAATGAAGATCCTGACACCGAGTATGCTGAAGCCGAGCACATGCTTGAGCGGCACGTCGACGGCATGGTATTCATTCCCTCGCGATTCCGTCAGACGAGGCTCTCGCGTACACTCTTCGGCAAGACGCCGGTGGTTGCTTTCGACCGTCCCGTGCCCGATCAGTCCCTCGACGTCGTGCTGGTGCAAAACACAACCGGCGCGCGCCACATCGTCCAGCATCTGATTGAGGAGCACGGTCACAAGCGCATCGCATACATAGGCCTGAGCCGCACGCTGTTTACCATCAACACCCGTTTTCTCGGCTATCGCCGCGCCATGCAGGATGCAGGCCTTGAAGAAGACGCTACCTTTGAGTGCAACAGCGAGGAGATCGCTCTTCGCATCCTGAAGGAAAAACTGGACAGAAAAGACGCGCCCACCGCGATTCTCACTTCGAACACGCTGGCTACGCGTTATGTACTCAGCGCAATCGCGCATCTTGGCATCAAGGTGCCCGGCGATCTAGCCTTCGCCGGATTCGACGACTTCGACCTGGCCGAGTTCACGTCGCCGCCGCTCACCGTTGTACGCCAGCCCGCGCAGGAGATGGGCCGCGTCGCCACCAACCTGCTCTTCGACCGCATCACACGCGGCGAGACACCGCAAACCGGCAACCGGATCGTCTTGCCGGTGGAGATCGTCCTGCGCCGATCCTGCGGATGCAAGCACAAAAATCCTGTGGTCATCAGCTGAATCGATCCACGATCGGCAACCGCAGATACATCCCGTTACACGCCATCGAAAGGACCGGCATCCTCACCTTACGCAGATGCTCATGAGGATAGTAGTTTCTAAGCCTGATGCGCAGATTTATCCCGGTCAGGGATCGTTATCATGATTCGTTATCCCCGCTCAGCCCCGAATCTTTCCATAAAATGGCCTGCGTACTGGATACGTATGAGACTCATCCTCAAATCGTGGGCATTTTCAGCTATGGGAGAATATTTTTCGTGCCGCCCCCTGCACGATGCACGATCGCCTATGATACAAATGGTAACAATCTCAACTGTGATGGGAACGCTCTCATCCGCAGGACATTGGCAGCATAATTATGGCTGACGTATCGGATGGTTGTGTACTGACGTTCGATGTTGGCGGAAGCCATGTTTCCGCAGCCGTCTGCCATGGCGACTACCAGTTAGGCCCCGTGGTGAGAGCGCTCTACGACTCGGTCGAAACCAGCGGCGGCTTCGTCGACCTGCTTAGCCGGCTAGGCACCGAGGCTGCAGCGGGATGCCAGGAGCATACCGGCGCAGCGCTCGCCGTGCCCGGACCGTTCAACTTTCAGGCCGGCATCAGTCTCATGCGTCACAAGCTGCCTTACCTGTACGGCGTCGATTTGCGCCAGGCTCTGGCAGCACGGTTTAGCTGCAAGCCCGAACAGGTCTTATTTCTGAATGACGCCGCAGCTTATCTGCTCGGCGAGATCGGTGCAGGCGCGGCGCGCGGATTCAATCGCGTCGTCGGGCTCACGCTCGGCACCGGCATCGGCTCCGCATTCGCTATAGATGGCAAGCTTGTCACTTCCGGTCCGGGTATTCCACCGGGTGGTGAGATATGGAACCTCCCCTACGAAAATGGCATCGTTGAAGACCGCGTCTCGGCTCGCGCCATTGCCGGCCACTACGAAAGCAGCACCGGAAAAACATGCGGGGTTGCTGAGATCGCTGCAGCCGCAGCGCACGATCCTGCGGCAAGCGATGCATTTGCTGAGTTCGGACATCATCTAGGTTGCGTGTTGCATACTTTGCTAGCCGAATTTCATCCGCATGCAGTGGTGCTTGGCGGCGGCATCGCTCGTTCGCCTGAACTGTTTCTGCCGGCAACACGCTGTCAGCTTGGAGATGCGCCTGTAGAGTTGCGTATCTCCGAACTTAGGGACCGCGCGCCGCTTGTGGGCTGTGGCGTCGCATGGTTCCATGGTGCCGGTACTTATGCCGCACCTGCGCCGAGCAGTGCAAGCCGAGGGTGAATACACGCCCTGCTCGGTTAGCGCACACACTTCAACCAGCTACTCGCGCCAGTCGCTTTCAATTACTTATTCCAGAGAGAAATGCATCACGCCGCAATGGCGGCGTGATGCATTGAGACGTTGAACCGACTGCGGCTGCTCTTCACTACTGAACCGTAACGTTGACGTAGAACGGCAACGACACCTGGTCCTGACTGCCGTACACCTGCACAGGCCCAGTCGCAAGATTGACAGTCTGCGATCCAACCTGTTGCGCCGTGATCGTGACGGCATAAGTTCCAGTCGGCGTAGTCAGTTTTGCCTCCGGACTAAGATTGGTCGTGGAGCACGCCGTCAGGCTACCCGCCAGCACGATTCCGGCAATCATCAGAATGATGATTGTCAAGAACTTGCGCTTCTCAAACGCTCTGCGCCTGAAGAAGAGCCCAAACATGCCCACTCCGTAAATGGCCGCGAAAGCGAACGACGCAGCACCGGCAACGCGGCTGGCTGTACTGGTGCCGACGGCAATGTTTGTATTGATAGTCACCGTCACCTGTCCCGGCGTGCACAATGATGCGCCGCCTGCTACCTCGCTCGGTGTAGCACTCGTCGGGCACGGAATGTCCACGGCATTCTGGACATTTTGGAAAAGCGCTTCATTCGGAGGCGGATAGCTGAACGTACATACGCTGTGCGGCGGCAGGTTGTCGCATGCAAGCGAGACCGGGAAGTCATAGTCATTCAATTGCGATCCGCGACCCGCAATCCCATAACCCAGAATCGAGCTTAAGGTCAGCGTCATGCTCGCGGAAGACCCTGCTTTCACGTTCAAGGATGGTGGCGTCGTCAGCGACGAGCTCGAAGAAGTGGTGATCTGCACCGCCGGACTGCGAACCAGTTGGAAGAGCGTCGATGCGCCTGTCGATCCAAGGAAGTTCGCATCGCCGCTGTAGACCGGCGTGATGTAATGCGTGGAGATCATCGGCGTATAGGTCGTGTTTTGCAGCATCTGGAGGCACGATGTTGCAAAGCTCGCCTGCGCGCTCGATGCGGATGCAGGCTGAATCGACAACACGCCGGAGCCGGAACTGAGTGGACATGCCACTCCTGTATAGTTCGTCAGTGCACAGGTAGCTGCGCCAATTCCCGTTGCCGATGTTCCCGGCGGGCACGTTGAGGAGTTGTCCTGGAAGGTGAGTGTACCGGTGGGAACCCCAGCCGGAGTGTTCACCGCTACTTTAAAGTTGTACTGCCATGGGGCCTGCGTACCGTCGTAAGGCGTGGAGCCATTCTGCTGCAGCACAAACGGAAGGTTGATGTCCGTCGGATCCGGAGTTGCTGGCAACGCCAGGCCCGTAATGGCAGACTTCGCTATCGATGCGGTTGTTGTTGCCGTTGCTCTGCCGTAGACTCGATCGCCAACATACCCAACGGTGAATGTCCGACTGCCCGCCAGCACCGGCGCCAGTACCGGATTCTCTGTACCGTCGAACTTTGCTACACCGTTGCTGTCGAGCGTCGCCGTTACAGTAATGGTTGCTGGAACGATGGCTCCGCTCGGCGCTGTCCAGGACTGATAAGTCAGCGCAATGGTTCCGGTCGGCGTTGGCCCACCGCTGGCCTGCGGAGTCACTGTTACTGTGAGTGGAGAGCCAACCACCTCGGCTGAAGTCGAAACGGTAATAGCAGCAGAAGAACCGCCGAGCGGCAGCGCCGTTCCGCTCGTCGCAATCGTAAGCGGAGCATTGACTGCGTTGCTCGTGATTCCGATCTGCCCTGTGAGAGTGCCTTGTTCTCCGGGTCCTGGATTGAACGTCACCACGGCCGTGCAGGTGCCGCCCGCCGCAATCCCTGTTGCAGGAGATGTACTATCGCCGACGCAGCTTCCATCCGCGGCCGTGAAATCCGCAATCTTCATTGTGTCCACGGTTGTCGTGGTGTTGGTATAACCAGTCACCAGCAGCGGAGCATTGCCGGTATTCGTAACAGTGACTATCGATGACGTAGACGAAGTCAGAGAAGTCGGAGTAGGCAGGGTCAGCGTACCGTTGGTGCTTACCAGCGTCACTGCCGGACCCGCGGCCGGAGTGACGTACACATTCCCGCTCCGATCGAGAGCCACTGAAGAGACATTGCTCACATCGGAGGCCACCGCCGTTTGGTTTGCAGTCACAAGCGCGCCACTGACAGAAGGAATCCGCGTCGTTCCAGTCGCAGAAGAGATGTACACAGCGCCGGAAGGATCGACCGCCAGCCCCGTCGTTCCGCTCAGATTGTTGAGCAGCATTGTGGGAGCACCCGCTCCACCGGCAAGCTCAAACAGGTTTGCGCCGTCGGCCACATAAAGATTGTTATTTGCATCCACGGCCACAGCCGAAGGCGCCGTAAAGCCCGTGGCGAGCATGATCTCGACCGGTCCGTTCACGCCAGCGCTCAGCTTGACCACTCTTGCCTTGGAAGGATCGGCGATATACAGGTTGCCCGGCCCATCCACAGCCAGATTCAAACCGCTCGTGCCCAGGCCGCTCACCAGCGTGACCTGCCCTGCGGCATTCAGGCCATTCAAACCATATGGAACTTCGTATACGCTACCGCTGGCGCTGTCGGCAATAAACACATCGCCGCCGCCATCCACTCCGACGCCTGTCGGGGAGGTCAACCCTGTGCCGATTGAAACCGGACTCGAGGAAGTACCAGAACCTGCCGCATACATCAGCACTTTGCCAGCGCCCGGGTCAGCGATATATACATTACCTGCGGCATCCGTCGCAATCTGAGAAGGGGTTATTAGCCCACTTCCGAATGTGGACTCCACCGCAGGAGATGACTGCGCGTTAGCCCCGACTCCCGTACCATGCAGTACCAGTGACGACAGCACGTTGTTGTTTGCATCGAGCATCAGTAACTTGGCTGACACGCTGCCCACTGCCGTTGGCGTAAAGCTGATATTTTCCAGACAGCCTGCTTGCGCGTTGTAAGCCGACCCCGGCGCGCAGGTTCCGCCTGAGATGGCAAAATCCGGCTTTGATGAGCCTGACTCTACAATTGCAAACTTCGCCGGAGTGGCTGTGCCATTAAAACTGAAAGCGACCGTCCCTCCGGTAGCAGCCTCAGTTCCCACCGGCGAGGAGCCCAGTTCTGCAAACCCGAACCGCACCTGCGCTACGTCGCCCTGTCCGTTCGCCTGCGTCTGCGTGGTCGGAACATACAAGATGTTGCGCGCCCAGTCGATGCCCACTTCACCCTGTGCGGGTACAGATGTGAGCATCACGGCCGCACTCGTCTGCGGAGTCCCCGAGGGATTCGGCACCATGAAGACGCCGTCCTTCGAGTCGCTGATGTAGAGGTTTCCGGCCGAATCTGTAATCACTCCCGATACGCTCGGCAGGTTCGGATCTACGCGCGACAGGGTTGTCTCATCGGCCAGGTTTGAAGCACCGGCAGGAATCTCAAGCACGCCCGGATATCCGCCTGAATCCTCGACAAAATAGATATTTCCCTCCGGATCCTGCGCAACCGAGATCGGCCGTTTCTTCATCGAGCCGATCGGCTCATTGGTAACCGTATTCACCTTGGGATTGCTCCATGCTCCATTTACGGCGAGACTGAAGATATAGTTGCCGCTGCTCTGCGAGCCGACCACAAGGTTGTTGTTGTTGCCAATCGCGATGCCCCACGGCTGAAAGTAGCCTTGCGGATAACCGCCAATTCCATACTGCGCCCATGCGTTCGCCTGGTTGCCGCTGCCGGAGTTGGTGCAGATGGCGGTATTGGGATTGGCCAGCGTCATGGTGCTTAGTCCGGTCCAGACCTTTGCCACTGGATCCCAAGGAAACATCAGCAGGCAGTTGTTCCAGTTCGCTTCGAGATAAAGATTGTTGTTCGGATCGATTGCGATACCCGGATTGTTGTACTGGCCCATCGAACCGGCTTCGCCGGTCGCGCCCGGAGGTGCAAGCGTGATCGCCGCACCACCACCAGCAGGAAATTCGTACAGAGCTCCATTGGTGTAGTCCACTACCAGCCAGTCGCCATTGGCGTCAATCGCAGACTGCTGCAACGCGCCCCAACCGGTTGGGTGCGACATTCCGGCAGCAGAAGTCGCGCTCACCGGCGACACACTCCCCTGGCCTGCGGCTTGCGCAATCAGGCAAAAGCCACACAGCAGCAGCGTAAATGCGAAGCCAGCAATCCGGCGCAGTGCCTTGAACGACGTGGTGGCCATAACATTCCTCCCCAAAGAACTCGCACTGTTCATCCGCCGGCGGCCCTCGCCCATCGGCGGTTGAGGCTTCCTTCTTTTTTCTGCTCGCCGGGAGCCGCCTCCCGGCTTCCGGCGAGCCATGTCTTGCAGACCTTGCTTCTCCGTGCGCTACTGCACAGTCACCGGCAGCACGAACACCGGTGTCGTAAGCGAGCTTTGCTGCAGGTTGGCCGGGTGATAGGTAATGATCTGCACGTTATATGTGCCGGCCGGCGTGGTCACCTTCGGTGCCGGCGGCGGCGTCGAATACCCTGCATTGGTGCATGAAGACAGTCCCAGGAACACACCCGACAGCACAGCCGCCAGGCACGCCGCAGCGAAGTAACGGTGCATTCTCTTGCGGCCTGCAATCAGTCCCAACATGCCCAGGCCGAAGATACCAGCCAGCGACCAGCCTGAAGGCCGCACCAGTGAGCCCGTCGTAGTGCCTCCGTTCACGGGCACATTCGTGCTGATCGTCACCACAATGGTCGAAGGCGTCGCACCGTTTGTTCCCACTGAAATCGTGCCCGTCGAAGAATCGGGATAAGCAAACGTACACTCTGTGTACTTCGGCAGAGTCGACGGCACGCATCTCAGGCTGTCGCCACTGGTTACAAATCCCACCAGAGGCATGAGGGTCAGTGTCACCAGGTCGGGTGTTCCTGCTTTGGCGGTTGTAGTTGCCGGATTTGCCGTCACCTGGATGCTGGGAACAATCACTTCGAACGAAGCCAGTGCAATCGGATGGCTGGCGTAGTTCACGTCACCGTTGTAAACCGCGGTGATGTTATAAATGCCCTGCGCCAGATTCTCTGTCGAGAATGTCGCCACTCCGTTGCCATTGAGCGCGATCGCGCCATTGATTCCCTGCGACGTGTCAGCAGGCGTGCAAGCGCCGCTTGTATAGCTCGTGCAAAAACTCACTGTTCCGGTTGGTGTTCCCACTGTCGAGGTCACCTGAGCCAGGATGTATGTCTTGGTCGCTAGGTGTACATAGGTGCTGCCGTTCCACGAGGTAACGAAGTTTGAGTTGGGGGTGCAGCCGGATACCGTCCACCCCAGGCAGTATGGCGGCTGCCCACCGCCTGATGCGGTTCCGTTCACGCTCGTCACCGGCGGCCCGACGACAACCGCAGCAGTCGCTTGATTCACCACAAATGTGGTCTTGCTTGCACTTCCGGCAAAGCAGAGCGTGCCGCCCGCGCAGGTATTCTGTGTAGCACCTGCCGTGCCATCGCCTCCGTAATCAGCAGAGACGTTGTATGTACCGCCCAGCAGATTGCTATAGGTGAACGTAGCCACACCCGAGCTGTTTAATGTCTGGGTCTGCTTGGGCAGATTGCCATTGGCAGAACCCACTGCGAGAGTGATGGATCCGGTCGGCGTGCCATAGCTTGAATCGCTCGAAGTGACGGTCACTGTGATCGTCACGTTGCCCGGATAAACAATGCCCGAAGACGGCGCATTTACTACCGTCGTCGTTGCGGGCCGCAGGTCCTGGATCACGTTGCCGGTCAGCGCAATCTTCAGCCCGCCACCGGCGTTTGCCGCGTTGCTGGCGACAGAGACTGAGGCGGAAGTTTGTCCGGCAGAGGGAGCCTGCAAAACGAGCCCCAGATAACATGAAGCTCCCGGCGCCGTATTCGTAGAAGCACTGCATGCCGGCGCGTTTTCCGTCGCAGTGACCACCGAGTAATCGCTCGCATCTGTACCGGTGATAAGATCGAGCGCCGGATCATCAGAGACAGCCAGGTTCGTGTTCCCGAGATTGAATATCTGCGCATCCACTTCAAAAGGAACGTTCGGGTTGATCTCGCCATAACTGCTCATGTCGATCGAGCCGCTGATACCTACCTGAGACATACCTGCTGTCGAGCCTGAGCCGTATGTCGCAAAAATGTCTTGAATCCCGTCCAGCGCTACACCATAAGGCAACGAACTGCCATTGCTTCCCAACCCTGATTCCACCAGCACTGTGCCATTGGGATTCAGACTGCCTGTAGCCGTGTTGAACGGAATCCACGAAATCCCGTTAGTTCCAGCCACAAACACAGAACCAGAGGGGTCCACTGCCAACCCGGTTACAGGTGCCTGAAGCCCTCCTGTAATGACCTCGCTCGCCTGGCCAAACGGCATGGCAATCTCCCATAGGTTTGCACCGTCTGCCACCCACACATCGCCAGCGTTGTCAGTTGCAATCGCCGTTGGCCCGGTGAAGCCACTACCCAGCACCGGATATGGCTGCCCGGCCAGCAGCAGCGCAGACTGCGGATTCGGTATCTCCACAACCTGTTTGTTGTCTTTGTCTGCGACGAAGACATCGCCTGCAGTGTCAGCAGCGAGATTCAGATGACTGCCGAGGGTGGTGCCTGCCGGCAACGGAAGCGTGGTCTGTTGCGCTGTTGCCAGCGCACCGTTGACATACGGGATCTCGATCACTTTCCCAGAGTCGCCGATGTAGAGATTGCCCGCCCCATCGACTGCGACGCCGGTCGGTGAGTTCAAATTGCTGCCGAAAGCCTTGCCGACGATAGGAGACGTGATACCAGCTTTGTAGTATTCGATTGCCTTCAATCCCGCATCCGCGACATACGAGTTACCCCACGGATCAGCCGCCACCTGCCGCGGGTCATTCAAGCCAGTAGCAATCGGTTGCACGGCCGCAGAAGCCACCACTGAAGCCGCAGCACCCTGCCCAATGCCGCTCAGGTTCGTATTGCTTCCGTTGATCGCATTGTTGTTGGCGTCGAGCAGTTGCAGCTCACCTTGCACGCTTCCCGCTGTCGTCGGATTCAGCTGCAAATAGACGGCGCACCAACTGTATTGCTGCAGAGTCGTCTCCGTCGCACTGAAAGCCGGATATGTAGTGTTCGCCGTACATGGTGGCACGGGTGGGTTCGTCGTCGGATTCGCGATTGGATTGCCCGTAAAGACGAAATTACTGTTACCAGGCTGCGCCACGGCGATTTTGGACGGAGTCGTCGCATTACTGAACATATAGAACAGCGTCTGTGTCGCGCCTGCTGTGCCTACCGGCGAAGAACCCATGTTTAGCGTGCCGGGTTTCCACAGCACGATGCTCGACGCCAGGCATGTAGCATCCACCGTCTTGGTACTCGTGCTGTCGCAGGCCGGAGCAGACGAGCCTGGAGGAGCCCAGTTTGAGCTGCCGCCAGTCGGAATCCAGAGCAGCCCGCGCGGATCCACAAGCACCGGGAATCCGGAGCCCACCGGAGATATCTGCACCGTATCGGCCCATACAAGGTTCGGCGCGGTTGGCGTACCCTCGTTCGGAATCATGAATATGCCGTCAACCAGCCCGCCATACGACGAGTTATTTTCGCTGCTGAAGTAGAGGTTTCCATGTGCATCGAAGGAGATTCCCTTGATGCCGTTAAAGCCCTCGCCACCAGGATCGATGCGGAGCAGTTGCGACTCTGCCTTGCCCGTACCGTCGCCAACAATCGGAAGAGTGGCGTTCGCGGGTATCTCGCGAATGCCCGTCACGCGGTTACTCGGCGCATCGTATGCATTCTCGATAAAGAAGAGGTTCCCGGCATGATCGACCGCAATATTTGAGGTCATATCCTGCATGCCCGTGATCATCGGCGTCACCGATGTGACCTTGCCGGTCGAGTCGACAGTGAACTTGAAGATCGACTGAGTATCCGAAGTGGTCACATAGAACGTGCCGTCATCGCCCACCTGCAGGTCCTGTGGCGGGATCGGCGACGACACTCCGCTCGAATTGGTATAGGTCGGGCCAACCCAGTTGTCTGCGGTCTGAAACTTCCATGTCTTCGAAGTCGAATCATAAGGTACACGGCAGAACTGAACCGAACTTCCGTAGCGGTCAGTTACATACAGGTTGTTCTGCGCATCAAAGGCGATCGCCGCATTCCAATAAGATCCCGAGGGCTCCAGCACCGAGCAGTCCGAGTGCCCGTTTGAAGGAGCAGGGCCCACCACCAGCGTCGGCGTTGAGGCTCCGGGCGCCAGTTGATAAATCTGGCTTACGGCTGAGTCCAGGAAGAGGATGCTGCCGTTCGGCGCGATCTTCATCGAATAGACCTGGCTCCACAAGCCGGTGGCGCCATGGTTGAAGGGAATGATTGATCCCGCCGTAACCGGCGCCGGCGCCTGAATCGGTAACTGCGCCACGGCAGCGCTGCCTGACAGCAGACCGGCAGCCAGAACCAGGCACACGTTCCTTGCAACGCTACGAAACATGGCAACAGACTCGGTGGCCATACACTCCCTCCCAAACAACCTCAATCGAACTGTCATTGCGAACGGCTCTTTCGCCGGCCGCATCCATTGGTGCGGAATAAAACAGATGCCGCACCTTCATCCACTTTTTGGCCATCTCACGATCGCCTTGACAGAGCCCCTACTGCATCGACAAGCAGGCTCGGGGCGCGGTCCGTTAAAAGGTGTACTTCGCCTCCAGCTCCACCAGGCGATTGCCAACCTTGATATTTGCAATTCCAAAATCCTGATATGTGAGCACATTCTGCGTCAGAGCTTTGCCAACCGTCGCCTGCTGGAAGTTGAGCTGCAGATTGGTCGTGTCGTTGTTGTTGAATGAAACCAGAGGATGGTTGAAGACGTTGAAGGCCGCCATGCGGAGTTGCAGGTTCTTGCCCTCGCCCATCCCAAAGTTTTTGAGAACGGTCACGTCGTGATCCAGATAAGCGGGGCCGTGAATATAAGGCAGCCGGTATGCGCCGTTTGTTCCCGGCAGCGGCAGTCCAAACGCCAGCGGATTGATGAACTGGTTCTTCTGCTTGCCCCCGGCCGGATTCCCGAGAACTGTCGGCATGAGTTGAATGTCCGGTGTTCCCAGCCAAACCACCGGATTGATGTTGGTCGTGCAGTAGCCGTTAATGTTGTATTGCCTCAGACAGGTGAGATTCTTTTGTGAGGGATCGGCCTGCGCAGGAGAACTCACCTGTACCGGCAGAATCGAGCCATACCCAAACCCGAAGTTTTCTCCGTTCTCTGAGGCTAGCGGGAATCCGCTCATGACCTGCGAAACGCCGGACACCTGCCAACCGTTGGCCGCCTCATTCAACCAGTGGCTGCTGCCTTTGTACCGCTTTCCCAGATCGAGCAGGTAATGGATATTGAACACATGCGTCCGGTCATACGACACCGGGTTGTAATCATTGCGCAGGTGCACCGGATCGACAATGTGGTTGTTCCACGACGAGGCCGTGGCCAGATTCTTTGCGAAGGTATAGTTCGCTCCAAAGCTGATGATCCCCGCCTGCTTGTTCCACTGAATCTGCGCGCTGTTGTAGTTGGAATAAAAGTTGTGCTTCAGCTGATAGATGTGCTGGTAGAACGGGTAGGGACGATAGAAGTCCTGCTCCGCGGTATTGAAGGAGCCGATGCCGCTCGACACGCCATTGATATTGCAAAGCGCGCCGCCATTGGTGCACACCGCATACGGAGGCCCGGTTAGATTGATCAGGTTATCGTTCAGGCCAGCCATGTACGGATTCTTGTTTTCCGGACAACCTGTCTCGATGCCGCAGATGATGTTGATATCGGATGCGCTGTTATAGACGTTGCCGTTGTAAGAACCCAGGTTGACATTGTGGCTGCCTACGTATGCAGCTGAAAAGTGCGAGTTCCATGGCAGTGCCTGATCGACGCCAAAATTGAACTCGTAGTAAATGGGCCGGTTCTTGTCGCTTGGCAACAGAGTGTACGCGTTGAAGTCCGGCGGGTTGAGCGGCGACTGGCTGTCGATCTGGTCGAAGGTCAGCGATCCGACCAGGTTGCTCGTCTTATAACCCTGTGCAGTGGCTGCCGCCAGGGCATACGGATTGAACTGCTCCTGATTCCGGTAAACGCCCCAGCCGCCGCGCACTACTGTCTTTCCTTTGCCCCAGATGTCCCATGCAACCCCAAAGCGCGGCGTAAAGTAAACCGTCTGCGGCGAGTTGACTGCGTTCGAAACGCCCGATTTCTGCGAGTACCAAGTAATGCCCGGCATATTCAGGCTCGCGCAATTGCGCGTGTAGCCGCCGCACTGCTGGCTATACAAGCTGTCGGAAAAAACTGCCAGACCATTGTTCCGGCGGTCGGTCCAGGGCCCCAGATGTTCGATGCGCACTCCGAAGATCAGCGTGAAATTGTGATGAATCTTCCACTGGTCATTGGCAAAGCCCGCCATCGTCGTATAGCGCATGTTTACGTTCGGCGTGAAGTTCGTCTGCGTATAGGAGTCCGCATATCCCTCGTACATCATCGCCGTCGGATTGAAGCAGCTTCCGAGATAGTTAGCGCCGGAAAGCCGCAGCGTGCCCGCAGTGCTCGGGTTCTGGCAGCTGATGAACTGCGCCGAAGTGAAGGGAACCGAGTTGTACTCGAAGTAGCCGTTGCCGGGCGAGAACGTGTACTGGCCTTGCGGATAGGCACCGGGATCTGCAATGCCGTTATAGGTGCCGGTCTCCCAGTAGATGCCAAACTGCAGAAAGTGATTCCGAAACTGCCAGCTCAGATTGTCCTGCAGAATTGGGTCAACCTTCTTCGTATGGATCTGGTTGTTGTAAAAGCCGCCCGGCATGGCCACATTCGGATATCCGTTGCTACCGCCCGAGGCGATGGCGGGCACTGAGTAGTCGCCGCCGTTCTTGTACATGCCCAGGTAGTCGAAGTTGCCCATGCCGCCGTTGTAGGCGTTCATATTGAAGCGCTGCGCTGCCAGCGGATTACCCATCCTGCCAGGAAGGCTGACGAACGACATGGCGGCATCGAACTCATTGGTCACACTCGAGCTCATCACGCGGGTGTAACGCGCCGAAAGAATGTTCGATACATCGCCCGTGCTCACATTGCCGGGATATGGAATTGCGCCAGTGGGGAAGTACCCGTTCAACGCAACAGGGTCTTCCTGGACCTGTTTCTGCAATCCATAAACGAAGAACAGCTTGTTCGTCTGGCTCAGGTCATACTCAAGCGTGGCCTTGAACTGCTCGCCGTTCTGTGTCTGCATCAATTGCTTGATGTAGTTGTACCCAAACGGATTGGTAAAAGGATCGGCATTCGGCTTCGGGAACCAGTTCACCAGCGCCACGCCCGCGGAGTTGGCATAGGGCTTTGCATTGTTGTTCGCAACCAGCGTTCCATTCGGCAGATAGTTATTGGTGTTGCACATCGGCTGGATGGCGTTAGGGTTCTGCTTGCCGTCGGGCCGCGCGCCGCACAGCTCCGCATTGAGTGAGGCCGCGCTGAAATCTCCCTGCCGTTCCGCCATCGTCGGAACCCAGGCCGAAATTGCCTGTTGGTTGGCCTCAAAGAGCTGGTTGTAGTACTCGAAGCCTGCAAAGAAGAACAGCTTTTTGCGTCCGCGATTAAACTCCGTGAACGGCAGCAGCAGGGGGCCACCGATCTGCCCGCCGGGGTATAGATACCGCCCGTCGGGCCGCGACTGCCGCAGGAAGTTGTCATACCAGTCGTTTGAGTTCAGCACCGTGTCACGTGCAGAGATGTAAGCCTCGCCGTGAAACGTCGCGCCGCCGGTTTTGCTCTCCGCGCTGATGACTGCCGGTCCTTTCGCCGTGGCTGCTCCAAATGAAGAGCTGCTGGCTTTTACTTCCGACACCATCTCGATGTTCATCTGCTGCACTGAGCCGGAGTTGGTGGCAATATCGGTGAGCGACACGCCATCGGTCACATTCTGAATGCCGGTTGGCCCAGCACCGTTGGCTGAAAATGCACCCGTCGGCCCGCTCAGGCCGACCACCGCAGTGTTATATCCCGGCCGGTTGAACAGCCCCTGATCCCCGGTGGACATTGCGTAACCGGGCAGCATGCGTACAAGTTCTGAAGCATCGCGCCCTACCACCGTCAGCGTATTCAGATCCTTCGCCGTAATGATGTCGCTTCGTTCGCCGGTGTCGAGAGCGGCCAGTTGTGCATCGGTAGTGGCTTCCACTGTCACTGCAGCCGTTGCTGCACCTACCTTCATGTGAATATCGGTGTAGCTCAGCTGGTCACCGGCACGTACAGGAAACGACTGCGACTCCCACGGCTCGAAGTTCTCGGCTGAAACCTGAAATTTGTAGCTCGTGCCCGGGGTTACTCCAGCAAACGCAAATGCGCCTGCGCTGTTACTCGTCGTAGTCCTCTGCACCCCGGTCGACTCGTTGGTAAGGGTGATGGTCGCCTTTGCAATCACCGCGCCGCTCGAGTCGGCCACCACGCCGGTCACGTTGCCGGTCGCCTGCCCGAAGGCGCGCGATTGCGACAACAGGAACGCGGAAATCAACATCATCAGCAACGAGGCTGTCGGCCTGATCCTTGAAAAGAACTTCATGTTAGTCCCCCCGTCGGCTACGTTCCCACTTCATATGCGGCATCTGATTGAAAAACAATCGCGCCTCGGTCGAACCCGAATTATCGAACCTCGATTGCCAGACACAGATTCCCTGTTTTACATGATCGGGACCGAATTTTGAGGCTTCATAATAAGCCATGTCAAGCCAAAATTCCTTGATGGGATCGATACCTCTCTACAGGTCACTTTGCTATTCCTTACAGATGCAAGCTGCAAAGGTTAACCGCCAAGCGATATTTGACCCGTATTACCCATCATTGCATCCATCTCAGTAATGACATACCGCGCAGAATCCGCGAGCGTCGGTAATACAGTCTTGCAATTGTTGATACCGTTATCCCGATTTCACGCCTCAATGCTCCCAGTCCTCGCGCCCGCTACGCCTCGGCATGTCCGGCATTTCTCATTGCTATCCCTAGCTCCCGCCTATATGGCAACGGGGCTGACTCCGCCTGGCGGGCCGCATCACTCTCATGCAGTGGCCCACCATACTCCGATTGAACCGCGCACCTCACTCCACTGTGATTGTGAGGGTGGCGCTTTGTTTCACCGATCCCGACGTTGCGGTTACGGTGGCTGTGGTTGTAGTTGCCTTTGTCGTTGACGAACTCGATGAACCACCACATCCCGAAAGCACTCCAAGCCCAGCTACAGCGATCGCGACAAGAACCAGCAGCATCAGCCTGCGCCTCTTTTTCAGGCCCAGGAAGCAAACCGCAGCGGCGAGCGTCGTCAATGGCAACAGGGGTTTCGAGTTAACTGGAATCGCCGCAGCCGTTGTCGACGGACTGATCGAGAGCGATGTGCTTGCTGCTCCGCCCTGCGGCACAGTGATTGGATTCGGGTTGAAAGTGCACGAGTAGCCCGATGGCAGTCCGCTGCACGCAAAGGAAACCGTACCCGTAAAGTTGTTTTGTGAATTTACCGTTAGTTGCGTCAAACCAACCGTGCCAGGCGCCATGGTCAGCGAGGACAGCGTAAAGCTCAAGTTGATAGCCGGGATCTGGCCCGTCGGATTGACTGTGAATGTCTGCGACACAGGCGGCGCAGCAGCAAATGTAGCGTTGTCGCCAGGCTGTGTCGCCGTAATGGTGCAGGTTCCTGCGCTCGCAAACGCAGCCGTCCACGTAGACCCCGATTGCGCCACGGTGCAGACCGAGGTTGTACCCGAGGCAAAGCTCACGGCGAAGCCCGAAGTCGCCGACGCTGTCAACGTCAGCGGAGTGCCCACTACCTGTGTGCCCGGGTTCGCAAACGTGATGGTCTGGGTTGGCAGCGCCGAAAGCACCGCAATTGTCTCCTGTGCCTGCGGTGCGGCCGTGTAGTTCGCATCGCCCGCCTGGTTGGCATTGATTACGAAGTCACCCAGCGCCGTCACTGTCAGCACGCTGCCTGACACCGAACCAACGCCCGTGCTGCTCGGATCGATGGTGAAGACTACCGGGTTGCCTGATCCTCCACCCGTGGCCACCAGGTTGATCGTGATGCCACCCGCAATGAAGTGGATCGGCGCAGATGGCGGCGTAAACGTGATGGTCTGCGACGCCTTGTTCACCACCACGGTCTGCTGCATCTGCGGTGCTGCCGAATAGTTGGCATTGCCTGCCTGGTTGGCATCGATCACGATCGTGCCAGCTGTCGTCACCGTCAGCGTGCTGCCCGACACGGTGCCAGCGCCAGTGCTGCTCGGATCCACCGTGAACACCACCGGGTTGCCCGACGCGCCGCCCGTCGCGGTCAGCGAGATGGTCAGGCCAGACGAGTATGTCACCGGCGAAGCAGGCGCTGTAAAGCTGATCGCCTGCGTTGCCTGTACCACTGTCAGCGTCAGTTGCACCTGCGGCGCGGCCGAGTAGTAGATGCCCGTGCTGCTGTTGAGGCCCGCCGCCTGGTTGGCATCGATCACGATCGTGCCAGCCGTCGTCACCGTCAGCGTCGTACCAGAGATGCTCCCTGCACCCGTGCTGCTTGAATCAACCGAGAACACCACGGGATTGCCCGAATCACCGCCTGTGGCGCCAAGTGTGATTGTGAGGCCGGGCGCATAGGTATAAGAGGTCGTGGTCGGCACGGTAAAGGTGATGGTCTGCGGCGTCTCTTCTCCGATGCCGGTCACCATCGCCGTGCCTTTGCCGCCGTTGGCCGTATCGGTCACCGTCAGCGTCGCGGTTTGCGGACCGCCCTTGGTCGCCGCAAAGGTGATTGTGGCCGGATAGCTCGACGCAGCAGCGACCGGAGTAGTTAATGCGCCATTGCCTGAAGAAACTGCAATCGACGAGCACGATGTGCCGCCTGTTGCCGAGAACTCGGGATTCGAGGATGCAATGGAAAATATCGCGGCCGATCCGCATCCAAATGCATTGTCCACAACCGTCGCCGAGGCCGTAACCGGAGCGCCGTTCAACTGCGCGACCGGCGCAACCAGGTTATTGACAAGGATCTGTCCAAGCGTGTCACCGCTGCCGTGATAAGCCACGTAGTAGATATTGCCGCTGGCATCGAGCGCTATCTCTTTCGCCCCCTGTCCGGCAATCACATACTGATTTGCGATCTGCGGTCCGCCTGCCTGCGTATTCGGAATCGCGAACACGCCGTCGTATCCGATCGTGTAGTAGATAGTGCCGGCGGCGGTAACAGCGACGCCGTCAAGTTGATCGTCGTAGCTCGATGGAGTCGTGACCGTAAAGGTCTCGAGCAGCGTCGGCGTGCTCGCATACCCCGTTCCCGCCGTGTAGCGCAGCTCGTAGAGATCGGAGTAGTTGCTCTTGTTGGCGTTGCTGGATTGATTGATGAGGTAGGAATCCGTAAAGAACAGATTTCCCCATGGATCGACAGCCAGGCCGCCGGTATAGAGCTGTCCTACCGTCGTGGAAGAGTTATTCCCCGCTGGTTCCTGATAGAGCATCACCGGCGCAGGAGATCCGGTCGCCAGGCATGCAGCCGTGCACTCCCAGATCGACCATGGATTGCCCCCCTGGTCATCGGTTCCGATAAACAGGTCTCCCTGCGCATCGAAGGTCATTGCAGAAACGCCGCCAATGCCGGAGGTCGCCGCCACAGCAGCCACTACGCATTCGGCCGTGTCGCTTCCAGTGCAGTTGGCAGGCGCAGTGCCGCTCGTCGCATCGGTCACCGTTGAGTAAGCGCCGTTGTTGTAAGGAATCTTGGCGATGATATTGCTATAAAGCGCGCCGATGTAAAGATTGCCCGCGCTGTCCACAGCGACCCCACCCGTGTTGTTGTACTTGCCATATTGACCCAGCGTGGTCCACGCGCCGGATTGCGTGTTATAAAGCGCTACCGTGCCGCCATAAGCCGTGCCAATCAGCACATTGCCTTGCGGATTCACGTCAAAGCTGCTGCCCGCTGCGCTGTCCTGCGCAAAAGCTCCGCCCGCAGGCAGAGCTGCAAGCCAGTTCTGCTGTGTCATCAGCAGCGCGGGTACGCCAGCCACGGTTGCATTGTTGATCGCAATGGTCGCCTGCACCTGCGGAGCCTTTGCATACTGCACGCCATTGTTGGTGCCGGCTGCCTGGTTGGCATCCACAATCACAGATCCCACCGCTAACGCCGTCAGCGTAGTTCCGTTAATGCTGGCACAGCTGGTGCACGGCGAGCCTGGATCGATGCTGAATACCACAGGATTGCCCGATCCACCACCTGTCGCTGAGAGCGTAATCTGCTGCCCGATCAGCAATGTGCTGTTTGGCGAGAAGTTCGTGATTGTCTGCCCTTGAATCGACGAAATCGATGCCGTGCCGGACATGGTCACCGTCACTGAGCCTGCCGGCGCAGTGAAGCTTACCGTCGCCGTGCCCGTCTGCAAGCCATCGGGCGTATTCACGGGCGGCGCAAAGGTGGCCGTCAACTGACATGCCGCTCCAGCGGGCCCGCTCGATCCGTCGTCGCATCCATTCGTAGCCGGTGCAGCCAGCGTGAACATCGTATTACTCGGCTGCGTCACTGCGGGGCTCGCCAGCGTCGCAGACGCATTGCCCGCATTCATCAGATAAACCGTTCCCGTATTTGTCGCACCATCCTGTACTGTGCCGAGGCTGATCTGGCCTGCCAGGCGTACAACCCCATACACAGAGCTTCCGCTCGCGCTCGCCCCGAACAGATCGCCCGCAGCGTCCATCCACAGCGAAGACAGCTTCGATGGCGCCGTCTCAACTGTAATGGCCTGCGCCGTGGTGAGTGTTCCGTTCAGATTCGGAATCCGCACGACGTTGCCCGCGCCACCATCGGCCACTAACACGCTGCCCGAGGCATCCACAGCCACGCCCGTAGCCTCGGTCACATTTGGCGGCGTCACCGTCGTGATGCCCCCGCCGCTCCAGAAGATCAGCACCTCATTCAGGCTCGGGTCGGCGACATACAGATCACCTGCTCCGTCCACCGCGATGCCTGCCGGATTCTCCAGCCCATTCGCCGCATTCGCCAGAGTACTTCCCGGCAATCCGTTAGGCAGGCTATAACTCACCACGCGCTTGTTGCTGGAATCCGTTATGTACAAAGTGCCTTTGGGACCCACAGCCAGCGCCACAGGGCTCGCCAGCACTGTTCCGCCAAACGCCGTTGTCGATGAAATAATCGTCTGCTGCGTTCCGGCTGCAAATGCACCCGTCGTTCCGGTGTTTGGAATCTCCACCACATCCGGAACGCCATTGTCGGCTACAAAGAGATTGCCGTTGGCATCGAACGCGAGCGCATCCGGTGTCGTGAATCCCGATCCGATCGCAACCGGCGTCGTCGTTCCCGCAGCAACCTCAAACACTTTGCCCGCACCGGCATCGGCCACAAACAGGTCCCCCGCCGCATCGGCCACCACCGCTGCAGGGCTCGTGAACCCACTTGTCAACGCCGTCGCCACGCCCGGATCGATATTCACCCAAGCCGACTGGCCTGTGCCCGTCAACGCTGCCATGCCGGTTGCGTTCGCGGTCGTATCTGTCACCGTGAACGCGGCATTCCGCGCGCCTGCCGACTTGGGATTGAAAGTGATCGTCGCAGGAGTCACTGATCCGGTCAGCGTCACCGCCGGGCTCCATGTACCGTTCGAGGTACCCAGACCGCCGCCGCAACTGCCCGCCGCAGCCGTAAACTCCGTCGTCGTAGCACCCGACTCGGTCGCCGCCAACGTCAGCGTCGGTGTGCATCCCCCATTACTGTCGATAATGTTGGCTGTCGCCGTCGTCGCAGTGCCGCCTGGCGTCGTTGCGCCCAACGTTACATTGCCAATTGGGATGTAGGAGACGACATCGCCGTTGTTGTAGGGAATCTGGTATAGATTGCCCTTCGAGTCGATCGTGATGCCCTTCCCTCCCACAGTCGACACCATATACAGCCCGGCTACATTCGGCCCGCCCGTCTGCGTGTTGGGAATCGCGAAGATGCCGTCGCCGTTGGTTGCAAAATAGATGGTGCCGTTCGAACCCACGGCCACGCCGCTGAATCCGTTGTTGTAGCCCGCCTTGTTCGTATAGCTCTGCAACACGGTTGGAGTGCTGGCATACACGCCCGACTGCAACGGAATCTCGTTCAAATAGGTCGTCTTGTTTGAGTTGTTGTTGCCGTCGGTAAAGAAGATATTGCCCCATGGGTCGAGCGCCATCGCGCCCATTGCATTGGAGTCGGTATAGATCAGAGTCGGTGTCGCCGTTGGGCTTGCAAGGCAGGCCACGTCGCACTCATAGATCGTGTTGGGATTGGTGGATGGAACCGTACCTGTAGCAATGAACAAATCGCCTTGCGCATCGAAGGCCAGGTCGGCATAGCCGCCGTACTGAGCGCCGGGCGCGAAGATGCACGCTGACGTATCCTTGGTGCCACCAAGGCAGTTCGTGGTTGGAGCCGTCGTGAAGCCGGCATAGGTGCCCGTCGCAGCGTTGTAAGGGATCTTGAAGATATTGCTGTTGTAGTAGCCGCCCGCGTAGACATTGCCGTTGCTGTCGATAGCGACGGCGGAGCCGCCGATCACGCCGGTCAGCGTTGTTTCGGTGCCGCCGGGAGTTATTTGATACACATTGCTGCTATAGCCGTTGCCGATGATGACATCGCCATTCGGTCCCACTGCAAACGTGCCGCTCAGCGGAGATTGCGAACCATCCCAGCCGCCTCCGGTGAGTGCTGCCAACTGCTTGGCTGCTCCGGTCACAACGATCGGCAGAGGAGGAGCCCCGCCGGCCACCGCTTGCGGTGTGCATAGCCCAAGAACCATCGCCAGAAACAGAGTTGTCCATGTCTTCACCGCGACCGATCTCACTGGACTCGTCAACTGGTTCAATACAGTTCCCATAACCCATCCTCCGATCTGGTTCTCTCCCGTCTATGCGGTCACCCATGCGGTCTTGTGCCGGTCCTCTGTCATTTCTTCAGGCCGCACCTGTGCCGCCTTGGGCTTTCAGCAGCAAATATTTTTCTGAAACTCCCCCACTTCATCGCACCCGTCTCACGCCATCGCTCTCGAATGCCCAGCGCGGTTGTTGATTGGTTCAGAACTCGCAGGTACTCGCGGCCACGAACATAATTTGGCTGCGTTTACAGGCACCGGATACGCTCCCCACGCGCATACCCGATGCGGCCGCGCTGGCCGGACTTGTCATGAGCGGATGGCCGGCATGGACAGAGGCACACGCGCTCACCGATCAATCGCATGCCTCCGCAGCCCACTGCCCCATGGAATCTTCCCCCTGGATTTCCCCGCGGTTCTCAATTCAAATCAAATTTGATAACGATACACCGTACTCGACAAAAAAGAAATTTGTCAAGAAAAAGCCACTGTTAAATTGATTAATTGCGATATACGCCATTCTTTCTAGACCTTAGGTTGCAAATTTTTGATATCGATCCCTTAGTCTTGGACCGAACCCGTCAGATTCCGCCCGGCATCGTCATCCATCGGATTGTGTGCGAATTGCTGTGAAAGAGCGGTTAAATGCCGATATCGATTTCACCGCCGCAATACAACAGGAGCCGCATGCCAGCAAAGGAGTGAGAAAATGATTTCGATACCATATCCAGCCGTGATACGATGGCTCCCGCACAGAAACTGAAGACTATCGCGGATGCGCACAGGAATGGGTATATTCGTGCGTTCGCAACCTGCTGCAGGTAAAAGCAAACGGCAGTGCGGGCACAGGAGAGAGCAATCATGAGAAGCTTGGGGCGGCATGCCGCATTTTGGCTATGGATCGTGGGCAGTTTGCTGATGGCGGGCTGTGGAGGCGGTGGAGGCGGGTCGACGAACCCACCGCCTAAGACCACACCCACGGTAACAGTTACCCCCGCCGCGACGAGCATCACCACGGCGGACTCTCTGAAGGTAACGATATCAGTCAGCGGCAATCCAACCCCCTCCGGTACAGTTACACTCACAAGCGGCAGCTACAACTCCGGCGCAGTTACGCTCAGCAATGGCAGCGCCTCCATCACCATCGCCGCGGGCACTCTTGCCACCGGAACCGACACGCTTTCTGCAACCTATAGCGGGGACTCCAGCTACAATAGCGCTTCCGGTTCTGCGCAGGTCGCAGTGACAGCCCCTGTAAAAACGACGCCGATAGTCACTGTGACACCCTCGTCGATGAACCTGACCACCGTCCAGACACTGACAGTCACTGTCTCCCTCAGCGGCACGCCTACGCCCACGGGAACTGTTACCCTCACCAGCGGTTCCTATACATCGCTGCAGACAGCGCTCACGAACGGGAGTGCATCGATCGTGATTCCCTCTGCAGGCCTGCTTGGCGTCGGCAGCGATGCCCTCTCCGTCAGCTACAGCGGAGACTCCAGCTACAACTCCGCCTCTGGCTCGAGTACAGTCACAGTCTCGAAGGCCTCGACGTTTGTAACCGTTACTCCGTCCCCCTCAAGCATCACCACTACCCAGTCACTGACTGTCACTGTCGCCCTCAGCGGCACCCCTGCGCCCACTGGAACCGTAACACTGACCAGCGGAAGCTACAGCTCAGGTGCGGTTTCTCTCTCCAGCGGGAGCGCAACCATCACCATTGGGGCTGGCGTACTCGCTCTCGGCTCCGACACGCTATCCGCCAGCTATAGCGGTGACTCTAACTACAACTCCGCTTCAGGCACCGGTTCGGTCACGGTCACGTCCCCCACGCCGCATACCCTTACGGTTTACTCAACCGCCCCATCGAGCGGGATCTCGATTAGTGCTTCCCCGGCAGACAACAACAGCAAAAGCATCGGGACCACACCCTTCAGCCTTACTTACAACTCCGGAACCCAGGTCACGTTGAACGCCGCGCTACTGCAAAACGGCTACAACTTTGTTTCCTGGAGCGGATGTGATTCCACTTCAGGCAACAATTGCACCGTCACCCTCAACGCTGACACGGCTGTCACCGTCGCTTACAACGCATCTCAGGTAACCTCCATCACCCTGGCCTGCACAACTGTCTCAACCAGCGCGTCGTGCAGCAGCTCGTCCACTGCAGGCGATGTGGCCATCGGCACCCAGGCCCAATTCTCTGCCACAGTGAACGGCACCGGAAGCTTCAACAAGGGAGTCACCTGGTCACTCGCCGTGGGTGGGGGCAGCACTCTGAGTCCCGGCAATCTCAGCTCG
>DASZXD010000222.1:0-13943 GCA_035546015.1 Occallatibacter sp.
ATTGTCACCCATCTCCTCCGCTGCGATTGCTCGGAGCGAATTCACGACGTGTTCGCTGTGGGTCTCAATCAGAATCTGCTTGTTCGCTAGCGCCATGGCGGCGAGGAAATCGGACAGTCTGACTTGAAGTCCAGGGTTCAGATGCACCTCTGGCTGCTCTATTATCAGCATACCGCCGGGCTGAAGCATAAGGCCACGAATGAGGATCGGGAGCACTTGGGAGTATCCGAATCCTGAATCAGCGAGGGCATGCGACTCAACGCCTCCCATGCTCCTGATCGCAAGCTCCACAAACGCATCTTGGACCGAGCTTACTTTGATCTCACGCCTGTGGACGCCTTGGGGCTTGGCCTCGCCTGTCCGAATGAAGTACATCCAGACATCAAGCGCGTCAAGGAGGGAACATCTTAGGACCTCATGGGTAACCGGCATTGCAGATGTGACAATAGACGCCCCTCGGTCGCGCAGGATCGCCGGCACCTGCTCTCCCGTGAAATCAGCCCGCAAGCTCAAGTCGCTGAACATCGGGTAATAGCGCCGCGCTGCCGCGCGGAGAGGCCCGAGGTAAGCAATTCTATTGAGTGTCCCCCGAAGATCGGCTATGGCCTCCTCGAGGAAGCCAGGAAGAGAGGCAAATCTCGGCAAGTCTTCCGTCGGGGCGCCTGAGCCCCGCGTGACACGGCGGGCTCTCTCGGGGAGCAAGCCCGCCATCAAGACGCCCAACAACCCATACTCTCGGTCTGAATCCTCGATGTAGTCGTATGAGACGCCCTCGGTTTCAGTGTCCAGAAGATGTTTTGGCATCCGAAGCAGATAATCAACCCCACTCGAGCCCTCCCGCTGCTTCCGGATGAGATCGGTGGAAAGCAATACCTGACCATCGACGGCGCGGATACAGAAACGAGCCGAACAGAGAACCGCTCTGTGATCAGAGGCTTGATCCTCGTCGTTTTCCTCGCTCTTGAGTTCAAGCAGTTGTTGACTTTCAGTTTGTTCAATCTGAACGAAGGATTGGCGGCCTCGAAAATAGAAATCCGCGTCGAATTGGTATTGGCGAAACTGCGCGCCGGGATCGTCATCCTCTTCTTGAAGCCTCCCACGCATCGAACTGTCGAGGCGCTTATAATTCTCGAACTGCATGACCTGTTCAATTGAGACCCCTAGGTGGAGTTGGTCCTGCAGGTCACCGTGTGACACAAAGGATTTAAAGTTTCCGAGATCAAGTGCAGAGCTTGAGAATGCAAGAGGAACACCGCCTGAGGCCCCCCCGACCGCGGCTCCTCTTTGAACGTTGTTCGCTAGCAGAAGCAGGCACCTCAGGACGGTCGATTTGCCAGCGCTATTTGTGCCGCAGAGGATGGTTAGGCCGTTGAGCGGGAACGACCAGATTGGCCCGTCAAAGATTCGGGCGTTCTGAATTCTTATCTCGGTTATCACGCGTCCACGCTATCAAAGTAGACACGGCGGAGCAACCCCTCGACGACCGCGAAGTGCATATCCCAGGCGGCCCCTGTCTTTTGGACAGGTGGGCCCGATCTTCGCAGTGTTGTCAGACCACGAATGAGGACGCCTAGGACCCCCGTACTTGGGGGCCTGGGAAACCACTGACACTCGCGGGACCGGAAGCCCATTGCGGCAGCCGGTATCGGTCCCCGCCAAACGGTCCAGCGCTCCAGCGGCCCACCTTGACGGGAAGTCGCCTTATCGGACAAGTGAGTTTTCGGCCGTCTCGATTTGCGCATAATCGCCAATGCACTTATTGAGCGCCGATTCGTACGTAATGCCGGCTTCTCTTTACTTTGCTGGTGGGCAGCGGTAGAGCCGCATCCCTGAGCCGTGACGCCATGTGCTTTTCTGAGTGCTGGGCGGCGGGGCTCGTTTATGCTTGAATGCTGAAATGTTTCGCTTGTTTCGATTTCTCACGGTTTGCCTGTTTCTCTCATCGCTCTGCGCCGGCGCTGAAGTTGCGCGCGCGCGCCGGCAGCCGCGCCGCGAGCCGGCGCAGGAAACCGGCTTCCTGAACCGCAGGGTCGAGCTCGACGGAGTCACATACCGCTTTCAGGTGTACCTGCCCGAAGAGTGGCGGCGCGACGACGGCCGCCAGTGGCCGGTCATCCTCTTTCTGCATGGCCGCGGCGAGCGCGGCTCTGAAGGCATGTGGCAGACCCAGATCGGCCTTCCCGCCGCGGTGCGCCAGCATCCTGAGCGCTGGCCCTTTGTCATCGTCATGCCGCAGTGCCCGCTGCCCGATCACTGGACCGACTCAAAGTCGCTGGCAATGGCCATGGCCGCTCTCGACCAGGAGTCGGATGAGTTCCACGGCGACCCCGACCGCACGTACCTCACCGGCCTCTCCATGGGCGGATACGGCGCGTGGGAGCTGGCGCGACGGTATCCGCGGCGCTGGGCGGCCATTGCCATCGCCGCCGGCGGCATCTTCTGGAGCTATGAGCCCGACCGCTGGCAGCAGTCCGCCACGCTGCCCGCCGAGTATGCACGCGTCATCGGCCGCACGCCTATCTGGCTTTTCCATGGCAGCGACGACCCCGTAGTGGCTCCGCGCCAGGACGATCTGCTGTTCGATGCCTTCAAGGCCGCCAGCGGCAATGTCCGCCTGTGGGTCTACCAGGGCCTGCAGCACGACTGCTGGAGCCGCGCCTATAACGAGCCCGAGCTGCCGCGCTGGCTGCTCGCGCACAAACTGGTTGCGCAGCCCTCGCTGCTGCCCGCCGGCGCTGAGCGCATCGTGGTCCCGCGCCATCCTGCCGCAGTCAAGCTCTCTGAGGCCACGCTCGACAGCCTCTCCGGCCAGTACCGCGAGCCCAACGGCCACTCTTTCATCACCATCTATCACCAGGGCGATGCGCTCTTTGAGAAGGACCAGTACGGCTCCGTTATTCCGCTGGCCGCCGAGTCGCCCACGACGCTCTTCTTCCCCAACGGCTCCAGCATCTCGCGCCTGCTCATCGAGCGCGACGCGCAGGGCCGCGTTACCGCGCTCATCTTCCACGACGACCGCCACGAAGAACGCTGGGAGCGCCTCAACATGCCCACCCGAACCCGCGCCGGCCTGGAGTCGCTCTGGCCGGTGCTGTAAAAGTGCGCACGGAACACCGCACCGACGATCTTCGTATAAGAAAGGGCAGGTCTTTTCCTGGGAGGTGCACATGTTCTGCAGCGGATGCGGTCAACCACTCACACCGGGCCAGGCTTTTTGCGCAAACTGCGGCCGGCCGGTGGCCCCTCCAGCCACGCCGATTCCCGGCATTCAGTATCAGTTGGAGAGCTATGCGGGCAAGATCAGGCTGCTGAGCGTCTTCTGGTTCGTCTATGCTGGCCTCTCGGTCCTGATCTCGTTCTTCGGCCTTGCCTTTGCACACGCCGCCATGTCCGGCACCTTCGGCCCCTGGATGCACGGCCCCATGCCACCCAACTTCTTTGGACCGGCCGTACTCCACTTCATCTGGATCATCCTGGTCTTCCGCGTCGCGCTTACCGTGGCCGCCGCATGGGGCCTGCTGCAACACCAGCAATGGGGACGCATCCTGGCTATCGTGGTCGCCATTCTGAGCCTGATTCATTTTCCGTTCGGCACGGCGCTTGGCATCTGGACGCTGATCGTCCTGCTCGGGTATCGCAACGCTTCACTTTACGAGCAGCTGTAGAAGCAGCTTTCAGCCTCTAGCTCTCAGCTTCTCGCCAAGTCTGCTCTGCGACACACATATTGACTCGGTGATGCATTTACAGGCAAGAATCTTATCCTCGCTCCGTTAGCTGAGGCTGACGGCCAGGAGCTGAAATACAATCAACCCATGAGCTTTCCGCAATCCCGGCTTCGCCGCCTGCGCCGCAGCGAGCCGCTCCGCGCGCTGGTGCGTGAAACCACGCTGGACCCCGGCGACCTGATCTACCCGCTTTTCATCTGCCCGGGCGAGGGCGTGCGCCGCGAAGTCTCGTCGATGCCCGGCGTCTTCAATCTCTCTGTCGACGAGGCCGTTCGCGAGGCCGAAGAGGCCGCACAACTCGGCATCGGCGGACTGCTTCTCTTCGGCCTGCCTGAGAGCAAAGACGAAACCGGCACCGGCGCATGGGATGAAAACGGCATCGTGCAGCAGGGATTGCGCGCACTCAAGGCTTCATCAGCGGCGAAGAAACTCGTGCTCATTGCCGACGTGTGCCTCTGCGAGTACACCAGCCATGGCCACTGCGGCATTGTGGTCAAAAAGAACGACGCCTTCGAGGTAGACAACGATCCCTCGCTCGACCTGCTGGCACGCACCGCCGTCAGCCTGGCTCAGGCCGGAGCCGATGTTATTGCGCCCAGCGACATGATGGACGGCCGTGTCGGGGCCATCCGCGCCGGGCTCGACAAGGCAGGCCTCACGCAGACGCCGATCCTCAGTTACGCCTCCAAGTTCGCTTCGGCGTTTTATGGGCCCTTCCGCGAAGCCGCCGACTCGGCTCCGCAGTTTGGCGACCGCAAGACATATCAGATGGACGGCGCCAATCTCAAAGAAGCCATGCGCGAGATCGAGCTCGACCTGGCCGAAGGCGCGGACATGATCCTGATGAAGCCGGCCATGCCCTATCTCGATGTGGTTCGCGCCGCGCGGGATCGTTATGGCGTGCCCATGGGCGCCTATCAGGTCTCCGGCGAGTACTCCATGCTCCACGCCGCGTTTCAAAGAGGATGGCTTGACCGCGACCGCGCCATGATGGAGTCGCTGGTGGGCATCCGCCGCGCCGGCGCAGACTTTATTGTGACGTACTTTGCGAAGGATGCCGCGAAGCTGCTTGGCTGAGTCGATGACTTCGGTCGTGTTGCGAGACTTCCTTAGACATCTGGAAGCCGACCCAACCCTCTTCGAGCCGGATCAGCTACGCAGACGCCTCGATGCGCTCGATCAACTCGACCGAATGGACGCCGAGCCTTCCGATTCAAACGCGGCTGCAATGCGGGAACGGCTCGAAGCCGCGAACGCAGCCGTCTATGAGTCCATTCGCAGCCAGATACAGCGCAGCTCTGGGCGTGATGCCCTGCTTCCATGGATCGAGCACTGTGCTGACCCGGCAGATCTAATACCCACCGGTCTCCACTACGACTGTCTCGACGAGTTGATTGGCGGCGTGCTGCAGCTTCGCGAGCCGGATAGCGCCAATATCTATCCCAGCCCGGAGATGATCTTCTTTCAGCCGACGCCTGCACGCCACATCCTGCGCATGATTCGCTTAAGTGCGCCCACTGAAGCGGACACGCTCATCGATCTCGGCTCCGGCCTGGGCCATGTACCTATCCTCGTCTCGCTGCTCACCGGGGCTCGCGGTATCGGGGTCGAAGTGGAACCCGCCTATGTGGCAAGCGCACGCGGGTGTACGGAGAGCCTTGGCCTGAGCCGCGCGACATTCATGCAGCAGGACGCACGCGAGGCCGACCTCTCCGCCGCAACCGTCGTCTACCTCTACACGCCTTTCACCGGCTCCATACTCGGCGCTGTTCTACACAAACTGCGCGAACAGAGCGTGCATCAACCACTCCGTATCTGCACCTTCGGCCCCTGCACGCAGATCGTCGCGCGTGAACCATGGCTTGCCGCATCGACAGCGATTGCGGACGACCAAATCGCAATTTTTCATGTGCGTGGTTGAGGGATTTTTCTGTCTCATAATGCGCCGCACGCGGAAATCCCTCTTTGTTCTTCATGCGGACTGTGGTTTTCTATTTGAACCCACCTATGCTGAAGCGACTCGAAAATTACTTCGAATTTGCGCACCTGGGAACGAACTGGCGCACGGAACTGCTCGCCGGTGTCACCACCTTCCTCACGATGGCCTACATCGTGCTCGTCAATCCAGCGATCCTGGCTGACGCGGGTCTGCCGCTGCCTGCAGTCACCGCAGCTACGTGCCTCTCGGCTGCATTCGGGTCCATTCTGATGGGCATTATTGCCCGCTATCCCATTGCCCTCGCGCCCGGCATGGGTCTCAACGCGTATTTCACTTATACCGTGTGCCTCAAGATGCATGTGCCATGGCAGACGGCGTTGGGTGCAGTCTTTATCTCCGGCGTAGTCTTTCTCGCGCTCACCGCGGCCGGCATCCGCCAGATGATTCTGCATGCGATTCCGCACCAGCTTTACGCCGCAGTGGCCAGCGGTATCGGGCTGTTCATCGCCTTCATCGGGTTTCAGCATGCGGGCCTTGTCATACGCGATCCCAATACGCTTGTCGGCCTGGGCAACATTAAAAATCCCACTACATATCTCTCGCTTCTCGGGCTCATCCTCATGGTCGCGCTTGAAGTGAAGAAGGTGCGCGGCTCCATTCTCATTGGCGTGCTCACCATCACTGCGATCGCCTGGCCGCTGGGCCTGGTTCACTGGACGCATTCAACGGTTGGCTTCGGCGCACTCACACAAACCGCCTTCAAGCTCGACATCCGCGGCGCACTCAACAAGGGCCTGCTCGAGATCATCTTCGTCTTCTTCTTTGTCGATCTCTTCGACAATCTCGGCACGCTCGTTGCCGTGACCAAGCGCGCCGGGCTCATTGCCGCCGATCACTCGATTCCGCGGCTCAACCGCATCCTGTTCGCCGACGCGGCCTCTACCGTTCTTGGCTCGATGATCGGTACATCGACCGTCACCAGCTACGTGGAGTCCACCGCTGGCGTCGCCGCCGGAGGCCGCTCCGGCGTTACCGCCATTGTCACCGGCCTGCTCTTTCTCGGAGCCATCGGCGCCGCGCCGTTCATTGGCATTGTGCCCTCGGCGGCTACGGCGCCTGCTCTTATCCTGGTTGGATCGCTCATGCTCGCGGCTATCACAGAGATTCACTGGCACGACCCGCTGGTTGCCGTGCCCGCATTTCTCACGCTTGTCCTCATCCCCTTCACCTACTCCATCGCCAACGGACTCGGCTTTGGCATCATTGCCTGGGCGGTGCTGCACCTGGCCACGGGCAAATTCCGTCGTCAGGACTGGCTGCTCTACCTGCTCGCCGCGCTGTTCCTTGCCCGATTCGTCTATCTCGGCACTAGCTGATTTCCAATGCCATACATGGGGCGGTCTGCACACGTTCAAAACCTCTGCGCATCCTTGCGACTGCCTGTACCATGGAGATGGCCGTACCCCCGACGGAGAGGCGGATGAACACAGATCGCATCAAGCAGATGAGCAGACGAATCCCGCCACTGGTCCTCATCGTCAGCATTGCCGCATCTCTGGCAGCGTCCCTCGCTCTCTGCGCCTGCGAAAACGTGGCCGGTTACACCGCTCCCAGCCTCATCCGCGTCATCGACGCTTCTTATACTGCGCCTGCGCTCAATGTCAGTGTTGAAAACCAGATGATCGCCGGCAACATCGGCCAGGGCGCTGTCACTGCTTATGGAGCCATCCCTGCCTCGAACGGCGCTTCCATCGTTCTGGCCTCCGCGGCCAACGGAAGCAAACTCCTCTCGCTCATCGCTCCGCTTGTGGCTGCCAGGCAGAACTCGATCTTCATAGCCGACGATGCGTCGGCCTCTTCCGGCTACTCCGCGACGATTCTTGCCGACCAGCAGATTCCCGCAGCCGCCGGACTGGCGGCATTCCGCTTCCTCAATCAGGCCACGAAGACCGGCGCAGTGGACATCTACATGGTCCCAGCGGACTCCACACTCGCGGACAGCGTTCCACTGGTTACCGCGTTGCCCGTGGGCAATGCCGCGCAATACATTAGCTTTGCCGCAAAGTCAGTGACCATGGTCGTTACGCCCACAGGCGTTATCAAGCCCGCCTATACCTCCACCGTGCTGCCGCTGAGCGGCGGCGAGGTGCGCACCGTCCTCATCATGGACTCGCAGCTCACCAGCAATCCCCCTGTCACAGCCGTGATTGCCAACGATGCCGGACCGGCAACGTAAACTTGAGTTGGGTTCACCTCTCTGATGCGCCGCACCTTTCTTTCTCGCATACTCGCACTGCTGGTCCTTTTTACGCTCGCCACGCTGCACGTCTTCGCAGCAGACACCTACAAGATCGTTCACACCTACCCGCACGACTCACGTGCTTACACGCAGGGGCTCATCTACCTCGACGGCCACCTCTACGAGAGCACCGGACTCAACGGCCGCTCATCTCTACGCATGGTCGATCTCACAACCGGGCGTGTGCAGCAGGAGATCCCCATCCCGAGCAAATATTTTGCTGAAGGCCTCACCAACTGGGGAAGCACGCTCGTGCAGCTCACCTGGCTCTCGCACGTCGCCTTTGTCTATGACCGCTTCAGCTTCCGCCAGTTGAGCACGCTACATTACGACGGCGAGGGATGGGGACTCACGCAGGACGGTGCGCACATCATACTGAGCGATGGCAGCGCGACGCTGCGCTTTCTCGATCCCACAACCTTCCGTGTCGTCCGCCGCATTGTGGTGAAAGACCGCGGCGCGCCCGTCACGCAGCTCAACGAGCTCGAGTACGTCCACGGCGAAATTTACGCCAACGTGTGGCACACTGACCGCATTGCGCGCATCTCACCGGCCACCGGTAAAGTCGTTGGCTGGATCGATCTCACTGGTCTGCTCCCTGACAAGGAGCATCCCGACCCGGAGGCCGTGCTCAACGGGATCGCATACGATGCCGTGCACGATCGCCTCTTTGTGACCGGCAAGCTCTGGCCCAAGCTCTTCGAGATCAAAGTTGTGCCACGGTCCGGTCCGCTCGTTCCGGTCTCAAGACTGAAAGACAAATCAGAATCTTCGCACCCTTGAAGTGTCGGGCATCACGGCCAGCCGTTCATCGCTCCACGTATACTTTCGGCGTCATAACGGAACGCTATGGAAGAAGTGGCAATTTTCAATCCGAGTTCGCTGCAGAGTGCAGCCGTGCTCACCATCATCCTGGCCTTTGCAGGCTACCTCGTCACCTTCCTCATTACGCGCATGATGGCCCGCCGCGCCGACCGCCTGCGCCTGGTGAACGAACGGCTCAACGACTTCTATGGCCCGCTCTATGTTGCGTCGCAGGCCGGCAACATAGCTTACCGCTCGCTGCTCAACCGCCAGGGCAAGATACAGAGCGAGCCCATTCTCGACAGCGAAATGAAGGAGTGGATGCTCTGGATGACCACGATCTTCATGCCGCTGAATGATATTCGTGAAAAGATCATCATCGAGAAAGCGCACCTGGTCGTGGAAGAGCAGATGCCGCGCTGCCTTCTCGACTTTGTCACTCATGTTGTGGGATACAAAGCAGTGCTTGCCAAGTGGGCTGAAGGCGACTACTCCGAGCGCCGCTCCACGATTGGCTGGCCGCCCGAGTTCGATGTCTACGTCGAGCGCTCCTACCAGGCACTCAAAGCCGAGCAGACCCGCCTGCTGCACAATGTCTTCTCGCGTACATGGCGCCGGATCAGCAACAACAAGCGGGCCGCAAATACAAAGTAGTCCTTACGGTACAAACACCCGCAGCCGCACGTGCCACCTGGTGCTCTGCCCCGGCTTCAGCGTCACCATTCCTGTATTCATTGAGCCCCACTCCTTGCCGAAGGGATCGGCAAAGTTGTACTGGTGCTCGATGGCCACGAACTGCTTGTCTGGCGGCGCGTACATCTGGATAGTCCTGATCTCCGGCGATACACCTTCGATAGCCACGCCATACTGTGCGGCCGGATCGATCACCTTCACCGTCACCACGCCGTTCTTCCAGGCCAGGTGGCTCCAGTTGTCGTCATAGAAGTTCTTCGCGAGCGCCACGCCGTCCGGCGCCTGCAGATCGTACTGCGTTCCGTTTACGGGCTTGAGCTTGCCGGTCGGAAACACGTTGTCGTAGTTGTCTACCTGCGCCATTTCTGAACCTGGAATATGAATCTTCACTTGCTCCCGGTTGCCAGAAGGCAGATTGAAGTACGGATGCCAGCCAATCGCCATTGGCTCATCGGCCGTGCCCACGTTGTGCGCAACAATCGATGCATCCACCGCCTCGGCCGTGAGCGTGATGGTCACCACCAGGTCGGTCTTCGAGAGCCAGTGCCCGCCAAAATCTCCTGCATGAATAACGCCGGAAACCTGCTCGCCGCCCGGCATCTTGGTTACGTGCACTTCGTCGGTGTGAGCCTTCAGAATCAGCCCGTGCATCGCGTGCCGCTCTGCTCCCGGCAGCTTGCCGATGTTGTTTGCAGGCAGCGTGATGGTGTGGCCGTTCCACTCCGTCGTCAGCGTCTTGCCGTCTGCGGAGAGCTTGCCGCGAATCCGGTTCGGATACGGGCAGAGGAACGCCGCGCCCAGCCGGTAACCAAGGTCGCCAAAGGCCGTGTCCTGCTCGTCGAGCATTTTCTTGGCCGTGTCCAGATCGGGCGAGGCCAGTACATTCATCTCGCCCTTGCCCGGAAAGTTCGCCTTGATATAGAGGATCTCCATGCCGCGGCCCGGCGCCAGCGTTACGCTCGTGAACTCCGGCCTGGTCTTGCTCACCGCCGTGCGGCTCAGCGTCACCAGCTTCTCGCCGCCAATCTCAGTCACTGCCTGCGCATGCGTTACGGCCGCTGTACACGCAGCCGCAACCACCGCGAGAGCACAATCACGAACAAAGCGCTTCATAAGAAATCTCCTCAAAAACAAGAATCGGCGACGAAATCCGCTCACCCTGCGCGACATCGGGAAACCGTTTACGCAACGCGAAACTCTGCGCCGCGGCAACCGAGTCATTCTACCCGACACCCCGCCCTCATTTGCGAACATAAACAATAGACGCTGGAGACACCCTCATGACTGAAAGCAGACCCGTAGCCGTTGTGACCGGAGGCGCGCAGGGCATTGGCCGCCGCACCGCAGAACTGCTGGCCAGCCGCGGCTTTCGCATCGCCATCATCGATCTGCGCGAGCCCACCGAGACCGCAGCAGCCATTGAGGCCGCGGGCGGCGAAGTATTGCCATACACGGCAAACGTTGCCGACGAGGCGCAGGTAAACGACTTCGCCGCACAGGTCTTTGATCGATATGGGGCCGGCTATGGCCGCGCCGACGTCCTGGTGAACAACGCCGGCGTCAGCCTCATCACGCCAGCCGAGCTCACCTCTGCCGAGGATTTCCGCCGCGTTCTCGATATCAATCTCGTTGGCCCGTTTCTTCTCGCCAAGGCCTTCGGTACGCGCATGCTCGAAGCAGGCTCGGGCTCCATCGTCAACGTCGCGTCGATTGCCGGATTGCTCGGCGTGGCAGACCGCGCCGCCTACAACGCCTCAAAGCATGGGCTCGTTGGCCTCACCCGCACACTGGCCGCCGAGTGGGGCGGCCGCGGCGTGCGCGTCAACGCTGTCTGCCCCGGCTGGGTGAAAACCGAGATGGACCACGCCGACCAGGCCGGAGGCAGCTACTCCGACGCCGACATTACACAGCGCGTGCCCATGGGCCGCTTCGCTTCGCCCGACGACATCGCACGCGCCATCGCCTTTCTCGCCGATCCACATGAAAGCGGCTTCATCAACGGCCACACGCTCACCGTAGACGGCGGCTGGACCGCCGACGCAAGCTGGGAGTCCCTGCGTTTGCGCAAACGCTGACCTATGCCCCAACTGTCATATACGACGTAGTTTCTGGTTTGGCGGCTGTTCGCCCGAAGGCTAACGCACAGTGACAGGCACGACTTTGGTTACAGAATGGAATGGGTTCCACTTGCGGTCTTGTTGAATCTTGAATATCCCCAAGGTCACAATCACCACGCAGATTCCTATAATCATCCAGCGTTCCAATGACCTCATCGGAACCTTGTTATTCCTGTCCTCGTTTGCGCCTAGCGTGAGAAAAACAAAAAAACCTGTGACTCCAAATAAGACCAGGAACCACGGTTGAAGCAGGGTACCCATGGGACATAGCTCCTATTCGGGCTAGTGCTGTACCCGAAGTGTTTGTCGCCGACCATCGTAGCATCGAGGCTCTCAGAGCCGGCGCCTCGGACCCGCCCAGATAGATGATTTTTTATGATGAGCGAGGGCTGAACAATGGGCTCCGCCTGAGTTGTCGGCCACCTGAATTTACGGCTTGAGAAACGGGCCAGCGTTCCCGAATAAAGCTCTGCCCGGATCGCCGCCAATCCTGCCGCAAACCATGCCTGCGCGAATCGTTTCTTCACTTCGTGGCCCGCCTTCACAGAATCTTCAGGTTGCACCGTGTATGCTCGGTTTTGCCCCAACGCGGAAGATCACCCCGGTTCGAATAGTTTGCGGGACCGACAAACGTCCTTTATGGGAGGCAACGCCATGTCATCGAAAAGGCTCGTCCTAGCAGCACTTGCCGCTCTGCTTCCATTTGCCTGCCTTGCTCATGCGCAGGATACCGGCCCGTACCATGTGCTTAAAATTCAGCTTGTGGGTGGCGATGGCGGATTCGACTACGTGACTGCCGACCCTGACGGCCGCAATCTTTATGTTGCCCGCTCCGGCCCCGCTGGTCATATCGGCGTATTTAACCTCGACACGCTCGCCCAGGTCGGAGACATTCCCGGCACCAGCGCGCACGGCGCAGCCGTCGACGCAGCAACCGGCCACGGATTCGCAACTTCGAAGCCGGTCACCATGTTCGACGCAAAGACCTTCGTGGTTCTCAAGAAGATCGACGTCGAAGGCAACCCCGACGGGTACCTCAACGACCCCTACAATCACCACTTCTACATCCTCAGCCACTCCGAGCCGAACATCACCGTTCTCGACGACAAGGACGGCTCGATCCTTGGCACCATCGACATCGGCGGCGCACCCGAAGAAGCCGCTACCGACGGCCACGGCAAGATCTACGTCGACATCGAAGACAAGGCTGCCATCGCCGTCATCGACGCGAACACCATGAAGATGGTGGGCCGCTACGATGTTTCAAGCAAAGGCGGTGGCTGCGCCGGTCTAGCGCTCGACGTAAAAGACGAAGTTCTCTTTGCTGCATGCCGGGAGAAAAGCAACATGATTATCCTTTCGGCCACCGACGGGCACATCATCACCGACCTGCCTATCGGAGCCGGCTCTGATGGCGCAACCTTCAACCCCGCAACGATGGAAGCGTTCAGTTCGCAGGGCGACGGCACGTTGACGGTGGTCAAGGAGGACTCGCCTGCCAGCTTCCGCGTGGAGCAAACCGTGGCGACGCCGGCCCGGGCCAAGACGCTCACTCTCGATCTGAAGACCAACCAGATATTCCTCATTACCGCCGAATATGGGCCAGTTCCCGCCGCCACGCCGCAGGCAACCCCGCCGCCGGCAGGCACGCCGGAGTGGATGCGCCGGCCTCGGCCGCCCATGATCCCGCATTCGTTCCAGATTCTGGTGGTTGGCAAATGAGGAAAGCAGAGGAAACCCTCTTTGCTGACGCGGCTTTGCCCTCCACCGCCGCGCCTTCCGATTTCGCCGCGCCTGTGCTATATTTTTGAAGGTGCGGAGTGCATTTTTGCTCTCCGCGCAGCCGCAAAAACAACCCCTCCATGCGGTTTTTTCCAACCCATTGGACGCGTAGCTCAACTGGCAGAGCATTCGGCTCTTAACCGACAGGTTGTAGGTTCGATTCCTACCGCGTCCACCAATCAATTCAATTAATTCATTTTGGAGATTTTTCTATCGCCCTTGATACCCGGGAAAACATCAGGGATTGTCCTTCGATTCGAGCTCTGCTGATGCTTTCGGCTCTCTCCACGAACCGTTTGAAGACATGTACTTACCGTAAGCTGGTTCGCAAACCATGTGAGTATCTGCAATCAGTTGCAAGCAGCTATTCGGATCACTCAGGACGTGATGGTATACAAAGGCGCGAATTCTGGCATTTTCGACTGCCGCGCCGCCATCCAGCGCAATACGTAAACCACTGCCGGATCGATGACTGCGTCAGTAATAGCATTAAGAGCTACGCCAAATAGAACATGTGCGCCGAGGTTCTTGAAATAGTCGATGTTGATCTCCACCATGACGCAATCGACGTCATCAACCGCATT
>DASZXD010000223.1:0-10926 GCA_035546015.1 Occallatibacter sp.
CATCTCGACTTCAACGAGATGATCCGCGACCGCGGCACATCTGATTTCATGCCCACATGGGTTCCAGTCTTCCGCGGCCTCGGCATCAATATCGTTTACCTTGGCGACTTCCACGACGACTCCGACATCAACGATCCCGGCCCCAAGCGCTTCTACGAGCAAAAGCTCTACTTTGAAGGTGCGCGCAAGGTCAGCGATAAAGACTTCCTGGTCATTCCCGCCGAAGAAGTCAACGCATATCTCGGCGGCCACTGGTACATGATGCTGCCCAAACCGGTCTACTTCTCCCACGCTGTTCCGCGCCCCGATAGCCAGAGCTTTGAAGAGACCGATCCAACTTACGGCCACGTCTACCATCTCGGCTCGGTTGCCGACGTTGAGAAGATGCTCAACCGCGAGCAGGGCATCATCTGGACCGCGCACCCGCGTACCAAAAGCTCTGCGCTTTACCCCGATGAGTACAAGGACAAGGACTTCTTTCTCAGTGACCGCTTCATCGGCGCATCGTGGGAGTCGCTCCCCGTCGACCTCTCGCAAAAGCGCTTGTGCGAGGAGCGTTGCTTCGGCCTCACTGACGAGATGAGCAACTGGGCTCCCAGGCCAAAGTTCATGCTCGCTGAAGGCGATACCTACATGAAGGTCCCCAGCGACGACACCTATCCGCTGCTTGCCATCAACTACCTCAAGCTCGACAAGGTGCCGGCCTACAACGAAAGCTGGGCTCCTGTCGTCGAAGGCATCCGCGCCGGCAACTTCTTCGGCACCACCGGCGAAATTCTCTTCCACAACTGGTCCATCGAAGGCTCGGGCGCAAAGAGTGTCTACACGGCGACAATCGAGTACACCTTTCCGCTCGAGTTCGCCGAGTTAGTGTGGAGCGACGGTGCAAAAGTCGACCGCAAAATCATCGACCTCACTGCGACAGAGCCATTCGGCACAAAAACCTTCCGCATTCCCTTCGATGCCACCGGCAAAAAGTGGGTCCGCTTCGACGTATGGGATTCCGCCGGCAACGGCGCATGGCTGCAGCCAACGCCAGTGAAGTAAGGCGATCAACGAATTGCGCAGATTTGTCAATACGCTTGTACCGGCGGCTTCGAGAGCCTTCATACCTCTCGTAATCATCCTGTGTGGTTATGCATTGGGCCAGACTGTCGAGCGATTCCCCGATCATCATCCAAAATCGCGAATTGTTCCAGGGCTCGCATATTCACTTCCACCAAATCCGCATCACAGCATTGTCCTTCCGCAGATCATTCGCTTTCCTAATGCATCGCTTATGAAAGCGGTAAACGAAGATCTACGCTCAGAAGAACGATCGCTCCGCGCGCAGAGATCTGATTGCTTTAAGGATCACATGCACGAAGCATTTTGGGAACATAGCAGCAGAGTAGCCGTGCTAACTAGGGATGTTTTCAGCATCGAGAACAAAGCATTCGCTTATTGCGGCGGCACCCATCCCTTTGAAAATTATGAACCTCTGACTTACAACATGCGGACCGGGAAAAGATTCGATTTTGATCGAGATTCTGGAGAAATATTCATAGCAGGTGAGCTGCCGGTAGATGACCTGATCGATCTATACAAGCGCCACTATCCATCGGACGCTGGAGATTGCAAAGCCTCGATGATTGAGCCGAAAGCGGAGCTGTTCTTGCATTTTGAGCCTACAGGCCTGGCGATCCTTCCGAATCTACCGCATGTAATCGCGGCCTGTGGTCCGGAGATTACTGTGCCTTACTCAGAATTACGGCCATTATTAAAAAGCGGCAATCCCTTTCGGGGACTGATCGGTCCATAACACAGCTACAAAGACCACCCATCCAATGAATCAGGCAAATTAACGAATCGGATCGGTACTCAACGAGCGAGTCTTCGACGAAGCCAGCTCAAAATCGCACCTTCATCCTCAATCTCCACACGCAGCGCAGCTGTCTTCAGCGGCAGCAACTCCACGAGTCTGCCCAATCGCACCCGATCCTTTTCGGTAGTCACACATGCAACAGCGCCGCTCTTGCGCATCTCTTCCCGCAATCGCTCCACATCGTTTGCTGTATAGCGATGATGATCCGCAAAAACAATGCGCCCGGCCAGCAGCATCCCTCCCGCCTCAAGCCCCGCAAAAAACTGCTCTGGCCGGGCAATTCCGCAAAACGCAATCACTGGGCCACCCGCCTGCGGCACTTCCATACGTCGCCGAACCCGCCACACCGGCCCCTGCCAGCCGATGCTCTTCAGCAGTTCTTCAACTCCCTCGTCATCTGCAGAAATAGCCATGCACGTAGCCCGGAGCAGCGCTCTCAGCGGCTCCCGCAGATTCCCGGCAGGCAGCAGCCGATCCCTGAAATCGCGCGCGCTCACCAGCACAATGTCCACATCCCGATGCAGCCGCCGATGCTGAAACCCATCGTCCAGCAGATGCACGCCTGCCGGCGATTCAGCCTCCGCCATCACACCGGCCTCATATCGACGCGCCGCCACAAACACGGGCACGCCCGCTGCCCGTGCAATCTCCAGCGGCTCGTCGCCAAACTCCTCGGCTGTTCCATTGAGGTCCACATGCATCGCCGCGCGGCTCACGCGTCCATATCCGCGCGAAAGCACATCTACGTGAACGCCGCGCCCGCTCAGTGCACGGGCCAGCGTAATCGTCAGTGGAGTCTTTCCCGAGCCCCCTGTCGAAAGATTGCCGATGCTGATCACCGGCCAGCGCAGCCGCTGCACTTCCGACCGCAGCTCCAGTTCGCGCAGCCCGAGCGCCAGCCTGTACAGCGGCGTGAGCGGCGCAAGCCACGGCCGTTCTATCACGAAGCAGTCTCCGCCAGCACAGCCCGCAGTGCGGCCAGGCAGCGGTCCGTCGCGCCCGCCTGCCGGTCAAAGACCTCTTTGGCACGCACGCCCATGGCATCCGCCTCTTCAGGATGCTGAATCATCTCGATCAGTGCAGCGGCCAGCTCTTCCTTCGCCGCAATGCGAATCGCGTTGTGAGCGCGCAGATCCTCCGTAATCGCACGGAAGTTTGCGTAGTGCGGACCCATCACCACAGGCACGGCAAACTGCGCCGGCTCCAGCGGATTGTGCCCTCCCGAAGGCACAATGCTGCCGCCGATAAATGCCAGCGTCGCCAACGAATATACCGACGCAAGTTCGCCGATCGTATCCAGCAGCACCGCGGACCCCGGCCTCAGCGGCTCCAGTGCATACGCCGGCTTGGCCGGCCAGTCTGACCGCCGCACCCAGGGTATTCCCGACTTCTCCAGCAGCTCGGCCGCCTCGCCAAACCGTTCCGGATGCCGCGGAGCCAGAATCAGAACCAGCTGCGGGTCGGCCGTCAGCAGTCGCGGCCACGCATCCAGCAGGGCCTGTTCTTCGCCATCCAGCGTGCTGCCCGCCACAATGAGCCGCAGGCTACCTGCTAAATTACGCAGCAGCAGCGTCGCGTCTGACTCTTCCGCTGTGCGCACGTCGAACTTCAGGTTACCGGAGACGGTAACACGCTCTGGCCGGCAGCCCAACTTCAACAGCCGGTCGGCATCAATCTCGCTCTGCGCCAGCACCGCACTTAGCCGGCTCATCAGAGGCTTCCACAGCCGTTGCATCACCTGATAGCGCGGCCATGACCTGTCCGATACCCGCGCATTCACCACCATCACAGGAATCTTGCGCCGGTAGCAGTTTTCCAGCATATTCGGCCAGAACTCTGACTCAGCCAGAATCAGCACACGCGGCGACAGCACCGTCATATAGGCCTTCACCGCCCACGGCAGGTCCAGCGGACAATAAAACACCCGGTTGGCGCCAAACCGCTCCCGCGCCAGATCCTGACCGGTGCGCGTTGTCGTTGAGATGAGCAGTCGATAGTCGGAAAGCGCCCAGTCCATCTCGCTTACCAGCCGGCTCATCGCCAGCACCTCGCCTACAGACACGGCATGAAGCCAGATTACCGGCGCCTTCAGGTGCTTGCGCATCCTTGCCAGCGATGCCGGAACCTCGCCAAGCCGCTCCTTCAGACCGTCCCGGTACTTCCGGGTGGTACTAATCTTCCATAGCCACCACGGTGCCGTGACCGTAAGGATGGTAATGAGCGCCAGGTTATACAAGAACAATGTCATCTATGACGATTTCCCAGGTGTTGCTGTCTAATCTAAAGTCAAGACCAGACATTAGAATGATACAGTCGACCACGATGTGGACTTGGCGCGCAACTTCCCTGGTTCTTCTCGGGCTGGTACTGCCGGCTGTGGCCTCTGACCACACGCAGCCGCCCGTGCAGCCGGCCACCTCCTTTGCCGCTGTTGAGGTGCACGACAAAGAGCATGTGGCCATCGCTGCAGAACCCTACGATACCAAGGAAAAAGAGTCCCTGTTCCGCGTCGACTATCTCAGCCACGGAGTCATGCCCATTCGCCTCATCGTCACCAACGACGGCGACCGCCCCATCTCACTGCGCGACGCGCGCATTCTCTTTGAGACTGCTTCAGGCGACCGCATCCAGGCCGCTGAGCCCGAAGACGTCGAGCGCCTCATGACCCGCAAGGAGCGCGAAGGCTCGCGCATTCCCATGCCAGGCCCGCTTCCGCCTATCCACACACATCCCAAGGCCAGCAACAAAGACATTGAAGCTGACTTCGACACCTTCGAGTACCAGGCCCTCGCCGTCGAGCCGCACACCACCCGTGCCGGCTTCCTCTTTTACGATGTCTCCGACCTCAGCCACCCACTGCGCGGCGCGCACCTTTATCTCCGCGTGATTCGCGACGCCGACGGCAACGAACTCTTCTACTTTGAAATCCCCTTCGACAAGTACCTGAAATCGAAGTCGAGCCAGATGAACTGAACCGCTCAGGCCAGCAGTGTTTCGGCTTCCTGCCACACCCGCCGCACAATCTCTCCCGCAGGCTCGGCATGCGCCATCGCCGAGGACTGCCCGGCCCATACCTGCATTCGGTTCACGTCGCCCATTTTGCCGCCCTGCGTACGCATCGCCGCCGTGAGTCCGCGCTGCACCGGGTACGGCGCTGGATCGGGTGCGCCCGCAGCCGTGGCCGCGCGGACATAATCCGTCGCAATGCTCCGGCCGGCCCTGCCGCTGAACACCCGGCTCACCATCGTGCCTTCGGGCAACGTCGCCGCAAGCGTACCCGCCCAGGCCGGATGCGTCTTCGCCTCAGGAGAACGCAGAAATCCTGTTCCGATCTGCACAGCACTTGCACCCAGCAGTAAAGCCGCCGCTGCTCCACGCCCATCGGCAATGCCGCCTGTAGCCACAACGGGAATGCGCACCGCGTCCACCACCGCCGGCACCAGCGCGAACAGACCGACCATCTCGCGTTCGGCGGCAGACGCATCGAAACAGCCGCGATGGCCTCCCGCCTCCATGCCCTGCACCACTACAACGTCTGCACCCGCCGCCTCGGCGGCGCGAGCCTCCGCCACCGTAGAGACGTTGGCAAACCAGGCAATTTTGTGGGTCTTCAACTCTGCAATGAAGTTCGGTGGATAAAGCCCCATGACCGACGAGACGATCGGCGGCGATGTTTCCAGCAGGGCCTCGCACTGTGCATTGAAATCCGGGGGTGTGGCATCGCCTGCCTCACTCGGCACTTCAGGGCCCCACTGGGCCAGAAACTCGCGAACCTCTGCTTCATGCGCCAGATCACGCATGGGCGTCGGATCAGGTGTCCAGAGATTTATTTGAAACGGTCCGCTGCTGCCGCCTCGCACCTCGGCAACCCACTCCGCAATTGCTTGCGGCTGCATCAGCAGCGCGCCGCAGGCGCCTAATCCGCCGGCATTCATCACGGCAATCGATAGCGAAGCAGGGCAAGCGCCCGCCATGGGTGCCAGCAAAATCGGCAGGCGCAGACCAAACCGCTCACAAAAAGCCTGGGCGCGCGTGAAAACGGGATGCTGCCTGGTCATAAGGTAAACCGTTGTTTGATTCGATTGCTCAGCGAGCCTGAGGCTGTGATGACTGCTTCAGACCTCATCGACGCCAGCTTCCTATTCGTAATACGTCGCCGTTGTCGTATCCGTCTCCCAGATCGTGCAGTCCTTCACCCGCACCCGTCCACGCGTCATCTCTGCCAGTTGCAGGTTGGTCTCGTCGTAGAAGTACTTCGCTATATTCTCGGCTGAAGGATTGATGGTCGTAAACGGCTCCAGGTCGTTCAACATCTGGTGGTCGATCCGCTCGATCACCGGCCGCATCACCTGCTTGAGCAGCTTGAAGTCCAGCAACAGGCCGGCCTCGTCCAGCGCCGCACCCGCAAGCGTAACGCGGACCTTGTAGTTATGGCCGTGCGGATTCTCGCACTTGCCCCGGTAGTTGCGCAGGTAGTGGCCGGAAGAAAAACCGGCCTCTACAGTGACTTCGTACATCGGCTTCTGATCGATCCTGTCGGGGAAAGCGTCCCTGCCTCTATTTTACCGGCTGCCGCGCCTTCTGCGCCGGGCGACCCTGCGCGCCTCTTCGCTACGCCGGTCCACCTGCTCAAACAGATTGCTCAACACGCCGATGAGCCCCGAAAGCAGCGCCGCCAGCAGCAGCAGCAGCGCCACCGTTCGCCACAGCGACCCATTGGCAGGCAGCCCCGGCTGAAAGCTCGACGGCACCATCGCCATCCCTGCTGAAAGCAGCGCAAATAAGCCACAAGTGGCGGCGAGAATGTAGAAATTACGGGACATACACGGACAAAACGGCTCTTCAGCCCTATAAGATTCTACGCCGCTCACCGTCATGCATACAGTTCGCGGCTTTCTATTACGGTCACGTTCGCACTACGAAACTCCGCCTCGATCCCCACCGCCGATCCATTCAAATCAATCGCCCTGCAGGCATCGCGCACCACCACAGCCTCAAACCCCAGCCGCCGTGCATCCAGCGCGGAATATCCGACGCAGTAGTCGTAGGCCAGTCCAGCAAAGAAGCATCGCACAAACCCACGCTCGCGCAAATAGCCGGCCAGCCCCGTCGGCGTCCTGCGATCGTTCTCAAAAAAGGCCGAGTATGAATCGATCGCAGCGTCGAATCCCTTGCGCACAATCAGTTCCGCACGCATCAACCTCAGCCCTTCATGGAGTTCAGCCCCACGGCTGCCCTGCACGCAGTGCGCCGGCCACAAGGTCTGCGCGCCATACGCCAGCTCAATCGTTTCGAAGGGATTCCTGCCTGGATGCATTGCCGCGAATGAAGTGTGGTTCGCCGGATGCCAGTCTTGCGTCAGCACGATATGTTCGAACTGCTCCGCGATGTGGTGGATCGGCTCGATCACCGCATCGCCCTCGCACACTTCGAGCGCGCCGCCGGGACAAAAGTCGTTCTGCACGTCCACAATAATCAGCACGTCTTCGCGGCCAATACGCACCGGATCTCCTCAGGCTCCAGTCTATGCCAGCAGCACTTCTACGCCATTCCCGCGCAGCATCTCCACGTACTCCGCCACAAGTGCGCTGTCTGAAACGACAACATGCGCCGCGCTCAGCGGAGCCACCGGGATCACCCCGCCGCGCCCGAACTTCGTGTGATCGGCCACGATAATCACCTTCGCCGCCACGCTGAGCATCTTCCGTTCTGAGCCCACCACCAGCGTGTTGTTGTTGCTGAACCCGCTCGCCGTCACGCTGCCGATGCCCATAATCAGCACATCCGCACGAATCGCTCCCAGCATCTGCTCGCAAAACGGCCCCAGCATCACCCGCAGCCGCGGATCGAAGTACCCACCCGTCAGCGTCAGCTCGATATTCCGCAGCGTCTCCAGATTTTCCGCAATCGGCAATGAATTCGTCACAATATGCAACCGCTTCGACGAAAGCTCCCGCGCCACCGCGGCAACCGTCGACCCGCCATCGAGGATCACCGTCTGCCCATCCTCGATCAGGCTCGCGGCCAGCCGCGCAATCCGCGTCTTCTCATCGCTCAGGCGCACGCTCTCCACGGCATAGTCGAACGCCCGCCCCGGCTGCTGCTGTAGGGCAACCGCGCCGCCATACACACGCTTCAGCGTCCGTTCCTGTTCCAGAATGTCCAGGTCGCGCCGCACGCTGGACTCGGAAGCGTCCAGCTCCCGGCACAACGTTTCGAGATCGACGAAGTCCCGCCCCTCGAGCATCTGCCGGATTCTCAGTTGCCGTTCAGCCGCTTTCATTCTGGCTCAACTACTTGCTGATGGCCTTCAGCACCGATTCCGTCACCGACTTCACCAGGCGGTCGAACTGCGCATCGCTCAGCTCCACCTTCAGGCTCTCGGCCTGCGGCTGCGCAGCCGGAACCAGTGCATCGCCCGCGCAGTCGCATTCTACGTTTCCGGCCTCATCCAGCCTGTGATCCGGAATACTGTACCGCCTGCGGATATCGAGCACACCCGCTTCCTGCTCCGGAGTGAAGTAGTGAATCGGCCCGCCAAGCTGCTTGGCAACCAGCACGGTCCAGCAATACGTCTCCAGCACTTCGGCATACCACTCTGCGTGCGTCACCGTATCTCCCCAGCAGATCACGCCGTGATTCGCCAGCAATGCTGCAACATGCTTCTGTGCATACGGAGCTACCGTCTTCGCAAATGCCGCCGTTCCCGGTGTCTCATAAGGCAGCACCGGCACCTTGCCCACAAACACCTCAAACTCGGGAATCGTCAGGTACTCCGGAGCGCGATGAATAATCGCATGCGCCGTCGCATGTGGCGGATGGCAGTGCACTGCAGCTTTCACCTCCGGCGCTGCTTTGTAAATCTCGAGGTGCAGAAAAATCTCGCTCGTCCGCTTTTGCTTTCCTGCAAGCTGGTTCCCGTCCAGGTCCACCATGCACAGGTCGTCCGGCGTAATGTCGTATTTGCTGATCAGCGTCGGCGTACAGATCACTTCATTTGGCCCGATACGGTAGGAGATATTTCCGCCGTTGCCGTCCACATACTGCCGCAGCCACAACTTCTTCCCCGCCTCGCAGATCTCTTTCTTGATCGCTTCAGCTTCCGGCGTAAAAAACAGCGCCGGATTCGTTTCTACGGTTCCTGCGGATGATGGCATCTTGATTTTCTCCTGGTATCGCATACAAAATGTGCGGATTTAGAAAGATGATGAAAGATGATGACCGGTCTTGCCTGTTATTGAATGATATTGTACGCTGTTGAACGAGGTCAATTCCCCGTCACCATGCTGAAGCTAACTATCCGCCTCTTCCTGCTCCTTGGCGCTATTTTTGTTTGTAGTTCAAACTTGATTGCCGCGCGAAGCCACTGGGTCCGTCAGGGCCGAGCCGGCAAACTCGTCTACGCCACCACCCCCAAAGCCGACCGAATCCCCGATTTCTCCTCCGCCGGCTATGAAGGCGGCGGCGTAGCCCTGCCAACCGTTCCCGCAAAGCGCACCGTCAAACCCTCCGGCGCAGACGACACTGAGGCTATCCAGAAGGCCATCGACGAGGTCTCCGCCCTTCCGCTCGACAACGGCTTCCGCGGCGCCGTCGAGCTCGTTCCCGGCACCTTCCATTGCGCCCACACTCTCGCCATAGCCGCATCCGGCATAGTCCTGCGCGGCTCCGGAAACGGCGACCACGGCACCATCATCGAAATGACCGGCGCCCCACATCTCGCCCTCCGCATCGCCGGCAAACTCGACCAGAAAGAACTCGGCTCTCCCGCCACCATCACCGACGCCTACGTCCCCGCCGGCGCAACATCTATCCATGTCTCTGACGCCTCACAGCTCCACCCCGGCGACACGCTGCTCATCTCCAAACCCGTCACTCCCGAATGGATTCACTTCATGGGTATGGACAATATGAGCCGCAACGGCAAGCCCGAGCATTGGGTCACTGCCAGCCATCTCGACGTGCGCCGCCGCATCGCTGCCGTCTCCGGCAATACTATTTCTCTTGAAGTCCCGCTCATGGACTCCTACGACACGCAATTCTTTGCAGGCGCGCACGCCACCGTCGTAAAAATTGACCTTATCGGCCAGCTCACCCAGGTCGGCGTTGAAGACCTTCGGATCGTCGCGCCAAAACAGAGCATCGCGCTCGGCCAGGCTGAGTACAGCGGTATGGCCATCCAGGATGTCGCCGACAGCTGGGTGCGTTCTGTCGCCTTTGAAGAGACCACCAACGGCATCCGCATCAACAACGGCAGCGAACGCATTACGTTCCTCAAGTGCGACATCGCCCAGCACGTCCCTGTCACCAGCGCTGCCAAACCTGCCGACTTTGCCTGCAACGGCTCACAGATTCTCTTCGACCGCTGCACCGCCTCCGGTAACAACACCTTCTACATCGTCACTCAGGACCGTGAGCAGGGTCCTGTCGTTGCGCTCCACTGCCGCTTTCTCGGCAACGGACACATCGCGCCGCACCAGCGCTGGTCAACCGGCCTGCTCATCGACAACTGCGATGTCCCCGACGGCGGCATCGATATGATGAACCGGGGCGAGATGGGCTCAGGCCATGGATGGGCTATCGGATGGTCGGTTGTCTGGAACTCCTCGGCAAAGTCGCTCGGTATGAACACCCCGCCCGGCTCCATGATCTGGTCCATCGGCAACAAGGGCCAACAAACTGACCCCGCTTTCCCCATCTACGACGGCGGCCCACCGCGGGCAGCCCTCGCACCCGCAACCGTCGACTCACCCGACAATCCGGTCAAGCCCGAAAGCCTCTATCTGGCACAACTCAGAGAGCGCCTTGGCCCGCAGGCACTTAAGAATGTCGGCTACTGAGTACGATTTTGTGTGGGATGATTTTGATTGCAGCACAACTGCAAAGCCAGCTCACTCCTCGCTCTCGAGCCACGCCAGCCGACGCTTGTCCTCAAACCACCGCGCCGTAATCACGCCAAACAGAAATCCGCCGATGTGTGCGAGGTAAGCCACGCCTCCGGTCTGTATTCGTGCTACTGAACCCGCATGCACAAGCTGCATCAGAAACCAGAAACCGATCAG